>NZ_CP016786.1:2760000-2869927 GCF_002285495.1 Clostridium isatidis | reverse complement strand
TACATATCCTCCATAAAAATTTTTTTATAAAATTAATAACAATTACTCAACAATTTTATTAACAGACATAAATAAATGTTGATAAGTTTAAAAATAATATGAACATGTTAATAATTATGTTTATTAAAATTAAAACAAAAAAATATTCACAATATAATTATGTACAAATATTAACATTGTTAACACAATAAAAGCCCAGTATTTAAGAGAAAGTTCTAAAATTTTGGTAAAATATTAATAAAAATAACACAAATTATCCACAAACATATCCACAATTGTGGATAACCTTTGAAGTAAATAAAATTATTCACAGTCAATATTAATAATAACATAAGTTAAATGGTGTATTCAATAAGTTATCCACAAAAAGTGGACAATATTATATATTTTATCAACAGAAATTAGAAAATTATATTGTATTGACATCAAAACTTGATATATATATAATAATAAGGTGAATTTAATAATTAGGATTATAGTAATTTGCTATAGATCTATAGAATTTTTTATTTAAAGGGGGTGGAATGATATGTTCATGACATACCAACCAAAAAAGAAACAAAGAAAAAAAGAACATGGTTTCAGAAAAAGAATGAAAACTAAATCAGGTAGAAATGTTCTTAAGAGAAGAAGACAAAAAGGTAGAAAGAGATTAACAGCATAAGGGCCGCATACAGTGGCCTTTTTCTGCAAGGCAGAAAAAAGGAGACTGAATTTCCAATGGTATACAGAATAAAAAAAAATAATGAATTTAAATTGGTGTATAGAAGAGGAAAATCAATAGCTAATAATCTTTTAGTTTTATATATTTATAAAAACAATAAAAATAAAACAAAGGAAAACATTTCCTATAATAGGATAGGGATATCTGTTAGTAAAAAAGTTGGCAATAGTGTAGTTCGAAGTAGAAGTAAACGATTGATAGCTGAAAGTTATAGATTGAATAAGGATAATTTAAAAGATGGATATGATTTTGTTTTTATTGCAAGAAATGCAATAAAAGGAAAGGATTATTTTGAAGTTGAAAATGCTATGAAGAAACTTTTTAAAAAGGCAGGATTATATAAGGAATGATAAAAAGGATACTTCTAAAATCTATACATTTATATAGGAAATATATTTCACCTATGAGACCACCAAAGTGCATATTTGTTCCGAGTTGCTCTCAGTATGCTATTGAAGCAATAACCAAATATGGATCACTAAAAGGTGGATTTTTAGCTATAAAGAGAATATTAAGGTGTCATCCATGTTCCAGGGGCGGGTATGACCCATTAAAATAAGGAGGTTACTATGAACGGTTTAACGCAATTCTTGACTAATGCTTTTGAAGGACTTCATGACTGGATTATTACATTATTTAATATGGAACCAAGTGGAGTATCCTATGTATTAACAATTGCAATATTTACATTAATAATAAGATTATTAATATTGCCATTAAACATAAAATCTAGTAGGTCAAGTGCAAGAATGCAAGAAATTCAACCACAATTAAATGCGATACAAAAGAAATATGCAAATGATCCTAAAAAAATGCAAGAAGAATATAATAAGTGCTTAAAAGAAAATAATGCTAGTATGTTTGGTGGATGTTTACCATCCTTGTTACCATTACCAATCTTATTTGCATTGTATGCTGTATTTAATAGTATAAGTCCAGATGCAATGAAAAGTGCATCTTTCTTATGGATACCAAACGTATTTGAAAAAGATCCAATATTTATATTACCAGTTTTAGCATTCTTAAGTACTTATTTACCAACAATGCTATTAAGTAAAGCAACCCCTAAAACAGAAAATGGGCCAAATATGGGAAGCATGAATATAATGATGGCTGGTATGATGGGAATTATGGCTTTAAATTTTAAAGCGATTTTAGTTATTTATTGGGTAATTGGCGGAGTAATTCAATTAATACAAACTTACTTTGTAAATTATTTACCTGCTAAGAAGAAGCAAAAAGAAAAAGAAGAACTTGAAAAATACAAAGTTATGGAAAATGCAAAAAAAGCAACACCAAAGACTAGAAAAAGATAATAAAGAGATAGGATTTTACTAGGTGGTGAATAGGGTATGAAAATATTAGAAATGACAGGTAAAACTGTAAGCGAAGCTTTACAAAATGCTTTAAAAGAGCTGAATTTAACTGAAGACAGGGTAGATTACGAAGTTTTAGATGAGGGAAGCAAGGGTTTTCTTAATCTTATAGGAAGTAAGCCTGCAAGAATAATTGTAAAAGTAAAAAGAGATTATAAAGAAGAGGCTAGGACATTCTTAAGAAGTATTTGTGATAACATGGGAATAAAGGCTGAAATTAGAATAAGGGAAGAGGATGATTCTCTTTATATAAATTTAAGTGGTCCTAAAATGGGATTAATTATTGGTTATAGGGGAGAAACCTTAGATGCACTTCAGTATTTAGTATCTTTAGTAGTAAATAAAAATCATGATGAGCCATATAAAAAGGTTATCTTAGATACTGAAAATTACAGGAAGAAGAGGGAAGAAACTCTAATAAGAGTTGCTGAAAAAACTGCCTATAAAGTAAGAAGAAGTAAAAGATCTTATAAGTTTGAGCCTATGAATCCTTATGAAAGAAGGATTATACATTCAGCATTACAAGGTAATGAATATGTTTATACCTTCAGTGAAGGTGAAGAACCATATAGAAGAGTTGTTGTAGATATTAGAAAATAAAGGTAAGGAAGCCTATGGCTTTCCTACCTTTATTTATTTTGACTAAATATAAATAGTTTTGTACAATGAATATTAGTTAAAAAGGGATATAATATTAAATACGAAAATCGGTGTTAAATGAATATTATAGACACTTTTATATAGAGGGATAATATAAGAAAAGGAGGATAGAAGCATGAGAGAATTTGATACAATAAGTGCTATATCAACTGCCATAGGCGAAGGTGGAATTGCCATTATAAGAGTTTCGGGTGATAGAGCTTTAGATATTGTTTCAAAGATATTTAGAGCTAAAAATGGCAAGGATATAAAGGATATGAAGACCTACACTATGAGATATGGTCATATTATTGATATAGATACAAAGGAGCCTATTGATGAAGTTATTATTAGTTTTATGAAAGGTCCAAGAAGTTATACTGCTGAAGATGTAGTAGAAATTAACTGTCATGGAGGTGTTACTTCAACTAATAAGGTTCTTGAAATGACAATCAAGGCAGGAGCTAGACTAGCTGAGCCTGGTGAATTCACTAAAAGAGCATTTTTAAATGGAAGAATAGATTTATCTCAAGCAGAAGCAGTTATGGATTTAATTAGTGCAAAAACAGACTTAGCAATGAAATCTGCATTAATGCAAAGTAATGGTTCCTTATCTAAGGAAATAGGTAGATTAAATGAATATTTACTAAATGTATTAGCTTTAATTGAGTATGCAGTAGACTTTACAGAAGATGAGGAAGAAATTGACCCTAGCATACCACCTAGAGTAAGTGAGAGCTTAGAAGAAGCTCTTAATAATATAAATAGATTAATGAAAAATGCAGATGAAGGAAGAATTATTAGAGATGGATTAAGTCTTGCAATTGTAGGCAAACCTAATGTGGGAAAGTCATCTCTACTTAATGTATTATTAAGGGAAAAGAGAGCTATTGTAACGGATATTGCTGGAACAACAAGAGATGTAATTGAAGAATATATTAATTTAGATGGAATACCAGTAAAAATTATTGATACAGCTGGAATTAGGGAAACAGAAGATATAGTAGAGAGAATAGGTGTAGAAAAGTCTAAGGAAAAAATAGAAGAGGCTGATTTAGTTTTATTAGTATTAGATATTTCAAGAGAATTAGATAAGGAAGACTATGAAATTATAGAGGCTGTAAAAAATAAAAAATCTATTCTTTTATTAAATAAAATTGATTTAGAAAATAAAATTGATTTAAACTCATTAAATAATTTTGAGTATAAAATAAAAATATCGGCAAAAGAAGACTTAGGAATAGATAAATTAAAGGAAGAAATAAAAAACATGTTCTTTAATGGAACTATTGATAGCGAGAGCTTAGTTATTTCTAATTCAAGACATAAGCAGGCTTTAATAAGAGCAAAAGAAAATTGTGAGAAAGCTATTATTAGTGTTAAAAATAATGAATATCTTGATTTGGTTTCTATATATGTAACTTCGGCATTAAAAGCACTAGGGGAAATTACAGGTACAGAATTAGAAGAAGATTTAGTTAATAAAATATTTAAGGAATTTTGTTGTGGAAAGTAGGGAGAAGTAAGGAGAATGGGAAGATACAACGCAGGACAATATGATGTAGTAGTTGTTGGAGCTGGCCATGCTGGTTGTGAGGCAGCTTTAGCTTCTGCTAGAATGGGATTAAAAACATTAGTATGTACAAACAACTTAGATTCAATAGCAATGATGCCATGTAATCCTAATATAGGTGGTACTGCAAAAGGGCATTTAGTAAGAGAAATAGATGCTTTAGGCGGTGAAATGGGAATTAATATAGATAATACATATATACAATCTAGAATGCTTAATACCTCAAAGGGACCAGCAGTTCATTCACTAAGAGCACAAGCAGATAAAAAGAAGTATCAAAATAGAATGAAGCAAGTTCTAGAAAATCAAGAAAATTTAGATTTGAGACAATTAGAAGTAATAGAATTAGATGTAGAAGATGGAAAAGTAAAAGGCGTTTTAACAAGAAACGGCGGATATTTTTCAGCTAAAGCGGTAATATTAACAACTGGAACTTATTTAAGAGCAAGTATAATCATTGGAGATGTTAAATATAATAGTGGGCCAAATGGATTAGCTGCTGCAAATGAATTATCTAAATCATTAATAGATTTAGGAATATCCTTAAGAAGATTCAAAACAGGTACACCTGCGAGAATTAATAAAAGATCTGTTGACTTTTCAAAAATGATAAGACAACCAGGAGATGAAAAAATAGTTCCATTTTCATTTATAAGTGGTGATATTAGCAGAGAACAAGTAGATTGTTGGCTAACATATACAAGTGAAGATACCCATGAAATAATAAAAGAAAATATAGATAGGGCTCCGATGTATAATGGATTAATAGAAGGAGTAGGCCCTAGATACTGTCCGTCAATTGAAGATAAGGTTATGAGATTTCCAGATAGAGATAGACATCAATTATTTATTGAACCAGAAGGAGAAGATACCCAAGAGATGTATATAGGGGGAATGTCATCATCATTACCAGAAGATGTACAGATAAAAATGATAAGAACTGTTCCTGGTTTAGAAAATGCTGAAATATTAAGAACTGGTTATGCTATAGAGTATGATTCAATAGATCCAACTCAATTAAAACCAACTCTTGAATTTATGAATATCGATGGTTTATATGGCGCTGGACAATTAAATGGCAGCTCAGGTTATGAAGAAGCAGGAGCTCAGGGAATAGTTGCAGGTATTAATGCTGCTTTAAAAATTAAGGGAAAAGAACCGATGATTTTAACTCGTTCAGATGGATATATAGGAGTTCTTATAGATGATTTAGTTACTAAAGGAACAAATGAACCTTATAGAATGATGACTTCTAGAGCTGAATATAGACTTCTTTTGAGACAAGATAATGCTGACTTTAGATTAACTGAAATAGGATATAGAGTTGGTCTCGTAACAGAAGAAAGATATCAAAAGTTCTTACAAAGAAAAAATGCGGTTGAGAGTGAAGTAGAAAGATTAAAAAATCTACAAATAACAAATAAAAAAGAAGTGAATGATATATTAATTTCCTTAGGATCAACGGAACTTAAAAAGCCAATAAGCTTTTATGAACTTATTAAAAGACCAGAACTAGATTACTTTAAATTAGCCTCTTTAGACCCAGATAGACCAGAATATAACGAAGATATTGGTGAACAAATAAATATAATTACTAAATATGAAGGATATATTGAAAGTCAGTTAGAGCAAGTAAGACAATTTAAGAAATTTGAAAAGAAATTAATACCAGAAGAGATAGATTATAATGATGTTAAAGGATTAAGAACAGAAGCTATTCAAAAGCTTTCTAAAATAAGACCTATAAGTATAGGTCAAGCATCAAGAATATCAGGAGTTTCACCTGCTGATATATCTGTATTATTAATTTATTTAGAACATAAATATAAAAAATAAATTTCTTTGGAGGAAATAATGGAATTTTTTCAATTAATGAAAGAAGCTTCTTTAGAGGCAGGGATTGACTTATCAGAACATCAATATGACCAATTTATAAAATATATGAGACTTCTTCAGGAATGGAATGAAAAAATAAATTTAACAGCCATTACAGAGGATGAAGAAATAATAAAAAAACATTTTATAGATTGCATAAAAGCATTTAAATCGGAAGCTATAAAAAATGCAAAAAACATAATAGATATTGGAACGGGTGCTGGCTTTCCTGGCCTGCCTATAGCTATTATGAATCCTAATGTTCAGGTAACATTATTAGATTCTTTAAATAAAAGGATCAATTTTCTTAATTTGGTTATAGGAGAATTAGGCTTAAAGAATGTTATAACAATACATTCTAGAGCTGAAGATGGAGCGAGAAATAAGGAACTTAGGGAAAAATTTGATGTTGCTACTTCTAGAGCAGTAGCAAATATGGCTGTTTTATCAGAGTTTTGTCTTCCTTATGTAAGAATGAATGGTTATTTTGTTGCCTTAAAAGGACCTGCTATAGAAGAAGAATTAAAAGATGGACAAAAAGCAATAGATGTTTTAGGTGGAGAACTGAAGGGAATTATAAAAGTAAATATAGAAGGATCTGATTTGAATCATAATATTGTAGAAATAAAAAAGATAAAAGTTTGTCCTAAAATATACCCAAGAAAAGCAGGAACTGTAAATAAAAAACCAATAAAATAAAAGTATATTCTACAAAATTGTACAATAAAAAAAGTCGATAAATAATATATGAATAATTTATATATTGAGATTTGTAAATTATTAAGATTTAATATATGAATTTGTCTTACAATATTAGGGAACAAAAAGAAGGAATTTAGAGAAGAAAATAGAATTTTTAATTTATTGAAAAAACGGTGATTCATAATAGTAGGGGATGGTTGATTGCATATGAATAAGGAAATTACTAGTATAAGAGTTGATAAGATATTTCCAAATACTTATCAGCCTAGAAGGTTTTTTAATGAGGAAGCACTAGAAGAATTATCTGAATCTATAAAAACACATGGAATAATACAACCTATTACAGTTAGAAAAAGAGGGGAAAATTATGAATTAGTAGCAGGAGAAAGAAGATGGAGAGCTGCTAGAATGGCAGAAATTGAAGAGGTACCTTGTAATATTATAGATATTACAGATACTCAATCTGCCGAAATTGCATTACTTGAAAACCTTCAAAGAGAAGATTTAAATTTTATTGAAGAAGCAGAAGCTTATTATAATCTTATCCATGATCATAAATTCACACAAGAAGAATTAGCAAGAAGAATGGGAAAAAAGCAATCTACTATTGCTAATAAATTAAGATTATTAAAATTGAGCTCAAGGGTTAGAGAACTTTGTGTTGAACATAAGCTTACAGAAAGACATGCAAGAGCTTTATTATCTTTACCAGATGAAGAGTTACAATTAAAAATTATTGATAAAATAATAAAGAACTCTTTAAATGTTAAGGCTACAGAAGAGGCTATTAATAAGGAGCTTCTAAAGTTAGCTGGTGAGGAATTAAATAATAAAGATAAAAAGAAGGTAAAGAGTGTATTTCCTGCTAAATTATATGTTAATACAATTAAGCAGGTTTTTAGTAAATTTAATATACCTGCAGAATATAAATTTAAGGATAGTGAGGAATTTATTCAAGTTACAGTTACTATACCTAAAAAATAATATTTAATAACATAATTTTCATATAATTAATATAATTGACTATTAACTTCAGCAAATGGTAGTTTATTTATCACTAACATAAAGTAATAAATAAATTATTTTTGCTTGTTAATTGTCAATTTTTTTATGTAAATTTTTTTGCAAACCTTATATTTGAAAAAATAAATTATAAATTTTAATTATATTATAAAGATATATAATAAATTTATTATGTTAATCTTTTATTATGAATTAAAAGTATATATAATAATATTAGGGAAGGGGGTGAAGCTCTAAAAATAGAGCTTTATATGAAGAAAATTTGCATATTCAATCAAAAGGGTGGAGTAGGAAAAACAACAACTAATATAAATTTATGTGCATATCTTGCACTAGAAGGCTATAGGGTATTAACAATAGATATAGATCCACAAGGAAATACAACAAGTGGATTAGGTTTAGATAAGAGAAATTTGGAATTATCAATGTATGATGTATTAACAGCAGATGCATCCCTTAGGGAAGTAATAATTCGAAGTGAATTAGTTCAAAATCTTTATATAGCACCATCTACAATGGAGTTAGCAGGAGCAGAGGTTGAAATTATTGCTAAAGAGGATAGAGAAAGTATTTTAAAAAACAAGATAAAAGAAATAGAAGATGAATATGACTTTATTTTTATAGATTGTCCTCCTTCGCTAGGAGTATTAACAATAAATGCATTAACTTCTGTAGAATCTGTTCTTATACCTATACAATGTGAATTTTATGCTTTAGAGGGTGTAGGTCAATTAATAAATACTATACAATTAGTTAAGAAGTCATTAAATAAGAAGCTAGAAATAGAAGGTGTAGTAATGACCATGTATGATTATAGAACTAATTTGAGTAATGAAGTTTATGATGAAGTTAAGAATTTTTTTAAAGACAAAGTATATAACACAAAGATACCTAGAAATATAAGATTGGCAGAGGCGCCAAGTTTTGGACTTCCAATAATGTTGTATGATGAGAAATGTAAAGGTGCTGATTCTTATAAGTCTTTAACTAAAGAGTTTTTAAGTAAACAATAAGTAGGTGAAGAAAGTGAGTAAAAAATTTGCATTAGGTAAGGGATTAGGAGCATTAATTCCTGAAGATATAAATAATAAAGAAGAAGCTGAAAAGAATTTAATTAGTATAAACTTAATTAGAAGTAATGATGAACAGCCTAGAAAAAACTTCGATGATGATAAAATAGCTGAATTAGCACAATCAATAAAAGAGCATGGAATAATTCAACCTATAATAGTAAATAAAAAGGATGACTATTATATTATAGTTGCTGGAGAAAGAAGATGGCGAGCAGCTAAACTTTTAGGTTTAAAAGAGGTTCCTGTACTAGTTATGGATTTAAGTGAAAAAAATATTTTAGAAATTTCCTTGATTGAAAATATTCAAAGACAAGATTTAAATCCTATAGAAGAAGCAATTGCTTATAAAAAATTGTTAACGGATTTTAATTTAACTCAAGAAGAATTAAGTAAGAGAATTGGGAAATCTAGAGTTTCAATAACTAATACTTTAAGATTAATGAATTTATGTGATACTGTTAAGCAATATCTTATTGATGAAGTGATTACAGAAGGACATGGAAGAGTATTATTATCAATTACAAATGAAAAGTTACAATGTGAATTGGCTCAGAAGGTTATAGATGAAAATCTTTCAGTGAGAGATTTAGAAAGATTAATTAAAAGTTTAAATTCAGAAAAAAAAGAAAGAAAGAGAAAAACAGAATTAGATCCTTATTATAGAGATATCACAGAAAGATTACAAGATTATCTAGGGACAAAAGTAAGTATAAGCAATAAAAATAACAAAGGAAAAATTGAAATTGAATATTATTCAAATGAAGATTTACAAAGAATATTAGAAATAATGAACCTATAATGTTTCACGTGAAACATTTTATTATTAATGTTTCACGTGAAACATATTTTTGATAATACTCAAAAGGAGGAACAATTGATGGAAAATATATTAAACATAATAAATGAATATTCTTCATTTATTATAATAGGTCTACTAATCATAACAATTTTACTTTTTATAGTTGTAATATCATTATATAGTTCGGTAAATAAATTAGAAAAAAAGTATAGAAGACTTATGAGGGGAAGTAATAATAAAAACCTAGAGGAACTTATAGCTTCTAAGCTTGAAGAAATAGATAAGTCTATGAAAGCCTCTGAAGAAGCTTTAAATAAATACGAAGATTTGAAAGAAGAAATGAAGAGCTGTGTAAATAAAATAGCTATTATGAGATATAAAGCCTTTGAGGATGTAGGAAGTGATCTAAGTTTTTCAATTGCAATTTTAGATTCTTATAATGATGGAATTATTTTAACAGGTATATATTCAAGACAAGATAGTAGAACTTATGCTAAGCCAGTAGATAAGGGAATATCAAGATATGAGCTTTCTGAGGAAGAAACTTATGTATTAAATGAAGCAATAAATAAATAGTTGTATAAAAAATATAGACAATAAAAAGGGAGCTATTTCAAGATTAATTTGAATAGCTCCTTTTTTATTAAGAAATTATTTAAATAAGGTAAATATTAAATGTTAGATAGAGTTTTTTTTGTATTTAATCTTGAAGCTGATAATGCAAAATGAAGTATTCCTTTATAAATTACTTCTGCTAAATTCATAACTACATATAATCTAGTATTTTGTAATACTAAAAACTCAAAACTTCCAGAAATATTAACAATTCCAGTTATGCTTAAATCACCAACTTTAGGAAGGTCTTTATTTAAAGCAAGTCCTGGGCTTAAGGGTTTGTTTTCTATAAATATTTTACCGATATTATTTATTTTACCTAGACAGGCATCTATTGCTATAATATATGGATTAGAAAAATTACTATATATTTTATCTAAAATAGAAACTAAGTTTCTAGAGTGTACTGGGTTTTCTAGTGTTCCATAAACATAAAATTTATTTTTAGGTATTAAGGGTTTTAATTTGTGACCAACTAAAGGACCTAAAGAATCCCCAGTACATCTATCAGTTCCTATACATAAAAAAATTATTTCTCTATCTGATAAAAGAACATCATTCAAATTTTTTAATAAGAAATTCTTAATATCTAAATAAGTATTAGGCATAAAAGAATCAACAGAAAAATTAGTATCCATAAAAAACCTCCTTTATTGAAATTATTAACAATAAAGGAGGTAACTATACAGTAAAAAATTATTTTAATTTTATTATATTGTTTATAGAGTTTATAACATAATTGATTTCTTCTAGGGTATTAAAATAACTGATACTTAAGCGAACAGTACCTGAAGGATAAGTACCCACAGTTTTGTGAGCTAAAGGAGCACAGTGTAATCCAGATCTATTTTTTATATTATAATCATTATCTAAAATATAAGATAATTCAGAAGTATCCATATCTTTAACATTTAAAGAAAGGCAAGATGTATAGCTGTCAGCTTTATTTATATCATCATATAATATAACATTATTAATATTATGAAGTTCTTCTAGCAAATGAGAACGCAAATAAAAATTCTTTTCATATATAGTATTAATACCTTCATTATTTATAAATTTAATACCCTCTAACAAGCCACATATTCCAGGCATATTTAATGTTCCAGCTTCAAATTTGTCTGGTAAAAAGTCAGGTTGAGTCAAAGAATAAGACAAGCTGCCTGTTCCTCCTAGGGTATATGGAGAACAAATTGAGTTTAAATCATCATTAATAATAAAGCCGCCTATCCCTTGAGGTCCAAAAAGGCTCTTATGTCCTGTAAAGGCTAAGGCACTCAAATTCAGAGTTTTAAAGTCTATACTTAATACACCAGCACTTTGGGCTGAATCTATTATAAAAAAGATGTTATGTTTTTTGCATAATTTGCCTACTTCTTGTATTGGCTGAATTGATCCAAAAACATTAGAGGCGTGATTTAGTATAACTAATTTTGTATTTTCTTTTATTTTATTTTCTATATCCTTTGGAGATATAAAACCAAAATTATTTGCTGATACAATATCAAGTTCAATAATATGGTTTTCTTTTAGTCTATAAAGAGGTCTAATAACTGAATTATGCTCCATAGAAGAAGTTATTACATGATCACCATTTTTTAAAATTCCGTTGATTAATATATTTATTGAAGAAGTTATATTACTTGTAAAAATAATATTTTCTATTTTATCAAAATTAAAGAAGTTTGCTATAGTTTCTCTTGCCTCTATTAAAAGTCGATTTGTTTCTAAAGCGTTATCATGATTAGCTCTGCCTGGATTTCCTCCAATTTTTGTAAGAAAATTATATATTGAATCAGCAACAGCTTTTGGTTTTGGAAAAGTTGTGCTTGCATTATCTAAATAAATATTCATATTTTTACTCCTTATTTATTTATATCTTTAATAATATAAATTATAAAATAAATAATATACATTTACATAATATATTAAAAAAGTTGTCATTTAAAGCTATTTAAAAAGAATATTCAATATAATATAATTAATTAAAGAAAATCAAAATAAATAAGTTTTCTTAAATTGGAGGAAAATATGAGTTATTATGTTATAGTTTTTAAAAACACATTAGATGCAATGAATGCAGAAAAAAAACTAAAAGAAAATAATTATAAATTTAAAATAATGCCTACACCAACATCTATAACCCAAAGCTGTGGAATATGCGTAAGAACAGAAAATAAAGAAGATATAGATAATATAATTTCTAATAATTTAATAATATATAAAAATATATATAGAAAAAATAATGATGAATTTATAAAAATAAAATAGAAGGTGATGAAAGGTTTGTTTGCAATATTAAAGATAAGTAAAAATCTGGATGGGGGATTTAATGTAAATATCAATTGGGAATCTATATTTGATAAAAGTGGAGAGTTACTAGAGCAACTTATAAATAAATTAATACTTATCTTAATTGTAATAATTTGTGCTAATTTAGTAAGAAAATTTTCTGATAAGCTTATAGATAGGTTTGTAGAAAGGCAGGTTAAGAGCAAATCTAACTTTTCAATTGATAAGAATAAAGCTATGACTGTTGGAACAATATTAAAAAGCACAGTAAAATATGCTGTTTATTTTTCTGGAACTGCAATTATAATTAGTAATATATTCAAGGTTTCGGCAGCTGTATTAAGTGGAATAGGTTTTGTGGTAGGTATAGGAGCACAAAGTTTAGTTAAAGATTTAATAAATGGATTTTTTATATTGTTTGAAGACCAATATGGGGTAGGAGATTATATTACGGTTGGTGAATTTAGTGGAATTGTTGAAAACATAGGGATACGTTCAACTGTTCTTAAAGATTTTAATGGAGATACACATATAATTCCAAATGGAAGTATAAGTGAAATTTCAAATCATTCAAGAGGAAATATAAGCTTTATAGTGGACATAGAAATTTCAAATGAAGAAGATGTAGATAAGGCAATAGAAATAATGAAAGAGAGCTGTGAAAAGTTTGCAGATGAATATAAAGATGATATTGTTCAAAAGCCAGAAGTTTTAGGTGTTAAGGCACTTAATGTATATGGAACAACAATTACTATATCAGGAAAAGCTAAACCTTTATCACAGTGGAAATTAGAAAGAGCTTTAAGGAAGCAATTAAAGGTTACTTTATATGAGAATAATATAAAAATGCCTTATCTTAAAACTCAAATAATAAATTAAAGATTGGGGAGGAATAACTATGATAGAGAATTTTGATTTAGGAGATATAGTACAAATGAAAAAGGAGCATCCTTGTGGAAATAATAAGTTTGAAATAACAAGGTTGGGGGCAGACATAAAAATTAAATGCATAGAATGTGGAAGAATAGTAATGCTTCCAAGAAGTAAGTTTCAAAAAAATGCAAAGAAATTAATAAAAGCAGATCAAGTTTAGCTTGAAAAAGTATTTACAGAGTGATATAATAGTAAATTGTAAATCCCTGCTGTGTAAAACACAGCCGAAGTCCGAGGGGAGGAGGTGAAAATGATGAGAAAGTACGAAACTATATTCATACAACACCCATCATTAGATGAAGAAGCTTGCAAAGCTAACATCGAAAAATTTAAGGGTGTAATAGAAAATGGTGGAGGAACAGTAGAAAACGTTGATGTTTGGGGTAAGAGAAAGCTTGCTTACGAAATCGCAAAGATTAACGAAGGTTTCTATACATTAATCAACTTCAGTGCTGATTCAGAATTACCTAAAGAATTAGACAGAATTTTCAGAATCACTGATGGTGTTATAAGACACATCATTGTTAAACAAGAAGCGTAAGAGGTGATATTGTTATGAATAAGGTTATACTTATTGGTAGACTAACAAAAGATCCAGAGTTAAGTTATGCAGCTGGAAGTGGAGTTGCGGTAGCAAGATTCACATTAGCAGTTACAAGGCCTTTTAAAAGGGATGAAGCTGACTTTATAAACTGTGTAGCTTTTAATAAAACTGCTGAGACAATAGGACAATATCTTGCTAAAGGAAGACAAATCGCTGTAACTGGAAATATTAGAACCGGCAGTTATGATGCAAAAGATGGAACTAAAAGATATACAACAGATGTTGTAGTTGAAACTTTTGAGTTTATTGGAACTAATAATTCTGGAATGGGCGGAAGAGAAAATAATTCATTTGACAATGGATATGGCGCTTCTAATATGGATTCTGATTATTCAAATTCCTCTAATTTCGGGGGAATAAATTTTGATGAGGATATGACTCCAGTAGATGATGGAGATATGCCTTTCTAAAAGTCTAATATAAAAGGAGGGAATTAGCATGAAAGATGTAAAAAAATCTAGTGGAAGAATTAGAAGATCTAGAAAAAAAGTATGTGCTTTTTGCGTAGAAAAGTCTGAACAAATAGATTACAAAGATATTAATAAGTTAAGAAAATTCGTTACAGAAAGAGGTAAGATATTACCAAGAAGAATTTCTGGAACATGCGCTAAGCATCAAAGAGAATTAACAACTGCTATAAAGAGATCAAGAAATATAGCATTATTACCATTTACAACAGAGTAATAAAAATAACCCCTGATTATCAGGGGTTTTATTTTATTTAAAAGATTTACAAAAATTGTAATTATCCTTATAATTTGTTGCATTAATGATAAATTATAATTAAAATAGATATACAGGGTATTTGCATAGGGGTGAGGTTATGAAAAGGGAAGAACTAAATATTATGTCCAATATAAAAATGATAGAAAAACTAAAGGCTAATTTATTATGTATAATTGGAGAATTCTATCATTTACTTACAAAAGGAAGTAATGTAGCACAGGATGCGATTTTAAATTGTATATCAGGAGCTATATTAATATTATATGTATTGGCGCAAAAATTAGGATATTCATGTGAAGATGTTGATAATGACATGAAAAGAAAATTAAAAACTGGCATAGCTGAAGGACATGAATATGAAAAGGATGGAAGAAGTTTAAGTAAACTTCAATTACATTTAAAGGAGCACCATTGATTTTATGAAGTGGAATGATTTAATAACAAAGTATACAAAGACTATTAAGGGTGTTGTACCTATTGTTACACCTATTATCTTTGTTTTGGCTTGCATAACTTTTTATTTTATGAATAATGCTTTGCTTGGTTCCTTTTTACTTATTATTTTTATTGTATTCAATATAACTAATTATGTTGTAAAAGAAACAGAAGAAGACAATATAGCTAAAATTACAGAGAGAGTAGAACAGGAAATAAAAAACAATATAATGAATTTAATATCTCCTGTTGCTTTAATAAGAGAGTCAGGTGAAATTTTTTGGTGTAATAAAGAATTTGAAAAACTTACAGAAAATGAATCACCAATTGGAGTAAATGTTGTTAGCATAGCAAGAGGTTTAAATTTATCTAGATTGTTAAGTTGCGATAAAGAATTACATCAAAAAATAAAGATTTTAGATTCATTATATAAAATATATGCAAGTAAGTTAGAAAAATTAAATTCAGATGAAGATATCTATATAGTTTATTTTAATGATATAAGTAATTTTAAAAACATGGAAAACACAAAAGAAAGTATTATGCTCATAGAAGTAGATAATCTTTCAGAAGTACTAGAGGGTACAGAAGAAGCTAATAGACCAATGTTAATTGCTGATATAGAGAAATGTATTAATGCATATGCTCAAAGATTAAAGGCAATGATAACAAAGTATGATACAAATAAGTATGTTATGTCAGTGCAAGATAAATTTATTGATGAAGAAATAAACAATAAATTTAAGGTGTTAGAAGAAATTTCAAAAATTGATAGAGGAAATAAATTCGAAGTTACTTTAAGCATAGGAGTTGGAAGGGGCGGAACATGCCCTTTAGAAAATAATAAGTTTGCAATTACTGCAAAGGAATTAGCTCTAGGAAGAGGCGGGGATCAAGCAGTCATTAAAAACAATGAACAAATAAGATTTTTTGGTGGTAATACAAGAGAAATAGAAAAAAGAACAAGAGTTAGGGCAAGGATTGTATCACATTCTATAAAGGAATTAATATATGAGAGTAGTAATGTTCTAATCATGGGACATAAAAATATAGATATGGATTGTTTTGGTTCTGCAGTAGGAATGTCTTCAGTTGTTAAGCAATTAGGTAAATTGTGTAATATAATTTTAGGTAATGATACCTATGCTATTGATTATTACTTAAATAAATTGAAAGAAGATAAAAATTATGATAATTTATTTATAAGCAGAGAAAAGGCTTATGACTTGATAAATGAAAAGACTTTGTTAATGATTGTAGATGTCCATAATAATGGTTATATATTAGACGTAGATATTGTTGAAAAAATACAAAGAAAAATAATAATAGACCATCATAGAAGAAGCCCTGAAATTGTAGAAGGAGCGTTATTAAATTATATTGAAGTATATGCATCATCAACTTCAGAAATGGTAACAGAATTAATACAGTATATGGTGCAAAAACCAAATTTAAAAGCAATAGAGGCAGAAGGTCTTTTAGCCGGAATTTTTATGGATACAAAAGGCTTTTCATTTAAATCAGGTGTAAGAACCTTTGAAGCAGCTTCATTCTTAAGAGGCTTAGGTGCAGATACTGTAGAGATTAAAAAAATGTTTATGGATAATATGGATGATTACTTATTGATAGCAGATACTATTAGATCAGCAGAGGTAAAAGACGGTATTGCTATTGCAGTGGCACCTGGTAGAATAAAAAAAGGTTTTATGGCTGCTAAAGCTGCAGATGAGCTTTTAAATATAGCAGGAATAAATGTATGCTTTGTGTTAGCTCAAATAAACTCTGATATAATTATTAGTGGTAGATCAAGTGGAGAGGTAAATGTTCAAGTGATACTTGAAGCTATTGGTGGAGGAGGCCATATGAATATGGCTGGAGCTCAACTAAATAATATATCCTTAGAAAATGCTAAAAAAATCTTAAAGGATGCTATAAAAAAACATTTAAAGGCGGGTGAATAACATGAAAGTAATATTATTACAAGATGTTAAAAAGTTAGGTAAAAAAGGTGATGTTGTAAATATATCTGATGGATATGCAAGGAATTTTCTATTTCCTAGGAAATTAGCAGAAGAAGCAAATGAAGCTAATATGCATATATTAAACGCTAAAAAGGAAAATGAGAGAAAGAAAAAGTTAGCGGAAATGGAAGAAGCTCAAAAACTTGCTGCTGAATTAAAAGATAAAGTAATTAAGTTACAAGTTAAAAGCGGAGATAATGGAAAGCTTTTTGGTGCTATTACAAGTAAGGATATAGCAGAAAGAATAAATAAAGATTATAATTTAAAAATAGATAAGAAGAAAATAGTAATGGATACAATAAAACTTACTGGAGAATATAATATAGAAGTGAAACTATATCCAGAAGTTTCTACTAAAATGAAGGTTGTAATTGTACCACAATCATAAGGAGGACTAAGTTTGAAGACTTATGACGAAAAAAATTTTGAAACTATATTAGATAGTGATTTGTCCTTAGATGCACAGGTTAATGTAATAAATCAAATATTAAGTAATGTACTTGATGAAGGAGCCATTAGGGCAAGAACTGTAAGATTTAAGCTTCAAAAGTATATTAATTCACCAGATGTTTTCGAGAGAATTTATGCGCTTAATGTTATTGCTTCAGAAGGAAAGGGAGCAAAAGTAGTTCCTACTGAAGAAGAAGTAAGAGGAGTATTAGAAGACACTATTTATTATATTTCTGAAATTATAGCAAAAAAATATGTTCAAAATAAAATAGAAACACAAGTTGAAAGGGCCCTTCAAGAGAGACAAGATAAATATATGGATGAAGTTAAAATGTCCATAATTAAAAAACAAAAGGGACCTGAAAATGAAAAAACAAAGAAAAAATTAGAAAGATTAAAGAACTTAGATGCAAAAAAAATAAATAAGAATATTATGAGCCTCTTAAGACCAGAAAGTTTTTCAGAAATAATAGGTCAAGAGAGGGCGATAAAATCACTAATTTCCAAAATGTCTTCACCATATCCACAACACATAATTTTATATGGTCCACCTGGAGTTGGTAAGACCTCAGCAGCTAGATTAGCTTTAGAAGAAGCTAAAAAGCTAAAGTTTACTCCTTTTGGAGAAGAATCAAAATTTGTAGAGGTTGATGGAACTACTTTAAGATGGGATCCTAGAGAAATAACTAATCCATTATTAGGTTCTGTTCATGATCCTATATATCAAGGAAGTAAAAGAGACTTAGCGGAAATTGGAGTGCCAGAACCTAAGACAGGATTAGTAACAGAAGCTCATGGTGGAGTTTTATTTATTGATGAAATTGGAGAATTAGATGAAATACTTCAAAATAAGCTTTTAAAGGTATTAGAAGATAAAAGAGTTGAATTTTCTTCATCTTACTATGATCCAGATGATGAAAATGTTCCTCAATATATAAAATATCTATTTGAAAATGGAGCACCAGCAGATTTTGTTCTAATTGGAGCAACTACAAAGGATCCAAGTAAGATCAATGGAGCGTTAAGATCAAGATGTACAGAAGTATATTTTGAACCATTATCATCAGAAGATATTAAAGGTATTATTGAAAATGCTGCAAAGAAGCTTGGAGTTGAATTAGAAGATGGTGTTTCAGAACTCATAAGCCGATATACTATAGAGGGTAGAAAAGCTGTAAATATACTAGCAGATGCTTATGGTTATGCCTTATACAATTCTAATGAAGAATGTAAGAGTATAACACTTAAGGACGTAGAAGAGGTTATATCAATAGGAAGATATGTACCTTTTGAAAAAATAGATTATAACAAAAAGCCTCAAGTTGGACATATTTATGGACTCGGTGTAAGTGGTTTTATAGGTTCAACTTTAGAAATAGAGGCAGTAGCATTTGAATCAAGAAAGGCAGGAGCTGGAACAATAAAATTTAATGATACAGCAGGCTCTATGGCAAAAGATTCTGTATTTAATGCTGCATCAGTAATAAGAAGAATAACTGATAAAGATATTAAAGACTATGATATTCATGTAAATGTAGTAGGTGGAGGAAGAATAGATGGACCTTCTGCTGGAGCTGCAATAACAGTAAGTATTATTAGTGCTTTATTGAATAAGCCTATGAGACAAGATGTTGCAATAACAGGAGAAATATCATTAAGAGGAGAAGTAAAACCAGTTGGAGGAATATTTGAAAAAATATATGGTGCTAGAAGAAAGGGAATTAAGCTGGTTATAATTCCAAAAGATAATGAAAGAGAAATTCCTCTTAATTTAACAGATATTGAAGTGAAAACTGTAAGCAATATAGAAGAAGTAATTGATATAGTCTTTGAAAATAAGTTAGATTAAATTTGTAATAAGGGGATTAAGCTTTTACTAAGAAAGCTTAATCCTTATTTTATAATAGAAAAAAATTTGATATAATGTATAAGTATTATACAGTAAAGGAAAGGTGGTTACTTATGGAAGGGCCAATAATGAGAAGTTTGCCCCAAAGTCTAGAAGCTGAGCAATCTGTTATAGGTTCTATGATAATAGATAAGGAGGCAATATCTAAGGCTTTAGAAAAATTAAATGAAGAAGACTTCTATAGGGATGGACATAAGGTTATATTTAGGGCTATAAAAGAAATGTACTCAGAAGATATGGCTGTTGACTTAGTAACCTTGTTAGAATACTTAAAATCAACTGAAAAGCTAGAAAAAGCAGGGGGAGTAACATATATATCAGAGGTAACTTCGTCTGTTATAACTACAGCAAATTTAGATGCTTATATAAAGATAGTAGAAGATAAATCTATGTTAAGAAAATTAATAAAATCTTCTACTGCAATAATAGAAGAAAGTTATAATAAGCAAGATAAAGTAAATGAAGTTATTGATTTTGCTCAAAAGAAAATATTTGATATAACAGATACTAAGAATACTAGTGAATATGAAAGTTTATCAACTGTCTTAGAAAGAGGTTTTTTAGAAATAGAAAGACTTTTCAATAATAGAGGAGCCATAACTGGTGTAGGATCAGGAATAAGAGACTTAGATGCAAAAACATCTGGTTTTCAAAAGGGTGATATGGTACTAATTGCAGCTAGACCATCAATGGGGAAAACAACATTTGCATTAAATATAGCAGAACATGCTGCTTTAGTAGAAAATAAAAGTGTAGTTATATTTTCATTAGAAATGTCAAAGGAGCAATTAGCATATAAGTTATTATGTTCTGAGGCTAATGTAGATATGCTTAAGTTAAGAACTGGTAACTTAGATGATGATGATTGGGAAAGGATTGCAAGAGCTACAGGTCCTTTATCAAAGGCTAAAATATTCATTGATGATACTGCTGGATTAAGTGTAATGGAAATGAGATCAAAATGTAGAAAGATTAAAATGGAACATGGGATAGACTTAATTCTGATTGATTACCTTCAACTTATGAGTGGTAGTTCTGGAAGTGAAAGCAGGCAGCAAGAGGTATCTGAAATATCAAGATCAATAAAAGCATTAGCTAAGGAAATGCAATGTCCAGTTATAGCCTTATCACAATTGTCACGTGCTCCTGAGCAAAGAGCTGACCACAGACCAATGCTATCTGACTTAAGAGAATCTGGTTCTATAGAACAGGATGCTGACCTTGTAATGTTCTTATATAGAGACGAGTACTATAATAAAGAAACAGAAGAAAAAGGTATTGGTGAATGTATAATTGCAAAACAAAGAAATGGTCCTGTAGGAACTGTTAAAATGGCATGGATTGGTTCTCATAGTAAGTTTGCTAATTTAGAGATGGTTTATAAAGAATAATACAATATATAAAATTCCTCAAGGCTTGTACCATGAGGAATTTTATTTTATATTATCAATTTTTAATTTTAATCCTTAATTGTTACTTGATATTCTATTGGTATTTTGTATTTAATTAAATTATTTTTATTTGTATTTTCTATATTTTTTATATCTAAATTTTTTAAATAAATAGTTCTTTTATATTCTGATATTATATTATTATTTGTGCATACTAAAGATAGGTTTAATATAAGAAAATTATTTATGTATCTTAAAGAAATATGTTTTTTTATTAGTCCGTTAAGAAAAATATATATATAATAATAATTAGGAGTTTGTACTAATTTTATTATTGGAAATTTATTTTTTTTTATTGAATTAGTATCTAATAAAGAATTTATTTTATTTTCAGCATTTCTAAGTAAAATATAATTTCCCATAAATTTATCCCTCCTTATATAATATAGTTTGTACACATAAATTAAAGTTATGCTATGAGTATTATGGTAATAATAAAATTAATATTTTATTTATTTTACTTATGTAAAAAATAGACTATAATTTAATTATTAGCAAAAATTATAAAAGGTGGGATAATTATGATAAGCAAAGATATGACTATAGGAGAAATAATAAGAAATAATCCTGATTCTGTTGAAATACTAATGGCATTTGGTATGGGATGCGTTGGTTGTCCGTCAGCACAAGGAGAAACATTAGAAGAGGCAGCTGCTGTTCATGGATTAAATTTAGAAGGCTTATTAGCAGAACTTAATAAATAATTGGGACTATTTTAGTCCCTATTATTTAATTTTCTTAGGAGGATATAATGGGAAGAAAATATAGCAAGAAATATGAAATTTATTATTATAATGTAGATAGCAAATTAAACTGCACAATGCCTGTAGTTCTTGGTATTTTATCAGATGTAGGAAATAAGGATTCGGAAGATTTAGGTTCAGGTGTTAATGAGCTATTAAATAAAAATATGACATGGATTTTTTATAATTATGATGTAAAAGTAAAAAGATATCCTAAGTATGGAGAAAAAATTAATGTTATAACTCAATCAATTGGATTTAAAAAGTTTTATGCAGTAAGAAATTATGAAATAATAGGTGAAGATGGAGAAAAAATAGTTGAGGGAAGTGCAACCTTTTTAATGTTAGATATTAAAAAAAGAAGAGCAATGAGAATACCTAAGGATCAGTATGCTGTATATGGTGAAGAAGGAGATATGGAAGGTGAATTTAAGCTTCCTAGATTGAGTGATTTTGAAGAGTACGATTATGAAGAAACATTTAAGGTGAGATATTCTGATATTGATTCTAATGGACATGTAAATAATACAAAATATATTGAATGGTCGATAGAAAGTTTACCTAAAAATATAGTTGATAATTATATGTTAGAAGAAATAAAGGTTATATTTGAAAAAGAATGTAGATATGGTGAAGAAGTAAAAGTACTATCAAAGATAATAGAAAATGAAGATGGAACCTTAACTATAAAACATAAGGTTATAAATTCAGAAGGTAAAGAATTAACAAAATTAGAAGGAAAAATGAAAGCCATTAATAATTAAGGAAATAATCAATTTTACTAATTTATAAAAAATATAAAAACTCTTCTGCTTATTCTACAGAAGAGTTTTTTGTTATTATTTTTTGTTTTGTATGCTGGTATAAATGCTTTCTGCAACGAAGTGACCTGAGCTCCAAGCCCATTGGAGATTAAAACCACCACAATCTCCATCCACGTCTAATATTTCACCACAGAAGTATAAGTCCTTAACTATTTTTGATTCTAGGGTGTTTGGATTAACTTCTTTTGTGTTAACTCCTCCAATTGTAACTTGAGCTTGATTAAATCCATTAGTACCGATACAAGTAAATTTCCATTCTTTTAATAAATTAATTAAATTATTTTTTTCTTTCCAAGTTAGCTCATAACAAGGAGTATGTATATTTTGTATTCCTGCACATTTCAGAATAGTAGGAATAAGCTTTTTATTTATTATTCCAATTAGAGCATTAGATATTGATCTATAGGAAAATACAGCTAGATGATTTTCAATAAAATCAGATAAATATTCTTTACTTTCCTTTGGCATCATATCAACTACAATTTCAACCTTTTCATTTTTTGAAAATGATCTTGATGCCAAGCCTGATATTTGAAGAATTGGTGGACCAGATATTCCATAATCGGTAAATAGGATTTCACCAAATTCCTTTCGTATGGCTTCATTATTTACAAGTAAAGTTGCATATCCATCAAACTTAACTCCAGAAATAGATTTTAAATAAGGAGCATCAAGTTTTAGTTGAACAATACCAGGTATAGGTTCAATTAAGCTATGGCCAAGGGATTTTGCTAAATTATAACCTGACCCATCTGAACCTGTTTTTACAGCAGATTTTCCTCCACAAGCTAAAACCAATTTGTTACATGTGAATAACTTATATTCATCATTATCTGTGGATAAAATAAATCTCTTATTCTTGTGGATATCTTTTATTTTGCAGCTTGTGTATAAAGGTATGTTTTTATCTTCTAGTGCTAATCTAAAAATATCCACAACAGAAGAAGCTTGTAATGATTTTGGATATAATTTTTTATTTTGAAGTTCTATAATAGGTAAACCTAAAGTTAGAAAAAAGTTCTCTGTATCCTCAACGGTAAATGAAGTTAGAGTATTAATAAAAAAGTTATTATTCTCACTATGGTAATTTATAAATGGAGAAGAAATACCTTTATTAGAAATGTTACATCTTCCATTACCAGTTGTAAGAATTTTTTTTCCTATTCGATCAGTAGCTTCTATAATAGCAACATCTAAACCATAATCTTTTGCGGTTATGGCAGCCATAAGTCCAGAAGCACCACCACCAACTATAATTAAATCATGATATATCATAATAAAACTCCTTAAAGTATAATAAATATATTTTATCACAGTAAAAAAAGTTTATAAATATTGGACAAAATATGTAATGAAATTTATAATAATGGTAAAGATATAAGTAGCAACTTTATAAAAAACAATAAAATAAAAAAGTTGTAAAAAAGTGTTGACATAAGATAAAACTTTATGTATTATAAATAATGTGCTCTTTGAGAGAGGACATTTTAAGTAGATTTGGCTCCTTGGTCAAGCGGTTAAGACACCACCCTTTCACGGTGGTAACAGGGGTTCGATTCCCCTAGGAGTCACCAATATGGAAGCATAGCTCAGCTGGGAGAGCACCTGCCTTACAAGCAGGGGGTCACAGGTTCGATCCCTGTTGTTTCCACCAAGTTGGCCCAGTAGCTCAGCTGGTTAGAGTGCCGGCCTGTCACGCCGGAGGTCGAGGGTTCGAGCCCCTTCTGGGTCGCCACTTTAAAATGCTTATTTGTAAAATATAATATGGCTCCTTGGTCAAGCGGTTAAGACACCACCCTTTCACGGTGGTAACAGGGGTTCGATTCCCCTAGGAGTCACCAATTATGGAAGCATAGCTCAGCTGGGAGAGCACCTGCCTTACAAGCAGGGGGTCACAGGTTCGATCCCTGTTGTTTCCACCAAGTTGGCCCAGTAGCTCAGTTGGTTAGAGTGCCGGCCTGTCACGCCGGAGGTCGAGGGTTCGAGCCCCTTCTGGGTCGCCATTTAAATATAAATATATTATTGTGCTGGCATGGCTCAATGGTAGAGCAGCTGACTTGTAATCAGCAGGTTGTAGGTTCGAGTCCTATTGCCAGCTCCACTTAACATGGCTCCTTGGTCAAGCGGTTAAGACACCACCCTTTCACGGTGGTAACAGGGGTTCGATTCCCCTAGGAGTCACCAATATGGAAGCATAGCTCAGCTGGGAGAGCACCTGCCTTACAAGCAGGGGGTCACAGGTTCGATCCCTGTTGTTTCCACCAAGTTAGGCCCAGTAGCTCAGTTGGTTAGAGTGCCGGCCTGTCACGCCGGAGGTCGAGGGTTCGAGCCCCTTCTGGGTCGCCACTTTAAATAATATAGATAATTATGCTGGCATGGCTCAATGGTAGAGCAGCTGACTTGTAATCAGCAGGTTGTAGGTTCGAGTCCTATTGCCAGCTCCAAAAAAGACTTTGGATTATTCCAAAGTCTTTTTTTGTTTAAAAAATACAGTTAGAAATATAGTATTTTCTAACTGTATAAATAGCATATTTAATTAATTATCTTTTCTTTAAATTTAATTGAATTCTTATATCTTCTGAATAAAATTTATATAATTTAAAGTTTCCAAGTAATCTTGAAGAAATCCTCTCAGTATAGATTTTACTTATATCAGATAGAGATAAGTTAGTTGATACAAGCATTTTCTTTTTCTTTAATAATTTTTTATTTAAAAGATTAAAAAATTCTGTAGTAGAGAAATCTGTTATCTGTTCAGCTCCTAAGTCATCGATTATTAGGAAATCACAATTTATTAGTAGATCTTCTAGTTCATGATTATTTTCAAAGATTATTTCTCTTAAATTTTTTATTAATTCATCAATTGTTCTGTAAACTACTAGGTGACCATTATCTAAAAGTTCCTTCGCAATACAGCAGCTTAAAAATGTTTTACCAGTACCAGAATTGCCATAAAATAAAATATTTTCATCCATGTTATTGAAATTAGGTATAAATTCTTCCTTAAAATATTTCACTATATTTTCAATATTCCTTCTTGGAGTATACTTATCATCACTAATCTTATAATTAGGGAATAGCGAAAGATCTAAATTATTAAAGTTATTAGTCTTAAGGTTTTCTTTTAGATCGGAATCTTTATAATAAAGATTTATTAATTTCTGTTTGTAACAAGAACATCTTTTATTTCCTATGAAGCCTTGATCTTTACACTTTTGACATTGATACCTAAGATTTAAATATTCAGGATCATAACCTTTAGCAACTAAAGCTTCATATTTTTTGAATCTTAAATCAGTTATCTCTTCTCTAATATTCTTTATTTCTTCTTCGCTTATTCCTTTTAATATAGATAAGGTGAGATTAAGAGATTTTTTTTGAATTAAATTATCAAACTCTAGAATCTCAGGATATTTCTCTTCAATTTCTTTACGTCTAATTTCTAATTTTTTTTGTTCTTCTAATCTTATATTTTCATAGATTAATGATAATTCTTTCTGATAACCTTTAATCATCTTTATCCCATCCTAACAATTTTTTTTCTAAGGAATCGTAATCATAATCGCGGCCCTTAAAATTATTAAATTTTAAATTAGATTTATTATATGTGGTAGTTTTATTATTATAAGTCTTATTAGAAGAGGAATTTTTATAAGCAGTTTCTTTTTCTTCAATATCTTTTAAGCTTTTAAGATTATCCTTATGCCAGCTAGATAGTATTCCATCTATATATTTAAAATCTGCCCTATTTAATCTCTGGAAGCATATATCACAAGCCTTTTTTATTACATCTAAAGAGAAACTATAAACTGTGGTCCATTTTTCAAGCATATCTTCTTGAGGTTTCATTATTTCTGTATTTCTAATTCCTAAAAATTTGAGTATTTCTCTATAAGTTCCCCATTTGTCTTCTGTTTTTCTGATATAGTTTTGAGCATCTTCTACTGTTTTTATATTAAGTTCATGCCAAGCTATTGCAACTTTTTCGATATATCTATAATTATTTTTTCCTTTAGATACGCAATAATTTATCAATAGCAATATAAGCTCAGGAGAAAAATTATAATCTTGTTTCCATTGTATGTATGCTGTTATTTCAGATGGGGAAACAGGTCTTCCCATTAGCTTTTCTATATCTCTTATCATTCCCTTATTAGCTTCATTTGATAATTCTTCTAACAAGTTAATTTCATTACTACTTGCATCATTTTCTGAAGTTAAATCAATAAATTCTATATTGAAGTTTCCCATTTTGTCGATAGGGGTTAATTTAATAACACCTTCTTCATTCCAATAATTTAATGCATTTATTATATCTGATTCTAAAAGATCTAATATAGTTGCTAAAATAGATGTATTTACTCCAATTTCTCCAGTATAACTATATTTAAGCATTAAAATATATACCTTAATAAATTCTCCACGGGCTTTGGGCATATACCTTTCTATAAAAATATTACTAAGAGGAGTAAATTTTGAAGGTTTTGATTTAAACATAAAGGTACTCATATTAACACCTACCTTTCTAATTAATATTAAACAGTAAATTAATTATAACAAAGTGTAAGGAGAGGCTCAATACAACAATAATCAGATATAGAGAATAATATTTTTAAAAGTGGGAAAACTATTAAATGTCGTTGTTTAATCCTAAAAAATGAAAGGAGAACATATGGATACGAGTTCGACGTCTTTTAATAAGATAAGAATGATTAATATATTTATAACATTAATTGTTCTTTTATTAAATATTAATATAAAACTTGTAAATGCAGAAACAGTTAATAATTTAAATAAGGATATAGGCTTTTATTTTATATATAATGAAGGAAATTTTTTTGATGAAATATATAAAGCTATAACAGGGAAAGTAACTGCTTATAAGATAAATATAGATAATCAAGCTATAGGATATTTTTCAGAAAATACAAATTTTAAAAATATAAAGAATTTAGTATTGAAATATTATTTAGAAGATATTAGAGTAAATGAAAATTTAGTATTAGATTTTAATATAAAGGGAAATATAAATATAAGCAAGGAAAAGGTATATGAAGAAGTAATTGAAGAAGATGTAGAAATTGCTAAAAAGATATATGAGTTATCAAAGAGCAATAATATAACTTTAAGTATAAAATACCTTCAAGAAAATATATTAGAAATAAAGCCTAGTACAATAATATTACCAACGGAGGAAATGTTTTTAGGAGAAAGTAAAACAATCAATGGGAAGCCAGGAATAGAAAAAAAGGTTTATGAAATTTCTTTAGAGAATAATAGTGAAAAATCTAGAAAGTTAGTAAAAGATGATATTGCTAAGGAAGCAATAAGTACAAAAATATATAGAGGAACAAAAAATCCATATGAATATGGAATAGCTTTTTTAAATCAACCTACTAGAGGAGGATATTTAACTTCTGGTTATGGAGAAAGGTGGGAATCTTTCCATAAGGGAATTGATATATCAGGTAATATTGGCGATGATGTTTTAGCGGCATTAGAAGGAGAAGTTGTTTATGCAGAATATAATGACGGTGGATATGGAAATTTAATAATACTTGAACATGAAAACAATATGAAGACTTTTTACGGTCATTTAAATGATTTTTACGTTAAAGTTGGAGATAAAGTTAATAAGGGTGATGTTATTGGAGCTATTGGAAATACAGGTTTTAGTACGGGGCCTCACTTACACTTTGAACTAAGAGTAAATAATAATCCAGTAGATCCATATGAATATATAATTCAATAATAAGATTTAAATTTATTAATATACAAAAGTACCTATAAACTGATGCTATTATTTAAAGTGTACAGTTTATAGGTTCTATTTTTAATAAGTAAAATTATTATTTTTTTTCATTTTTAAAGATATTATTTATATTGATTTTGCCATTTCCCTGGCAATTATCAGGTATATCTAGTTTTTCACAAGATAATTCCAATAAGGATAGTACATCCTTTGGAGTAAGATTTTGATTAGTTTCATAAATTAGGGCACATATTCCGGCAACATAGGCTGCTGCTAAGGAAGTTCCAGTAAATGTTTTGTAAGAAGAGTTAAGTTTTGGTGGATATAACTTTATTCCATCTCTTTCAGAAACATAGTTTGTATTTGAGTTCAAAGAGACAATGTCAACGCAAGCAGCGCATAAATTTGGTTTATTTGATTTTTTATATGGACCTACAGAAGAATAAGTATAAGATTTAGGTAAAGGTTTATAAGTAGAATCATATCCTGAAACAGTTATACAATCATTACATAGGGCAATTCCTGTAATTGATCCATCTATATTTTTATTGCTTCCACTTGGTACAATGCAAGTTATATTTTGAGCAATTGCCTTAGCAATTAATTTGCTAAATAAGTTTTGCAAAAAGGCATTATAGTTTAACATCTCAAAAGGCATACATAAAATTTTTGTGTTAGTTTTTTCAACTTCATTTATTATCATATCTATAGAATAAAGTATATCTGAAATATAACCCTTTCCGGTTTTATCAAAAGCCTTATAACATATTATGTTAGAGTTTGGTGCCATACCTTTATATGTTCCATTAGAATTATTTCCATTTCCAGAAATTATTCCAGCAATACATGTTCCATGTCCATTATCATCATATGGATAATTTAATCCATTAATTAAATCAACAAATTTAATAATTCTGTTATTAGGATTAGTTAAGTCAGGGTGTGGGTAAACTCCGCTATCTATTATTGCAATTGTAATACCAGTACCTTTTAAACCGCTATTACTAGATAATTTTATTTTGTTTGCAGCTGTTACACTTGTACCACAAAGAAAGAAATATTCATCAAAGGATATAAATTCAATCTCAGGATATTCAATCAATCTTTTAATTCCTTTAGAATTGATACGGGCAGTTATTATTTTACAGTGCTCTATAGCATTTATAAATTCTCCATTGTAGGAGTTAATCTTTCTAATAATATTATCTTTAAATTTTTTATATTTAATAATTATTCTATATTTAACATTTGGATTGAAATCAATATATTTTTTTAAGTTATTATCTAACTTTTTATTATTAAAAAACATAAAAAATACTCCTAAAATTGATTACCATATATAATATATAAATAGGAGTATTTTTGTTAATATTATAAGAAAATTTAAAAATACAGTTACAGCTTAAGTTTAAATACTATTATGCCAGTAATCATTAAAGCAACGCCAATAAACTCATTTAAGCTAAAAGCAACTTTTTCTGTTTCAAATAGTCCCATTGCATCAATAATTGCAGCAGATAAAAGCTGAGCTGTTAATATTGTTCCAATTCCAATAGTAGCACCCATAGCACCAATACTTTTCATAACAGTAAATATGATTACAACTCCTAAGACTCCACTTAATAAATATAATTTATTAGCGGTTTTAATAGCTTTTATATCTCCTTTGCCCCAAATAAAGACAACTATGAGAGTAATGATAAAAGCTATTCCTTGAGATAAAAGAGCAGTTTCCCAAGTTCCAATCTTTTTTTCCAGGTTAGTGTTAAATACTCCCTGAAGAGTCATGGATATTCCAGAAATTATTGCAAATATAATTGCTAACATAAAATCACCTCAAAGCTATTATTACCTTTGAGATATAAAAATATTAAAAAACCCTCTAGTTAACTAGAAGGTTTTAAATCATTGATTTATTAGGGCCTTTTTAATTTGCTCTTCTGAATAGCCTAAGGAAATTCCAAGGCTTAAGAAATCTTCCATAAGAGTAATAAAGTGATCTTCTGATGGAGATATTATTAAGTCATTTAAATCTATAAATAAATTAAAAAACTGATCACTTAGACAATAATCATTAGGCTTAACGGTAATATCTTCAATATTATCATAATTTTTATCAATACCAATGCCTATTATGTGATTAAAGCAATCTAAGTATTTTTGAAATATCTTAGAATAATTAATTTCAACATCATCAGAAATCCAGTATTTATAACACTTAGTCTCTTCAGCTAGAGAACTTATTTTTGTATGTAACTCTAAATGTTTTCTTGTGCGAATTTTATATTCGCTTAAGGTATTATCAATAATAATTTCCTTATTCCTATCTTTTTGTTTTTGAAAAAACGATAATATTTCCATAAATATCCTCCAATTCTTAAGGATTTACCATATTCTATTTTACAAAATGTATTCGAAAATGAAAAGTGTGGTAAACGAATACAAAAAATAAATTTTTAAAATCTTAAAAATTTATGAAAAAATTAAAAAGTGTATTAATAGAAATACACTTTTTAATTATATATATAGATTTCTTTTTAAAGGATAACTTTTTATTACTGTTTCTTTTTTATTATTTGAAATTTTCCAAATCTCAATTCTATCTACTTTTAAAGTCTCTAAATCTGACTTATAAGTAATATCATTATAAGACTTCTTAATATCTTTTGGAATAAAGTTTAAATTAGCAATAGATAGATGCATTGATGATTCAGAATTTAAATCTAAAACATTAAAGTTATACAGTTTTAATGTATCACTTATAAGCCTGTTAAGCCTTTTTATATAACCTATATCAGAAATTTTAACATTTAAGGTTTTCCTAGCTTCACTAATTAAAATTTCATTAGTTAATTCAACCTTAAAAAGCTTATATGGTTTAATAATTTTATTAAGTACTTCATCAAGTTTTTCAATATTAGGATTTTCCACTACCTCTAATGGTATATATGGGACAGGGGAATTCCTATTTGCTCTAAAACGTTTAGATAATTTTTTCTGAATAGGTATAAAGTTTTTATAAGAGTCTTCATCAAATAATGCTACTAAATAATATTTCATAGTTTTAGCCTCTCATATTAAATTAGTTTATAAAATATTATGAATAGTCTATAAACTTTTCTTTATATTATATCATAATAAAAAAAATATAAAAAGATATTATGATAGTTGATAGTAAGAAAATTATAAATAATGTAAGCCTTTGAAAATTGCTATTGGGCGAAAAATCCCTATTTTCATAAGCTATTTTTATGATATAATGATTACTGTAAGTTTTTATAATGTAAATATAAAATGGTTAAAAGTTGAAAAGTTAGGAAATATTATATAGATAGATATAAAAGATGATAAGGGTGAAATTATGAAAAAGTTAGTTATAAGTGGTGGTAAGGTTCTTAAAGGTTCAGTTGAAATAAATGGTGCTAAAAATGCAGCAGTTGCAATATTACCAGCAGCAATTATGGCAAGTGAAGGAAAGTGTGTAATAGAAAACATTCCAGATATAGAAGATGTACATTGCCTTGAAAGAATTTTAAAAAGCTTAGGTTGTTCAGTAAATAAGATATGTAATAATACTTTAGAAATAGATGCTACTGATGTAACAAGTATTAATGCATGTACTGATGATGTAAGAAAAATGAGAGCTTCTTATTATTTTATAGGAGCTTTATTATCAAGATTTAAAAAAGCAAGAGTTGAACTTCCAGGGGGATGCCCTATTGGAGTAAGGCCTATAGATCAGCATATAAAGGGATTTGAAGCTTTAGGAGCAAAGGTCACAATTGAACATGGTGCAGTTATAGTTGAAGCAGAACATCTTTATGGAACTAACATATTCTTTGATGTTGTTTCTGTTGGAGCAACAATAAATGTAATGTTAGCAGCTACTTTAGCAGAAGGAACTACAATTCTTGAAAATGTTGCTAAGGAACCTCATGTAGTTGATGTAGCAAACTTCCTAAATTCTATGGGAGCTGATATAAAAGGTGCAGGAACAGATGTAATTAGAATTAAGGGTGTTAAAAAGTTAGTTGGATGTGATTATAGTGTTATACCAGATCAAATAGAAGCTGGAACATTTATGATTGCAGCTGTTGCAACTAAGGGTGATGTTACAATAAAAAATGTAATTCCAAAGCATTTAGAATCAATATCTGCAAAGCTTTCAGAAATGGGAGCTAAGATTGAAGAGGGAGACGATAGCGTTAGAGTATATGTTGAGGGAGATTTAAGAGGGGTAAATGTAAAAACTGCTCCATATCCAGGTTTCCCAACAGATGTTCAGCAGCCAATGTCAACTCTTCTATGTATTGTTCCTGGAAGAAGTATAGTTTCAGAAAGCATATGGGAAAATAGATTTAAACATATGGATGAATTAAAGAAAATGGGAGCAAATATAAAAGTTGAAGGAAGAACTTCTATTATTGAAGGAGTAGAAAAGTTAACAGGAACTCAAGTGATAGCTACAGATTTAAGAGCAGGAGCAGCTATGGTTATAGCTGGACTAGTAGCAAAGGGTCAAACAGAAATATTAGAAATAGAACATATTGATAGAGGATATCCTAATATAGAAGATAAATTTACTGCATTAGGTGCTGATATATATAGAGTAGAAGAGTAGGCCAAAACATGGGGGATAAAAAAATGAGGTTTTGTTCATTGTATAGTGGTAGCAGCGGGAATAGTATATTTATAGCCTCAGATAATGCAAAAGTATTAATCGATGCTGGCTTACCAGGAAAAAAAATAGGAGATGCGTTGCAAAGCATAGGAGAAAAGTTAGAAGAGATTGATGGCATATTTGTAACGCATGAACACTCAGATCATATTAAAGGGATAGGAGTTATATCAAGGAAATATGATATACCTATATATGCAAATGCAGATACATGGGCAGCCATGGAGAAGAACATAGGAAAAATAAAAGAGCATAATATAAAAATAATGGATAGAAGATCAACAAAGTCTATTAAAGATTTAGATATAAAATCTTTCAATATACCTCATGATGCAGCAGCTCCAGTAGGATATATACTTCATAGCAATGGAAAAAAGGTAAGTGTAACTACTGATTTTGGTATATATACTCAAGAAATTAAAGATAATATAAAAGATTCAGATGTTTTATTGTTTGAAAGCAATCATGATGTAAACATGCTTAAATTTGGACCATATCCTTATGTATTAAAACGAAGGATATTAAGTGAAGTTGGTCATTTATCCAATGAAGATTGTGGTAAGGCCATAGTGGATTTGGTCCATAGTAAATTACATAGAAAAGTAATACTAGGCCATTTAAGTGGAACTAATAATAATCCTGATTTGGCCTTTGAAACTGTATGTTCAGTATTACGAGAAAATAATATTACAGAGAAAGACATAACTATAACTATGGCAAGCAGAAGTGGTCCAAGCAATTTAATTGAAATTTAATAATTATATTAAGATAAAATAGTAATAAAAATATAAATTTAATAAATTTATGAAGAAGGAGAATATATTATGAGCTTATATAAGCAATGGACAGATATGGTAGTTGATTATGTTAAAACAAAGGGAGAAAAGGCTTTCTGGAAGGAGTATATGGAATTAGAAACAGCCATATATAAAGATATACTATCAAAACATAAAGAGGAGTATACTTTTACAATTTCAGATTTAGCTAAAAAATATGATACAACTTCAGAATTTATTATGGGATTTGTAGATGGCATTAACGATAGTTTAAAAAATCCACTTGATTTAGAGAAAGTAACAGAAATTGAAGAAATTACATTTAAAGTAGATTTAGAAAAATTATATTATAATATGCTAGATGCAAAAGCAGAATATTTATATACATTACCACAATGGGATGGTATATTTTCACCAGAAAAGAGAAAGGAAATACAAAAACAATATAAGGCTTCAGTTGTAGTTAGAAATGAAAATAAAATAGGTAGAAATGATCCTTGTCCATGCGGAAGCGGTAAAAAGTATAAAAAGTGCTGCGGTAAATAGTCTACAGACCCTCGTAAATAAAGGTTTTGCGAGGGGTTTTTATATTTTATAGTGTTATATGTTTATTTTAGTTTAAGTGGATACTATATGGTGATTAAGGAGGAATATATGAATAAAAAAGAGTTACATAATTATGTAGAGAAAAATCAACCTAATATTTGTCAGATTGTCGCATATAAAAACAATCAAAAAATATATTTTGATACTTGGAATAATTATAAAGAGGATGACTCTGTGCATATAGCATCTGCTACAAAGAGTATTATTTCCTTACTTATTGGAATTGCTATTGATAAAGGTCAAATAAAAAATGTTAATGAAAGAGTATTGGATTATTTTCCGGATTATAAAATTAAAAGAGGAGAAAAAACAATACAAAATATAACAATTAAACATTTGTTAACAATGAGAGCTCCTTATAAGTGTAAAGGAGACCCTTGGACTAAAGTTTGTTCAAGTGATAATTGGACTTACACATCCCTTGATTTTTTAGGAGGAAGAAAAGGAATAACGAATGAATTTAATTATCAAACTGTTTGTCTTCATATACTATCTGGAATATTATATAAAGCAACCAACATGATAACAGTTGATTATGCAAATAAATATTTATTTGAACCTTTAGGCATTAAAAAACATATTAATTATTATGCAGCAAGTGCAGAAGAACATAAGAAATTTATAATAGATAAATTGCCAAAAGATAAGTTTTGGTTATGTGATTCTGAAAATTTAGGAACACCAGGATATGGATTATGTATGTCAGCAGATGATATGGCAAGGATTGGATTATTATGTTTGAATAAAGGTAAATATAATGATAAACAAATTGTTTCTTCAAAATGGATAGAAGAAATGACTGAGCCAAGGATTATTGAAAATGATAAGTTTAGAGGAATGATGTATGGATATTTGTGGTGGATTATAGATCCTAAGAAAAATATATATGCAGCTATAGGTGATAGTGGTAATGTTATATATATAAACCCAGAAAATAATATAGTAATAGCAGTGACATCATATTTTAAGCCTACAATATTTGATAGAGTAGAATTTATTCAAGAATATATTGAACCATTAATAAATAAATTATAATTAATTTTATGAAAAATTATCTTGTAAGGCTCAAATTGCAAATATAAGAAGTGATACAGGAAATAAATTGATATTCTCTCTAATTTATTATGTGTCAAAAGTTTTTATATTAAATAGATATATTAATATAAGAATTTTTGCAACAGGAGTGAGATAAATAATGTTTCCTTTTTATAAAAACAATGCTTCTAAAGTAAGAAAGACTAATAAGAGTATAAATAATAATTTTGAGAATAGTTATGATAAGAAAAATTTTAGCCAACAGGATATTAATAACATAATAAATTCTATTACAGGAAGTTTTACTACAGTATTTGAAAGTTTAGTGCAAAATGAAGACTTAATAAATAATATTATAGATAATGTTTTAAATAGTGATGCAGTAAATTCATTAATCAATGCTATCGAAGAAAAATCATATTTCAAGTTAAGAGAATATGATGATAGTTATTTAATAGAGGGAAAACTCTTTGGAGTTGATAAAAAAGATATCGATATTGATTATGAAGATAATCATATAAAAATTTCAGTGAAAAAAAATCTTAATTTAAGCAATAAAAATGACAATATGATAATGTGGTTTTATCAAGAGGGAAATGTTTTAGAAGAAACATATTATGTTCCTAATATTGATGAAAAGAGTATTAGGGCTGTTTATACCTCTAATATTTTAAGAATATATTTAAAGAAAAAGAGAGATATTATTACTGATGGAGAAATAATTGATGTAGATGATTTTACGGAAATTAACAATTAATAAGTTTTAGCCTTAGAGATTTATATAAATTATCTAAGGCTAATTTTATAAAGAAAATCATTCCTAGTATAATATTATTATTTTGTGGAGAAAATAAAGTATGAGTTAACAATATAAATATAAAGTGATATAAATAATTAATAATATTAATTAATAATTATTATTAATTATTTGTTATTTTTTATGGATTATATGAGGTGAAGGTTTATGAATTTTATGATAGAAATAAAAAATAATACAAAAGAATTACATTTAGCATCTGAAAAGAGTGGCTTTATAAAAAGATTACTTGAAGGAAAGGCAACAAAAGAAGGATATATTGAATATATTTTTAATTTACATGCAATGTATGAAGCTATAGAAACTTCTCTTGATAGTCATTTAAGTGAAGAAGGCATTAAGGAATTTGCTACTAAAGAATTATATAGAGCTGAATTAATAAAAAAAGATTTAGAAGTTCTTGCAGGAGATAAATTATCAGAAATGAAGTTATTACCTTCTACTGAAGCATGCATAGCAAGAATAAATCAAGTGAATAAAGAATATCCAGAATTACTTTCAACATATGCTTATGTTAGATTTATTGCTGATTTATTTGGTGGAAGAATATTCCCAGGAGTATTAACAAAGGTTTATGGTATTCCAGACAATGCATTAAACTATTATAAAGATGTTAATATTGGAGATGTAAGAGAATATGTGATGAACTATCACAAGAAATTTGAAAAACTAAATTTATCAGAAGATATGCAAAAATTATTTGGTATAGAAATAAGCAATGTATATATTTATAATATGGCTATTTCAAATGAATTAGATGTAAAGTTATATTCATCAAATTAAGGTATAATAATAAAAAAGCTCTCTTTTTAGAGAGCTTTTTTATGTTTAAAATAATGATATTATTTATCAATATAGATTTATACTAGGAATAATAAAATATATTAATGATTTGATAAAAATGTAAAACTATAAAAATAGATTATGGAATAGCTAGAAAGTTGGTGATATAATTTTGAAATGTGAAATAATAAGTAAATTATAGGAGATTTTTATGGAAAATAAACAAGTTATGAAAAAGACCTTTGGAATAATGACGGCAATTACTATGGTTGTTGGTACAGTTATTGGATCAGGAATATTTTTTAAGCCGCAAGCTATATATACTGCCACTGGAGGGAAGCCTGGCCTTGGAATGATTGCTTGGCTAATAACAGGTTTGGTAAGTATAGCTGCTGCTCTTACCTTTGCTGAAATAGCTATTCTTATCCCTAAAACTGGTGGAATGGTTGAATATCTATCTAAGGTATTTGGAGAGAGGGTTGGATATCTAGCTGGATGGATGCAGGTTGTACTTGCATTACCTGCAATGGCAGCTGGACTTGCTGTTATATTTGCCGATCAAGTAACTTTACTTACAGGGAATAATGTAACAATTCCTGTTGCAATATTTGTTCTAATCTTTGTAGTTATTCTTAATTGTATGAGTTCTAAAGTTGGTGGAGGGGTTCAGGTTGTATTTACTATATGTAAGCTTGTTCCTCTAGTACTTATTATTGTTTTTGGATTTATAAAGGGAAGTGGAACTAATACAGTGTTTACTCCAATGGTAGGAGAGGGATTAAGCCCTATTACCGTTTTAGGAACATTAATGGTTGCTATTCTTTTTGCCTTTGAGGGATGGACAAATGTTGGTGCTATTGCTGGAGAAATGAAGAATCCTGGACGTGATTTACCAATAGCTATTGTAGGCGGGGTATCTGTTATTACAGCTATTTACTTTATAATAAATTTAGCTTATTTATGGGTTATTCCAGCAGATCAATTAGCTGCAACATCAGCGCCAGCAACATTAGTTGCAAGACATATATTTGGGGATTTTGGATCTATTTTAATTACTATTGGGATAATGATTTCTTGTTTTGGAACTTGTAATGGATTTTTAATGTCAGGATCAAGAGTAACTTATGCTATGGCTGAAGGAGGAAAGCTTCCATTTTTTAAATTCTTATCGAAACTAAATAAGACTCAAACACCAGCAAATTCGATTATATTTACAGGGGCACTTTCTTGTATTTTTGCACTTACCGGACAATATAATCTTCTCACTGACTTGGGAGTGTTTTCTTCATGGATTTTTTATACCCTTACATTTGTAGCAGTTATTGTTTATCGTAATCAAAGACCAGATATTAAACGTAGTTATAAGGTTCCGTTATATCCTATAATTCCAATATTAGCAATAATAAGTGGTATTTTTGTTGTGTTAAATCAATTTATTACGGCAACAATGCTTTCGTTAGGAAGTGTAATAATAACCATTATAGGTCTTCCAGTATATATTTATATGAATAAAAAACATATGAGTAATTCATAACATTTCATACATATATAAACAAGAAAAGTTGATTTCTGATAAATTGAAATCAACTTTTTTCTATTTAAAATATAAAGACTATAAAAATTATTTTTACATTGTTATATACATTTCATATTGAGAAATTGGATCCTTTTTAAATTTCATATGTTTTAAGAAGCCTTCAAGATAATTATTATTTGAAACAACTATAGAGAATTTTTCAGCATCTATTGAGCTGCAAAATCTTGATAAAAGAGATTTTCCAATGCCTTTTAATCGATAATTTTTATTAACCCATATAAAATTAATTTTTCCAGGTTTATTTCCGCATAAATATCCTATTAATTTTTCATTATCATAAGCAGCAAGGCAGACTATATTGCCTAATTTTTCAACATAATCTAAATCACTTTGCCAGTTTATATGAAAGTCTTTATGATTATATATAGCCTCTTTAAAGTTATTAAAATCAATTTCTTTTATATTTATATTAGAGTTATCAAAATTCCTTAATTCTGATGGGTTATCATGAAAAAAGTAAGATAAATCATATATTTTTTCATACCCTATTTTCTTATAAAAGTTAATAGCTTTATCATTACCGACAATTACTTCTAAGAACATCTGCTTACAATTATTTTCAATAGCAGTTTTTTTATGAAGAGACATAAGCTTGTTAGCAATCCCTTTATTTCTATATTCAGGGTGAATAGCTAAGGCTCCGCAACGCAAGGTTTTAATACCATTCCAAAGTCTAATACCAGCTAAAAGTATTCCTACAGGCTTATCATAAGCTAAGGCTATATAGGATAGTTCTAAAGAATTTCCTTCAGGCCCTAAAAATCTTTTTATGAATTCATCTTTATTCATTGATAGTTTGATAATATAGTCTGAAAATCCAATATTAAAAGCATCGAATACTAAATCTATGCTTACTTCAGAACACTTTTTATAAACGATCATAATTAAAATCTCCTTATAAATATTTCTTTACTTTAATTATGTAGCAAAAAACGGATTAAAATCAATATATTTATAATTCTATGAAGCTTTCAGTAAGCTAAACGAAACATTAAGATAATTTTAAGAAAAATCTATTTATGGTACAATTAATTTGCTATAAATAGATTTTTTGTATTTTTAACAATAAAAAAGTTTAAGCTAAAGTTATAAATATAACGGCTAAAGAGATATATTGGAGGATGTAATGAATATAACAATAATATCAGTAGGAAAACTAAAAGAGAAATATTTAAAAGAAGCCATAGATGAATATTCAAAAAGATTATCAAGATACTGCAAATTAGAAATAATAGAACTAGCAGACGAGAAAACACCAGATAATGCAAGTGAAAAGGAAGAGCTTCAAATAAAGGATAAAGAAGGCGATTTAATATTATCAAAAATAAAAGATAATATGTTTGTTATTGCTTTAGACCTTAAGGGAAAGGAAATGCCTTCAGAGGAATTTGCAAATTATATAGAAAACTTAGGAGTTATGGGTAATTCTAATATAGCTTTTGTAATAGGGGGAAGCTTGGGACTATCTAAGAAGGTAATTAGTAGATCAAATTATAAGCTTTGTTTTTCTAAAATGACCTTTCCCCATCAATTATTTAGAGTAATGTTATTAGAGCAAATATATAGAGCTTTTAGAATAATGAAGAATGAACCATATCATAAATAAGTGAAGTTTTTATTGGAATTATAAGTAAGAGTAATTATAAGAATCAAGACTCTTACTTTTATTTATATATAAGTTTTTTCTTTAAGTGAAATAATTAAATTATATAATATCTATTTACATAAGAAATTTAGTTAACAAATAGTCTAATTAGACTATTGTTGATTACCTTGGTTTATATGAATAAAAGAAAGGATGAAAAAAATGATTAAATCAGTTTTAATGTTAGGGTAGTCCAATATGGCATGAAGAGGTTTTATTAATGAAGTGCCTCTAATTTACAATGAAAGAATACAAATGTTGCGTAATGGCAAATGATGACTGAACCAATTAATTATGATAGACCTGTTTCAGGAATAAGTTTAGCTGCTTCATTTTGAGAGGCATGGTGTCGCAAGAATCAAGATGATATTATTGGTTTAATTCCTTGTGCAGAAGGAGGAAGTTCTATAGATGAGTGGGCTGTAGATAAAGTGCTTTTTAGACATGCTATAAATGAAGCGAAATTTGCTATGCAAAGCAGTGAACTAGTTGGAGTTTTATGGCATCAAGGAGAAAGTGACAGTCATAATGGAAAATATAAAGTTTATTATGAAAAGTTACTTTTAATAATTGAAGAGCTTAGAAAGGAATTAAATGCACCCAATATTCCAGTTATTATTGGTGGACTGCCAGATTTTTTAGGAAAAGAAGGATTCGGAAAAAGCTGTACAGAGTATAGTTTTATAAATCAACGGTTAAAAAAGTTTGCAATTGAACAAGATAATTGTTATTTTGTTACTGCATCAGGTTTAAGTTCTAATCCTGATGGTATTCATATTAATGCAATTTCTCAAAGAAAATTTGGATTAAGACATTTTGAAGATTTTTATAATAAAAAGCACATATTAGAACCATTGGCAAATGAAAGTGATTTAGTAGATTCTATTTGTTCAAGAGTACATACCAAGTCGGATAAAATATATATAAAAAGTATGGATTTTGCGTTGGAAAAAATAACATATGATGAATTTTTAGCAGAAGCTACTAAAATTAATAATGACTAATTATAATTAAAAATAGTATATTATAATTTTAAAATGTAAAGGAGATAATATTTTGATACCACTATTAATTTTAGGTTTAATAAAACAAAATCAAGGTTCTTATGGATATGAATTATTATCATTAATGGAAGAAAGACATTACAGATATATAGTTAATTTTACCAAGGGATCTTTTTATTATAATCTTCAAAAATTAGAGGAAAAAAATATATTAAAAGAGTTGATAAGTTAGATAATACTAGAGAAACTCAAAATTATATTATAACCGAACTAGGAAATAAAGAATTTGAAAGGTTAATGTTTAAGTATGGCTCTAAAACTGAATATATAAATTTACCTTTTTATGGGGCAATGTTATTTTCTGATGAATATGAAAAGGAGAACTTAAAAAAAATAATAGAAATTCAAATAGAACAAACTAAGGAAAAAATTTTTTTATTAGAAGAAGCTATTAAAAATGATAATACTGTTGAGATATATTTTAAAAAGATGATGGAAAATTCACTTTCTCATCATTTAGTTAATCTTAAATGGTTTGAAGATTTATTAAAAAATTTATACCCTACACTTTAACACCAGACTTTGTGCTGGTGTTATTCTTTTATCAAAAGGAGGGAATAACACATGGAAGTAATAAAAGTTAATAACCTTTATAAGCTCTATGGAGATGTTCAAGTGCTGAAGGATGTTAGTTTAAAATGGAGGAATTGGATTATGAGAGTATTTAGAACAATGCTAAAAACTGAATTAAAGCTATCACTAACGGAAATTTAATCCTCTAATGTGATAGCTCATTTTTATTATTTCTTGCGATTATAAATTGTTTTGTGATAAGTTTTCTGGTTTTGAAGCATCAATCATAAGGAATATGGCTGAAAGTATGTGAAGAACCATTCCTACGAATGGAATCCAACCTAAGCAGCTTGTTACGATTCCTAAAATACTACCAGTTGATCCTCCTCCATCTTTTTTAGTAAGAACTAGAGTAACGATATGCAATGCTAACATAATAACTAATGGGCTCCAAAATAATCCCAAAATAATTGAAGCTCCTAGAACTGGAATTCCCAAAAGTGCCTCAAGCCCGCCTGAAACCCATTTTAATATTCTTGATGTTGACATTGTTAATTTTCCTCCTGTATAACTTAATATGTTCTCAATAATACTCATAGCTTATATTATACCATTATTTAAATAAAGAGGAAATATATTACTTAAAATAAATAATTACAAATTTATAAGATGTGAAAGTATTATACAACAAGAATTACAGGAGAACCTTATCATAAAAAATAAGCTTTTAAGAAAAAAGAAAAATATAGGAGTGAAGTAAAGAGAGCATATAAAGATTTATGAAAAGTATATCTATGTAGGCTCTTTTTATATATAATTTGATTTTATAATATTGAAAATTAAATATAATAGAAAATATAATATCATTTAAAATTCTATTTAAAATATATTGTAATATTTTATCAAAATATGTTATAATATAGGAAGAATATAATTACATTGCCATTTTTTTTATAAATAAATTAGATACTTAAATAAAATTACCAAAAGAAAAATATCAGTTTATAGGTAATTATTAGTAGGCTTATTAAAAATAAAGGTTTAAAAATAAAAAGGCAATAATAGAATATTTTTAGTTTTATCGCAAATTATTATTGACAATAGTGATAAAATAAAAACTAGCTATAGTCAATAATTTTAAAATAATTATTAAATAGTTTTAAAAGGTGGTAAAAGTATGATAATCAAGGACAAAGAAGGAATTTATGAATTAAAGGTAGACTTAGACAGAAAGGTTGTTACTGAAACTTATGAAAAGAAATTATTCACTAAGGAAGCAGTAACAAGAATGGCAGAAGATTACAGAAATAAGATTTTTCCATTATTTAAAGGTAAAAAATGGGCTAAATTATGTGATATGAGAAATTATATGATGACTCAAAATGTTCCAGAAGCTCAAGAATTTGTTGGAGAATGTTATCGCAATGGTATGGACAAGGCTGCTTTAATAGTTGCAACAAAAGTTCTTGAAATGCAAATGAATAGGGTTGGAGAAGCTCAAGCATTTAAGCCAGTTGCATTTACTGACCCAGTAGAAGCAGATAACTACCTTAAATCAGCTGGATATTAAAATATTTTAAGAACACCTTTTTAGGTGTTCTCTCTTTTTAATAATAAAAAGTAAACAAGAATATGACATGTTAAAAGTTATAATATATAATGGTAAAGTATAGTATAAATGTTAAAAATGAATAAGGGAGGAATATGTAAGATGAGAATAGCAGATGCAGTAATTAAAGTATTGGAAAATCATAACGTTAAACACGTTTTTGGTATACCTGCTAGTACTTTTGGAGGTATTCTTGACGCGCTTAATGATAGCCAAATCGAATATATAATTACAAAGAATGAGGCAGGTGCAACTTATTCAGCCTCAAAATATGCTGATATGTCCAATAAATTAGGAGTATGTATGTTAGCAGGAGGAGTAGGCGTAAATAATGCTATTAATGGTATGGCAGATGCACAAAGAAACAAAGTACCTATGCTTGTTATAAATGGCGATGTTAGATTATCATATATGGGAAAGGGTGCCTTACAAGAATTTAATAATGCAAAAGTAGTAGAAAGTTTTGCAAAATACTCTGTAAATGTAGAAAGAGAAGAAGATGTTATACCAGAGCTTCAAAAGGCAATAAAAATAGCTCTTACACCTCCTTGTGGCGTTACTCTTGTGTCAATTCCATATGATATTCAAATGCCAGAATTTAAAGGTGAATTAGAATGTGATAACACAATTGAAAAACCAGTAAATGATAATAAAGCCTTAGAATTTGCTGTTGAAGAAATAGAGAAGGCTAAAAAGGGATTAATTTTTATTGGTAGAGGAACAAGAGGATTATCTAAAGAAATAAAAGAATTAAGTGAAAAACTTGGCTGGGGAATAATTTCAACCCCAAATGCTAAAGGAATAGTAAATTCTGATTTCCCTTATTATATAGGAAATTATGGTTTCTGTTCTTCTGATGGTGCCATAGAATATGTTGAAAATGAAGATCTTGATTGCATCTTAATACTAGGAACATCCCTTGGTCAAAGCGCAACAAGAGATTATAATGATGTTCTTGTAAGAGGAAGAAAAGTTATAAGAATAGATTGGGATACTAAAGAGTTTAATAGAGTATTTAAGGAAGATGTATCAGTATGTTATGATTTGAGAGAGGCAGTTAAGATTTTAAATAAAGAAGTATCTAAGAAGAATAATTCCTTCCTTAAGCCAGAAATGAACAAGCCATATGTTAAAAATCATACAGGAATTTCATTGAGAAGATTATATGAGATGCTACCTGATATATTCCCTAAAGATACCTGTGTTATTGTAGATGTAGGAGATTTCTTTAACTATATCTTTAAATATATGCCTATAAGAGAAGATATGGATTTCCAAGGCAGTGTCAATTATGCTTGTATGGGTGCAGGAGTAGCAGGAGCTTTAGGTTCATACCTTGCAGATAAAAGAAGACCTTACGCAGTATTTGTTGGTGATGGAGGCTTCTATATGAATGGTATGGATATATTGACTGCTAAAGAATATAATATGCCAATTATGTATTTTGTAATTAATAATTCTATGTTTGGATTAGTTAAAAATGGTATGAAGGCTATTTTCGGTAGAGAATTTGATGCTAAAGTTCAATTTGATAAAATCAGTATAGCTTCTATTGCTGAAGCAATGGGTATAGAAGCTGTTCAAATAACAGATTTATCACAAGTAGAGAGCTTGGAAGGACTTATGAAGGATAGAACAAGTCCATTACTTGTTGAAATTGTTACTGATGGAACAGAAATATTCATTGATACAGATAGATTAAAGAAAGTTAAATAAAATTGGAGGAAAAAGCAATGAAGGTATTTAATGATTTAAGAGAAAAATTAAAAGAAATAATTGAAATAGACGAACTTGCCTATTTAACTGTAAAAGATGAAGCTGAGGCCTTTGCTTTTTATAAAGCTGATACAGAACTATTCAGTTTGGAAGATTGGCAAAAGTTTCATAAAGTTGAGTATCCAACAATAATAAAGAATATACCAGTTCTTGTTGATTTAGTTTCTAATAAAAGATATGTTGCAGTTGAGGATGTTTTTAAACTTAACCCTCCACAAAAGGAATTCCAAGTCCTTAATATACATAGTATTTACTTACTTCCTGTAATAGATGATGATAAAGTAGTTGGCTTTGTAGATATAGCATATATAGGAAAACACTACAAAATTGATAAAGAAACGCTTGATAAGATACAAGAAATAATTAATGGCTGTAAAGATGAAATTATTAAAACAGTTAAAATGTATAATAACTAAGACTAGTACTAAAAACCATTTAAATCATTAATTTAATGATTTAAGTGGTCTTTTAATAGGGTTAGTTTTTTATTAAACTTTGAGATTTTTAAAGTCTTATTAAAGTATGTTTTTGAAATAATAAGTCTTACAATTATCTTTTATAGATAATTGTAATGAAGTATTGTTAAAACTATAAGAACGATTGGGCGCAACTGATCGTTATAAGATGGTGAATCTTAAGGAAGAGTATAAATTTAATAATAAACAATAAATTGAAATAGTATTTTTATTTTGCATAAATTCACTTGAATATATATAATAAATAATAAAGTTAATATAAATTATTTTCATATATGAAGGTGAGATTATGAAATACTATTGTCCAGAATGTAAAAAAGAAGTTGAATTAATAAAAGGCTGTGGAGCTGTTAATTATTTCTGTAATAATTGCAAAAAACTTATTTCTAGTAAAGCAGTAATAACTAAAGAAGATGATAATAAATAGTATTTTCAAAAAGAAGATTGGTTACAATCTTCTTTTTTTATTTAATGAAAAAAGTTATCATTTATATTTAGATTTGATTATAATCACATTAACTTTTAAAGTTATCTCCTATAATAAGGCTATAGAATTGATAAAGAGATAAGCTATTTATTTAGGAGGAGATTTTATGGAAAGAAAAATTAGATTAAAAGATAATATTTATTCAGTAGGAGTTATAGACGATAGAAAAGTACCATTTCATAGACTAATATTAGAACAAGGAACAACATATAACAGCTATTTATTAGAAACAGAAAAACCAACAATAATAGATACAGTAGATATAATGTTTACAAAGCAATATATAGAAAATTTAAAAAAGATTATTGATTTAAAGAAAATACAATATATCGTTATAAACCATACAGAACCTGATCATTCTGGAGCTTTAGGCGGATTAGCAAGACAAGCTACTAATGCAACAATAATTTGTAGTGAAAAAGCTGTATATCATATAAAGGAATTATACAAACTACATGATAGAAACTTTTTAGTTGTAAAAGATAGAGATACTGTTGATATTGGTGGAAAAACATTGCTATTTAGAATGACACCATATCTTCATACAGAGGAAACAATGATTACTTACTGCATTGAAGATAAAATATTATTCCCTTGTGATGTATTTAGTACACATTTATCAGCCAATGAGACCTTTGACAGCAAGACAGATATGGATATTACAGAAGCATTTACAGTATATTATGATCTTATAATGTCACCACATAAAAAATATGTAAGACCATTAATTTCTGCATTAAAAGAATTAGAAATTGAACTGATAGCACCATCTCACGGATATGTATTAGATCAAAATATAGAAAAATATATCAGTATATATGATGAGAGAAGTAGGCAAACTAAGAAAGGAAAAAAAGCTGCTATAGTATATACAACAATGACAAATTCAACAAAAGCTATTGCAGAGAAGTTTAAGAAGGATCTTGAAGCTGAAGATATAGAAGTAGCTATATTTAATGCTGATAAGAGCGAAGAAAGTGATATTATAGAAGCCATTAGAAATTCAGATGCATTGCTATTTGGTACTTCAACAAGATATGGTGATTTAATAGGATCCATTGAAAATATTTTAAAGAAGTTAAAGGATATGAATTTAGAAGGTAAAGTAGCTGCTGCATTTGGCTCCTTTGGATGGAGTGGAGAACCTATAGAAATAATTCAGGATTACTTAAATGAAACTAATGCAAAGGTATTAAGCACTTCCTCAATAATAAAGTCTACTGGTATGATTGAAGTTAATTTCCCAGTAAGAGTAAGATTCTCTCTTAATGAAGAATCTAAGAAGGATGTAGAAAAGGCAGCAGATTATATAAGTTCAATATTATAAAATATAGCATTGCAAATCTAAGGAAAATGTTGTTAAATTAAATTAAATATATTTGATAATATATTTAATAATAGAAAACATTGTAGGAGGTATTGAGCATGAAAAAATTTATATGTGATGTTTGTGGATACATTTATGATCCAGAACTAGGAGATCCAGATAATGGAGTAGAACCAGGAACTTCCTTTGAAGATGTTCCAGAAGATTGGTTATGTCCACTTTGTGGAGTTGGTAAAGACGAATTCTCAGAATTAGAAGAGTAATTAATTTAATGAATTTTGAATTACCATAATAAAAATATAAATGGATTTAAAAACCTCTGATTATTATATATATAATTATCAGAGGTTTTTTGTTTATATTTTATAAGTAAAAATAAATTGACAAGAAATATTGTTAGAGTTATAATTCTCTATAATAAAGGGCTGGTATTGTATATTGGTTAATACTCTAGCCTTCTAAGCTGGAAAGGTGGGTTCACTTCCCACTATTTGCTCCAAATGATGGGATATCGCCAAGTGGTAAGGCACCACATTCTGACTGTGGCATTCGTAGGTTCGAATCCTACTATCCTAGCCAATCTTTATTATTTTTAAATATGTTTTAATTTAAGATGAACAAGTTATTAATAAAAAAATATATTGACAATTTATCAGCTGTAAATATATAATACAAAACAAGTAATCTAAAACTAAATAACTTTTTATCTAAAGACGGAGGGACTGGCCCTGTGAAGTCTAGCAACCAAAATTATTAAGCGAAATTAGGATGATTTTTGGTGCTAAATTCTACAGGTTAACTACGTCTAAAAGATAGAAAGTTTAATGTGTTTATTACACTGCTTTCTTATTTTTTAGGAAAGCAGTTTTTTTATTTTTAAATAAAAAGGAGGGGGAAAGGTGATAGAATTAAAAAATTTATGCAAAAGTTATACTACAAAAGCTGGCAAAGTAGAGGCAGTAAAAGATGTAACACTAAAGATTAATAAGGGAGATATTTATGGAATTATAGGCTTTAGTGGAGCTGGTAAATCGACCCTTGTTAGATGCATAAACCTTCTTGAAAAACCCAATAAAGGACAAGTTATTATAGATGGTAAGAATCTTGTAACTTTATCAAATAAGGAACTTAGGAAAGAAAGAAAAAAGATAGGCATGATATTTCAACATTTTAATCTTATGAAATCAAGAACGGTATTTGAAAATATAGCTTACCCATTAAGGGGGAGTGGATTGTCTAAGGAAGAAATAAGAGGGAAAGTTTTATCTCTATTAAAACTTGTTGAACTGGAGGATAAGGAAAGTGCATATCCATCTCAATTAAGCGGCGGTCAAAAACAAAGAGTGGGAATTGCAAGGGCCTTAGCTAATGATCCAAAGGTTCTACTTTGTGATGAAGCAACTAGTGCCTTAGATCCACAGACAACGAAATCAATACTAAGGCTTTTAAAGGAAGTAAATAAAAAGCTTAATTTAACAATTGTAGTAATAACACATGAAATGCAGGTAGTTAAGGAAATATGTACAAGAGTTGCTGTTATGGAGAAGGGAAGGATAGTGGAGGAAGGAAATATATTTAAAGTATTTTCAGAGCCTAAGCAAGAAATTACAAGAAACTTTATAGAAAGTACATCTATATTAAGCAATATTAATTACCTCATAGAAGACAAATCTTCAGTTGTAGAAATTAGAGAGGATGAGAAAATTTTAAAACTTAAATATCTTGAAAATAGTACAACCGAACCAATAATTTCAATAATATCTAGGGAATTTAATGTGGATGCTAATATTATTTTTGGAAATGTTGAAATAATTGAAGATGCCCCTCTTGGAGGACTTATTGTAATTATAAGAGGAGAAGAAGAGAAAGTCCGAAATGTTATTAAATACCTTGAAGAAAATAATGTGGAAGTTGAGGTGATTAAAGATGGCAGAGTTAGCACAAAAGTTATTGCCTAATGTATTACCGAAAGTAGATGAAATTATTAAAGCTACTGGAGAAACCTTACTTATGATTATAGTAGCAGGTATTATATCTTTTATTGTCGGACTTTTTTTAGGAATTATATTAGTAGTGACAAAGAAAGGGAATATATTAGAAAATGAGCTAATTTACTATATTTTAGAGAAGATAATAAATATAACAAGATCAATACCATTTATTATTTTATTAACATTAGCTATTCCATTAACTAGGGCAATAGTAGGAACAGCAATTGGAACAAAAGGATCAATGATTCCACTAATATTAGGAACAGTACCATTCTTTGTAAGACAAATTGAAAGTGCCTTGTCGGAACTAGATAATGGGGTAATAGAAGCAGCAGAGGCAATGGGATCCTCATATTTTGAAATAATAATTAGAGTCTATTTAAAAGAAAGTATACCAAACATTGTTAGAGCTACAACAATAACCCTTGTTAGTTTAGTCGGATTAACAGCTATGGCAGGAGCAGTAGGGGGAGGAGGGCTTGGAGATTTAGCAATAAGATATGGACATCAAAGATATCAAACAGATGTAACAGTTGTGACAGTAGTAATATTACTTATTCTAGTGAATTTAATTCAATGGGTAGGAAATAAAGTAATAAGTAAAACTACTCATTAAAAAATAATAGCAATAAGCAAAATAGGAAAGGGGAATAATAAAGATGAAAGCAAAAAATTTATTAAATATAATATTATCAGGAGCATTAGTTTTTTTATTAACAGGATGCGCGGGACAAGTATCTAAGGAGGAAAGGCTTGTTAAAATTGGAGTAGTTGGTGAAGATAGTCCCCAATGGAAACCAATAATAGAAAGTTTGGCAGAAGAAGGAGTAACTGTAGAGCTTATTTCCTTCTCAGATTATAGCCAGCCAAACCAAGCTTTAGCAGATGGAGAAATAGATTTAAATGCATTTCAACACTATGCATATTTAAATCAAGATATATCAGATAGAGGATTTGATTTATCAGTTATAGGAGAAACTATAATAGCACCTCTTGGAATTTACTCAAAGAAAATCTCATCTGTTAATGAAATTCCAGCTGGAGGAAAGATTGCAATACCAAGTGATGCAACCAATGGAGGAAGGGCTTTGAAACTTCTAGAGGCAGCAGGGCTTATTAAAGTAGATGAAGCAGCAGGATATACCCCAAACTTGGACGATATAACTGAAAATCCTAAAAAGATAGAAATTATAGAAGTAGAAGCGGCGCAAACACCTAGATTGTTAGAAGATGTTGATGCATCAGTAATAAATGGAGGACATGCAGTTGATGCGGGCTTCATACCAAAAAATGATGCAATTTATTTAGAAGAAGTTAAAGAAGGTAGTGATAATCCATATATAAATGTAATTGTTGCAAGAACAGAAGATAAAGATAATGAGATTTATAAGAAGATTGTAGAAGCTTATAGAACAGATGAAGTTGCTAATATAATAGAAGAGGAGTATAAGGGCTCTTATATCCCAACTTGGAAATAAAGTAAATAAAAATGGGGGCGTTTTAATGACTATAAAAGATTATGTTATAAAAGAAAAGGAATATATAACTTCTTTAAGAAGATATTTTCATCAGCATCCTGAAGAAAGCTTAAAGGAGTATAATACTGCAAATAAAATAGAAGAGGAATTAGATAAATTAAATATTCCTTATCAGAGAATTGGAGAAACTGGGGTTTTAGGAATAATAAAAGGCAAAAAGCCTTCAAATAGAGTATTAGCAATAAGAGCAGATATTGATGCTCTTAAAGTGCCAGATAATAAAGATGAAGGATATAAATCTATAAATAAGGGTTATAATCATGCTTGTGGACATGATGGACATATAGCTAGTCTTCTTGGAGCAGCAAAGATTTTAAAAGGAAGGGAGGAAGATTTAGCTGGAGAAGTAAGATTGTTTTTCCAACAAGCTGAGGAGATTGGACAAGGAGCAAGAATCTTTGTTAAAGAAGGATGTTTAGAGGGCGTAGAAGAAATTCTTGGAGCCCATGTATCATCTGAAATAGATTTGGGGAAAGTATCAGTAACGGCGGGACCATGTTGTGCATCTTGTGATTATTTTAAAATAATAGTTAAAGGAAAAGGTGGGCATGTATCTAAGCCTCACCTATCAATAGATGCCCTATATATAGCAAGTCAGATAGTAATAAATTTACAATCAATAGTGAGCAGGCAGACTGATCCAATTGATACAGTAGTTGTTGGAATAGGACTGATTAAAGGAGGAACTACTTATAATACAGTTGCAGATGAAGTTAGCTTAGAAGGAACAACAAGAACTTTTAATTTAGAATCAAGAGAAAAAACAAACAAAACAGTAGAGAAGATAGCAAAAGATATAGCTTCAATGTATGGAGCAGAGGCTATAGTAGAATTTAGGGATTATGCTGCCCCTCTTGTAAATGATGAAAGAGTTAGTAAGGAAGTTGCTGAACTGGTAAAAGGAATTATTGGGGAAGAAAATCTTATAACTAATAAACCGAAGCAATTAGGGGCTGATGATTTTGCAGACTACTTACTTTTAGTACCGGGTACCTATATTCAGGTAGGAACAAGAAATAGCTGCAATCCTAATACAGCTAAGCCGCATCATAATGAATTTTTTGATTTAGATGAAGAAGGATTACTTATTACAACAAATATAGAAGTAGAATATGTATTAAATAAGCTTAAAGAATAAATCTTATTTGAAATAAAAATAATGACCCTTCATAAAATAGAGGGTCATTATTTTATATTGATTAGGATATTGAGATTGGACCTTTATATGATCCAAATAAATTTACTTTTTTAATGTCTCCAGCTTTTATTTTAGGAAATATAGGAATACTATAAGCTTTATTAATATTAAGAGAAAATTTATTTGAAGAATTATCATACTCATCAGAGACATAATAATTATCTTTTTTTCCAGTACCTGCCCTAGTTATTTCTATATTAATAATAATATAATAAATGGAATTTGGGGCTACTGTTCCTGTAACTTTAACTTTCTTAATAGTTGAATTAGAATGTTTATAAATTGGATATATATCATAATTTATTTTTAATAATGGAACTAAATAATCATAAGGTGTTTTGGAAGATGTGAAACTAGCTGTAATATAATCACTTTTATTATATAATATTATTCCTTTATTATTCTTTCTATTAATTATCCAGTCACAAACTATGGGTGTAATATCAGTGGATATGGCAATTTTTGAAGTTATAGGATAAAAGGGAATTCTTTTGTGACGATAATAGGCTGGAGGATTGTAATAAGTTGTATATTTATTAAAATCTTCCTTAAGAGGACTTATTAAAAATTTGCTATGTTTATCATTATAGAATTTATCAAGTTTATATAATATAAGTTTAGAGTTATATATAACAATATTACGAGGCAAGGAAGATAAATTAAAAAAAAGATAACTATAATAAAGGTAATTACCGTCATAACCTACTTTAATTCTATCAATATTAAAATTTTTCCAGGGAAATTTATTTGTAATTGTAAGGCTTTTTGAAGCTGGTATTAAAAGAGTTTTCATTTTATCACCTCAAGAGTATATATGTATAAAGTAAAGGGACTGTGTTAACAGCCCCACTAATATAAAATTTTATACTATGCTAAATCAACTTCTCCTATTATAGAGCCAAAGGAAGTGAAAGTTACATCATCACTTGAAGTGATTTGTGGTACAGCAGCTATAATTAAGGTCTCATTAACTGTAACAGGGTCATTAGTTGAATTTTCGTATTCCTTAGTTATATAGAAATGGTCTACACCTGATTCAAATCTACTTACTGATAGCTGCATAACTTCGATAAAGGCTGTATTAGCTGGAACTATTCCTGAAACAATAATGTATCTTCCAGAAGCTGTTTTAGGGGTATTAAAATCAGCAGTAAATGCCATAATATCACCTCTTAATTAATTAAAAATAGTTATCTTTAGATTAAGATATAATATAATATATGGTCTTATATAAGTTATCGTGATAAAATGTTAATTAAATTTATTCAGTATCTTATTTTAAGGATAATATTACTTTCATCATAGAAAGGGCTTCAGCATCTATAATATCGTAAGTTTTTATAGATTTAATAAATTCTTCATAAGCAAAGCTGAAATAACTATATTTAAAATAAAGCTTTCCTAAAATCATAAAAATATTATTATCTTCAATGCTCTTTAGAAGATTTACAGCTTTTTCGAATTGTTCAAAGCAATTCGCTTTTAATAAAATTTCTAATAAATTGAAAATAGGTTTAATGAATTTTTGAGCTTCTTCTTGTGTTTCTGCTAATTTTATATATCTATTTTCCTTCATAATGTCTATGAAACTTTTATAAACCATTCTTTCTTCAGGTTCATTAAATTCTTCTGTTATTTTTAATAGCTTTTCTACTTGATTATAATTTTTAGTGAATAATTCACATAAAATACAGCAGTAAACAGAAGGATTATAATATTTTTCATCTATTACTTTATATAATTCTCTTAGAGCTTCTTTATAACGTCCTAGATAAAATAAATATATTCCTTTATGAAAAATTATTTTTTGTGAGTTTTTATTTATTTCTTCTGCTTTTTTTATATAGTCATAAGCAGTGTGAAAATCATTTAATTTGTAAAATATATTTGAAAACAAAAGGTTTCTTTCTTCATCAAAATTATCAATATAACTTTCTAGTTTTTTCTTTATCTCATTAGTACTAATATTTTTAGATGCCATAATTTCAGCAATTTTAAATAAGGCATCATTAAGTTTTGGATTAAGTTTTAATGATTTTTCATAAGCTTCAAAAGCCCCGTCTAAATCTCCAATAGCACAATATATATTTCCTAATAGAAAGTAAGGTCTATAAGTGCCAACGCCCAAAATTTCTCTTAAAAAAATAGGAGAATCTCCCATGGATATACATTTTTTTGCTGCTTCAATTGCATAGGAATATTTATTTTGCATAAAAAGAATATTTGCTTTATGATATTCAAAATCGGTACATTTAGGGTAATGTTTTAATCCTTCTTCAATTAGTTTTAAACATTCATCATATCTTTTCAGAATAGCATTGCAAGAAATCATTTTTAAGACTAGTTTTGGACTAAAACCTGATAAAGGGTTAAAATTTTCATAAGCTTTTTCTAAATGTTTTAAGGCTTCAATGTAATCGCCTTTAGCTGAGCATTCAACTCCCATGTTATAAAGCATAAAAGCATTATCTGGATTTTTTTCTAATTCTTTTTTTATAATTTCCATATTTCTTTTTCTTTTATTTTTTTCATAGACAGTTTTGGTTAAATATCCATAGTGATAAAATCTAATATCAGATATTCCTATAATACCCTCTTTATTTCTATCTTCAATTCCAGGAATAATTTGTTCATGAATATCACCTTGAAATTTATATCCCTTTCCATTTCTTATAAGTCTTATATTTAAATTGGAGTAAATATTATGGTCTGGAGAATCTCCAGAGTAGCTAAGGGTTTCTCCTAAAAAGGCATTTAATTTAATATTTTTATTATTAATTAAATTAAGAAGTTTTTCTTTATCTTCACTTACAAGCTCATCATCTGCATCCATAATTAAAATCCAATCTTTTGAGGCCTTGCTTAGGGAATAATTTCTAGCATTAGCAAAGCTATTATCCCATTTATAATGAAATATTTTAGCATTATACTTTTCAGCAATTTTTATAGTATTATCAGTAGATCCTGTATCAACGATAATTATTTCATCTACAATATCCTTTACGCTTTCAAGACATCGACCAAGGTTTTGTTCCTCATTTTTTACAATCATACATAAGCTTAATGACATATTAAATATCTCCTTATAAGACAAAAGTATTAGTTTTATGACTTATAATAATATATGAGTATGTTATGTTGCTGTGAGTTTAAATTTGATATAATTTATATAAATTAGTTTTTAAAGTTAGGGGAATGAGAGTAAATGAAGTTAGATAAAATACATCATGTTGCAATAATAGTATCAAATTATGAGATATCAAAAGATTTTTATGTGAATAAATTAGGTTTTGAGATTATAAGGGAAAATTATAGAGAGAACAGACAAGATTATAAATTAGATTTAAGGCTTGGAGATGTTGAGTTAGAAATATTTTGTATGAAAAATAGCCCAAAGAGGCTAACAAGACCTGAAGCATGTGGTTTAAGGCATTTAGCTTTTAAGGTTAATTGTATAGAAGATGTAATAAAGGAATTGAAAGGAAAGGGAATAGAAACAGAGCCAATAAGAATAGATGAATTTACTAATAAAAAAATGACCTTTTTTCAAGATCCAGATGGGCTACCGCTTGAACTTCATGAATAAAATTTTATATAAAATACATAAAAGAATATGGGTTTTACCAAATTTAAAATAAATAAGGTAAAACCCATATATTATTAATCAATTGATAAAAGTTGTCCTTGCTTTAACTGCTTTTTTACTATCTTAATTTTAAATTCTTTTTCATATTTTTTTATAAGGTGCATTTCTTTAGCTGTTACTAAAGAAATAGTGCATCCAGAATTTTTTCCTCTCGCAGTTCTTCCTGCTCTATGTAAGTATTCTAAAGGATTTGAAGGAAAATCTAGATTGATTATATGAGTTACATTTTCTATATCTAATCCTCTGGCAGATATATCTGAGGAAACTAAAATTTTGATTTGTCCCTTTCTAAATTTCTCCATGGCATTTTGTCTTTGTTCTTTAGTCAATTTATTATGCATAGCAAAGGCATTCTTATTATGATAGTTTAATCTTTCTGCAACTAAGTCAATATTGTAGACATTATTAACAAAAACAACCGCTTTTTGAGGATTTATAGCAGAAGTTAATTTTCTTAACACTTCTGATTTTTCTCTCGGATCTGTTTCAATATACATATGTTCAATAACTGGATTTAAGGAAAAATTACTTTCATTTTTAAAGATAACAGGATCCTTCATTAATGCTTTAGCAGTTTCTAAAGTATTTTTATTTATGGTTGCAGAGAAAATTAATATTTCTCTATCTTTCATGGTCTTTTTTATAATATCTTTAACAAAGGCTGAGCTTGTATTATCTAAAAGATTGTCGGCTTCATCTATAACTATTGTTTTAATGGTATGAGCTGAAATTTTCTTTTTATTCATTAAATCTAATACTCTTCCAGGAGTACCAACTATTATATGAGGTTTAATCTCCTTAAGCTTTTTTATTTGATTAAAAATATTGACATCACCAATTAAAGTTAGGGAAGTAACAGACACATTTGAATTAACTGCAAGCATTTTTATTTGTGCTTCTGTTTGCATAACTAACTCATGAGTTGGTTGAATAATAAGAACTTGCATCTCCCTTTTTTCAGTATTAATTTTTTGAAATATTGGAGCAAGAAAGGCTAAGGTCTTTCCGCTGCCAGTAAAAGATTCTCCTATAACATCTTTATTTTTTAATATTTCAGGAATAGTAAGAGATTGAATTTCTGTTGGTTCAGTTATGCCTTGAAGTTCTAATCCCTTTACTATATTGTCATTCAAACCTAATTCACTAAATGATTTCATATCTTTCTCCTTTGATTTATTATTCTTAATATATTATATACATTTTTTAATAAAATAACGATGGTGAGAACATGTACAAATTTTGTACAAATAGTTAACAATCAATGGAAATATTGACATTAACTTTTTAGAATTTTAAAATTATGTTTTGGAGGGATGATATTATGAGTAATGAAAAGGGTAATATTTCAATTAATACTGAAAATATTTTTCCTATCATAAAAAAATGGTTATATTCAGATAAAGATATATTTATAAGAGAGCTTATAAGTAATGGTTGTGATGCTGTTAGTAAGCATAAAAGACTAGTATCTTTTGGAGAAGCTAAAAGTAACAATGAAGAAAATTATAAAATAATAGTTTCAGTAAGTAAAGAAAAAGGTACATTAACTTTCAGTGATAATGGAATAGGAATGACTGAGGAAGAAGTTAGAAAATATATTAATCAAGTAGCTTTCTCAGGTGCACAGGATTTTGTGGAAAAATATAAAGATAAAATGGCTGAAGGAAATGATATAATAGGCCATTTTGGACTTGGTTTTTATTCAGCATTTATGGTATCTAAGAGAGTACAAATAGATACCCTTTCATATAAAGAAGATTCGGAGGCTGTTAGATGGATTTCTGATGGCGGAACTGAATATGAAATAAGTCCTTCAGATTTAAGAACTACAAGGGGAACCACTATAACTCTATATATAGATGATGAAAGTAAGGAATTTTTAGATTTCTATAAAGTAAGGGGAATTATTGAAAAATATTGTGGATTTTTACCTGTAGAAATTTTCTTAAAGGATGAGGATAAAAAGGAAGAAGATAAGAGTTCTGAAAAGGATACTCCATTAAATGATACTAATCCTTTATGGCTTAAGAAGCCAAGTGAATGTACAGATGAAGAATATAAAAAATTCTATCATAAGGTATTTCATGATTTCCAAGATCCTTTATTCTGGATACATTTAAATGTTGATTATCCTTTTAATTTAAAAGGAATTCTTTATTTCCCTAAATTAAAAAATGAATTTGAATTAATAGAAGGGGAAGTAAAGCTATTTAATAATCAAGTTTTCGTAGCAAATAATATAAAGGAAGTTATTCCTGAGTTCCTATTACTTTTAAAAGGAGCTATTGACTGTCCAGATCTACCTTTAAATGTTTCAAGAAGTTTCCTACAAAATGATAAAGATGTAAGCAGAATATCTAAGCATATAGTAAAAAAGGTAGCTGATAAGTTAAATTCAATATTCAAAAATGATAGAGAAAAGTATAATGAATTCTGGGATGATATTCAACTATTCATTAAATATGGATGCCTAAGGGATGAAAGTTTCTATGATAAAATCAAAGATTCAATAATATTTAAAAATATTGAAGGTAATTATATTACATTAAATGATTACTTAGAAAATGCAAAGGACAAACATGAAAATAAGGTATTCTATATTAATGATACAGAAAAACAATCTCAATATATTAAGTTATTTAAGGAATACGGATTAGATGCAGTTATACTAAGTACTCCAATAGATAACAATTTTATATCCTTCCTAGAATATAAGGTTGGAAATATTAAGTTTAATAGAGTTGATTCAGACTTATCTGATATTCTAAAAGATAAGGAAAATAAAGAAGAAAATAAAGAAGAAAAGGATAAAATTATAGAATTATTTAAAGAAGCTATAGGCGATAAGGTTAAAGAGTATTCTGTAGAAAGTTTAAAAAGTGAAGGAACTCCAGCTATGATACTTGTTTCTGAATATTCAAGAAGAATGGCAGAAATGCAAAAGCAATTTGGCGGAGCTGTTGGAATGAGCTTCCCAGAGGAAAAGACACTTGTTATAAATGATAATAATCCTATAGTTAAGAAGTTAGTATCCCTTAAGGATGATGAAATTAAGAAAGATATAATTAAATTAATATGCAATCAAATAGTTGATTTAGCTTTAATTTCTAATAAGTCATTAAATGCAGAAGAACTTGATGAGTTTATTCAAAGAAGTAATGAAATAATGAAAAGAGTAGTTGAACTATAAATATTAAAAAATGAGTTGTTTCTTAAATTTAACGAAACAACTCATTTTTTACAAATTGAAAAAAGATGGAAAAAAGAGTAGTATTATAGTTATAGTAATATTTATCCAGGAGGTATAATTTAAGATGAAGAAAAAGTTAATGCAAATAATTACAATGGCAATGACTTTATTTGTTTTTACAGGATGTGGCTCATCAACTAATGAAGAAGCAGACAATATTCCTAAAGAAGATAGGGAAATTAAAGTTATTGTTCCAGATGGATTACCTAGTATGGCAATGGCAAAAATGATAAAGGAAAATCCAGAAATTATAGATGGGTATAATGTTAGCTATTCTATAGAAAAGACAGCTGAAAATGTTGTATCAGGGGTATTAAAAGGAGAAGTTGATATTGCTGTTGTTCCATCAAATGTTGCAGCAACTCAATATAATAAGAATGCTGGATATAAAATTGTAGCAACAACTGGATGGGGAGCATTTTATTTAATTTCATTAGATGGAGAAAAAGCTATTGATGATTTAAAGGGAGAAGCAATATATAATATTGGGAAAGGATTAACACCTGATATAGTTACTAAATCAATATTAAAAGATACAGAATATGATATAGAAGCTGATTTTAATTTTAGTTATGTTAATGGAGTTACTGAACTTGCCCCAATGATTTTAGCAGGAAAAACTAAATATGCTGTTGTTCCTGAACCAGCTTTCTCACAAATTTCATCAAAGAAGCCTGAATTAAAAGTAGTTATGGATTTAAATGAAGAATGGAAAAATAATAATTCTTCAGATTACGGATTTCCTCAAGCTACTATAATAGTAAAAGAAGATTTAATTGAAAATGATAGTAAATTTATAGATGTTTTTTTAGATAAGGTGGAAGAAAGTACTATATTTGCAAATGAAAATAGGGAGGAATTAGCAAACTATTGTGAGGAAATAGGAGTTTCAGCTGATAAGTCTATAATTTCCAAGGCAATAGATAAGGCTAATATTAAATTTGTAAAGATAAGCGATTCTAAGGATGAATATAAAACATATTTTAATAAATTAAATGACTTTGATCCAGTAACTATAGGAGGAAAGGTTCCAGATGAAGGAGTTTTTATGGAAAAATAAAAGGCAAAGCCTAATTTCACTCCTGATTTTAATAATACTTTGGGAGCTTCTTGCAATAAAAATTAATAAGGAAATATATATTCCAAGGATAGAAAAAATTATATTATCAATGTTAGATATATTAAAGAGTAAGGATTTTATAAACAATGTATTTAGCAGTTTATATAGAACTTTTATTAGTTTTACTAGTGCTTTAGCTTTATCTATTATTTTAGGGATACTATCTTTATTGTATCCCTTTTTTAGAAATTTTTTAAAGCCGATAAATACGATAGGAAAGACAATACCCACTATGATATTGGTTTTATTGGCGCTTATTTGGTTTGATAAGAATAAGGCACCCTATGTTGTAGGCTTTGCAATAGTTTTCCCAATATTATATGAGGGAATTTTAAATTCTTTAAAAGAAATTGATAAAAATATTTTAGATATGTGTAAAGTATATAGTGTATCAACAAAGGAAAAAGTACTAAAAATATATATTCCTTCTATTATGTTTTATATTATGGGAATTTTGATATCATCTATTTCATTAGCCTTTAAGGTAGTTATAGCTGGGGAAGTTCATGGTCAACCAAGATATGGAATAGGAGCTGCTATTCAGTTGGAAAAGGTAAATTTCAATACAACAGCAATTTTTGCTTGGATTTTCATTATAGCTTTGCTTTCTTTACTTTTTGAATTAATTAATAGACTGCTTATGAAAAGGGTATATAAATGGAGATAGGAAAATGAAATTAAAGATTAAAAATTTATCTAAGTCTTTTGAAGAAAAAATAATATTTGATAAATTTAATTTAGAAATTAAAGATAATATAAATTGTATAATTGGACAATCAGGTGGAGGTAAAAGTACCTTGCTTAATATTATTGCAGGATTAGTAAAGGCTGATAATGGAGAAATAATAGGAATTGATACAAATAAAGATATAAGTTATATATTTCAGGAGGATAGGTTAATTCCTTGGCTTACAGTTAAAGAAAATATGGAGCTATTTATATATGATTATTTTAATAAAGAAGAAGGAATAAGGAAAATAAGAGAGATATTAAAGCTTTTACATATTGAAGAAATAGAAAATGAATATCCTGGAAGATTAAGCGGGGGAATACGGCAAAGAGTTAATATTGCCAGAGCTTTTCTTAAACCTTCAAAGCTTATTTTAATGGATGAACCTTTTAAATCTTTAGATTACAAAATTAAGTATTTAATTATGAGGGATTTAAAGGAGATGTTAGAAGAAAAGGATAAAATCATATTGTTTGTCACCCATGATGTAGATGAGGCTATCTTTTTTAATGGAACAGTATATGTTCTTGGGGGAAGACCATTTGTTATAAAAGGAATATTTAAAGATAATTTGGAAAAATATAAAGAAGATATAATTAAATTAATTTAAAGGGAGGTACAAAAGTATCTCCCTTTAAATATTTAACTATATTTTAGGAGATAATAGTTTGGTAAAAAAGGAAGAAAATAAAGAAAAAAATATTCATAAAATCTATTGCATAAAAATTATTTTCGTGATACTATGTAAATGTATTCAGATGAATATAATTTTAATAAAGCAAACTTTATTAAAATAATTTTCAAGGAGGCATATTAATGTTCAAACAATTACAAAAGTTAGGTAAATCCTTTATGTTGCCAATTGCTATATTACCAGCAGCTGGTTTATTGCTTGGTATAGGAGGAGCATTAACAAATCCTAATACTATAAATGCATATCCATTTTTAAATATAGCTTGGTTACAAGGAATTTTTGCAATTATGTCAGCTGCAGGAAATGCAGTATTTGCAAACTTATCGCTTATTATATGTATAGGTCTTTGTGTAGGATTAGCTAAAAAGGATAAAGGAACTGCTGGTTTAGCAGGAGCTGTTGCCTTCTTAGTTATGAATGCTTCAATAGCAGGAATGATAACAACTTTTAATCCTGAAATAGGATCTATAGATACTGGTGTTGTTGGGGCTATAGTAATAGCGTTAATGGTATCATTTCTTCATAATAGATATAGCACAATCAAACTACCAGATGTTTTAGGTTTCTTCGGTGGATCAAGATTTGTACCAATAGTTTCATCTCTAGGAGCAGTTTTTGTTGCAGTTGTATTCTTTTTAATTTGGCCAACATTCCAAGGCTGGTTAGTAACAGCAGGTAAGGGAATAGCAGGTTTAGGTGTATTAGGAACTTTCCTATATGGTTTCTTATTAAGACTATCAGGAGCAGTAGGATTACATCATATGATTTATCCACTATTCTGGTATACAGAATTAGGTGGAGTTGAAACTGTTGCAGGGCAAGCAATAGTTGGTGCTCAAAACATATTCTTTGCTCAATTAGCTGATCCAAATCATGTTGGATTATTTACAGAAGGCACAAGATTCTTTGCAGGACGTTTTGGAACAATGATGTTTGGATTACCAGCAGCATGTTTAGCTATGTACCATTGTGTACCTAAGGAAAGAAGAAGAGCATTTTATGGTTTATTTTTAGGAACAGCATTAACTTCCTTTATTACAGGTATCACTGAACCTATAGAGTTTATGTTCTTATTTATAGCACCATGGCTATATGTAGTTCATGCCTTTTTTGATGGAGTTTCATTCTTAGTTGCTGACTTACTAAATATATCAATAGGTAATACTTTCTCAGGCGGATTAATAGACTTTACTCTATTTGGAATACTTCAAGGAAATGCTAAAACAAACTGGTTACTAGTATTAGTACAAGGTGCCATCTGGGCAGCATTATATTACTTTACATTTAAGTTCTTAATAACTAAATTTAATGTTAAAACTCCAGGAAGGGATGAAAATGCTGAAGATGGTAATGAAGAAGTAAAAGTAGTTTCTCCAAAGGATGAAATAAATAGCAAAGCAGTTCAAATTTTAGAAGCATTAGGCGGAAAAGAAAATTTAGAAGATGTTGAAGCTTGCATAACAAGATTAAGAGTTGCTGTTAAGGATGTTAAAAAAGTAGATAAGGAAAGAATAAAGAAATTAGGTGCTACTGGTGTATTAGAAGTTGGTGGTGGAATTCAAGCAATATTTGGAGCAAAGGCAGATCCATTAAGCAAGAAAATAAATGAATTAATAGGGAGAGATTAATAACAATGGAAGCAGTAAAAAGAGGACTAATAGTATCATGCCAAGCATTAGAACACGAACCATTGCATAGTTCATATATTATGAGCAGAATGGCTGTAGCTGCTAAAGAAGGTGGTGCTATAGGAATAAGAGCTAATAGCGTTGAAGATATTATTGAAATAAAAAAAGCAGTTGATTTACCTGTTATAGGAATAATAAAAATTAATTATCCTGGACTGAAGCCATATATAACACCAACAATGAAGGAAGTTGACGCCCTTGTTGATGCCGGAGTAGATATACTTGCTTTAGACGCAACAAAAGATCAAGATGAGGAATTCTTAAAAGAAGTACTAAGAAAATATCCAAATCAAAAGTTTTTTGCGGATATATCTACAATTGAAGAGGGACTAAGGGCTGATAAATTAGGCTTTCATTATATTGGAACTACTTTAGTTGGATATACAGAACATTCAAAGGGAATGAATAATTTTGAAGTATTAATGGCTTTAGTAGAAAAATGTAAAGGGAAAGTAATTGCTGAAGGTAATTTTGACACTCCTGAAAAGGCTAAAAGAGCTATAGAAATGGGAGCACATGCAGTAGTTGTAGGAAGCGCAATAACTAGACCACAATTAATAACAAAAAAATTTAATGATGAGCTTATAAAAGTATTATAATAATATAAAAAATATATTAGAGGTAGATCTTTTGGTTTCTACCTCTGTTTTTTTGTTAAGAAAATTATTTTATTCCACTTGGATAATTTTTAAAAATTATGTATATTGTTAATATAAAATAAATTAGTGGAGGAAAATAAGTGGATATTTTATGTGAGATACAAAATAAGTATACTCAGTTTTCTGAAAAAGAAAAGGCTATTGCTGATTATATACTTCAATATGGAGATAAGATAAAAAATATAAATATTACAGATTTAGCAAAGGAAATAGGTACTTCAGGAGCTACAATAACAAGATTTTCAAAAAAAATCGGCTGTGATAATTTTGTAGATATGAAAATAAAACTTAGTTCAACTGGTTCTGAATCTGCTCAAAATGAAGAAGAAGGAATTTTTTCTTATGTATATAAGTATTACAATGAAGTAATTGAAAAAACTAAATTAATTATTGATAAGGATTCTATATTTAAAGTTGTAAATGAAATTAAAAAAGCAAAACATATTTATATTTATGGAGTAGGGAGCTCAGGTTTAACAGGTGAAGAAATGATGCAAAGACTCCTTAGAATGGGCTTTAATGTTCATAGTATAACAGATTCTCATATGATGATAATTAATAGTTCTATTGTTTCAATGGGTGATTTAATTATAGGAATATCTATTTCTGGAGAAACAGAAGAACTTATTCAAGCTTTAAGGCTATCTAAAAAAAGAGGAGCTAAAATAGTAGGAATGACTAGCTTTAAGGATAGTATGGTTAGTAAATTATCCGATATAGAGCTTATCGTGTATAATCCTAAATTTGTAGATAAGAATAAATTTATAAATAGCCAATTTTCTGTAATGTATATTATAGATTTAATATCAATGGTTTTATTAGAGGATCATAAGTTAAACGAAAAGATGCAGATAACTATTGATGCTATTTTGAAAAATAATTAAATATAAAAGAAAGACTATTTCAAAATAATTAAAAACTTAATGTATTTTGAGATAGTCTATTTTTATTCCGAAAAACAAGTATTATACATATATTTGATTAAAGACAAGATATAAATTTTATTAGGTATATCTTCAGTTAACTCTGAATTATTTTCTATATTAGATGCTAGAGAGTATGCAACAGATTTAGAAAATATACTGTTTGAATTATAAGAAAATCCAATAGTTGTAACATGATTTTTTTTCAATACATCTATTATTTCTAAAATATAATCTTCATCTTCTTCATTTGTGCAAAATAAAACTGCTAAATCATTTTTAGATAAATCAAAAGCAATATTTTTTTGAAATATAAAATCTTGATTGTACAAAAGCTTACTATTTGCATTAGGAAAACTATTATAAGCATTAAAAGCTAATTCGTTAGCGTTTCCAACTCCTAAAAAGGCAACCTTTTCATAAATAATTAGATTTGATTTAAGCTTGGCTAAAGTTTTTTCGTTATTATCATGATTTGAATTTTTAATAAGTTCAAAAATAATATTACTAAAACTATGAAAGTTTTTTTCAGGTTTTTTTATAGCTAGAGATTTGTAATTAGAAGATGTAGTAATTTCGTTAGCTAAAGCCACCTTAAAAACTTGAAACTTTTTAAATCCTAATTTACGTACAAATCTAGAAACTGTTGCTTCAGATACATTTAAAGCCTTAGAAAAATCATCTATAGTATAGTAAATTACTCGTTGAGGATCTTCTAATATAAAATTAGCTATTTCAATTTCTTTAGCACTTAATTTGCTGTAATTTTTGCGCATTTGAAGAAGGCAACTCATTTCCTTAGACATTAAATAAATCCTTTCTATAGTGTGATAATTTATTGTTATTATACAATAAAAAAGTAAAAAATAAAATAAATAAAAAAAATAAAAGAAAATTTATTTCAGGTATTGAAAAAAACTTTCACAAGTGATATATTAATGTCAGATAGTTTATTGGCCTTTAAACTAAATGACATTAATAAGTAAACGTGTACAAAGATATTATATAACAATTTTAACTTAACTTCCATATAAATTAAATGAAGAGGTGTAAAAAAATGGATAGATTTATTAAGTTTTTGGAAAATAAAATGATGCCTATTGCTGGTAAGATAGCTGCAGAAAGACATATAAGAGCTTTAAGAGATGGATTATCAATCACAATGCCCCTTATCATTGTTGGATCAATATTTATGATTTTAGGTAACTTACCTATAGATGGCTATGCAGATTTTGTAAACGGTATAATACCAGACTTTACTACAAAAATTCTTTATCCAGTAAGAGTAACCTTTGATATTGTATCTTTGCTAGCTGTTTTTTCAATTTCTTATTATCTTGCTAAAGATAAAGAAGTTGATGGATTATCAGCAGGTGCAATTGCTCTATCAGCATTCTTACTACTAATACCTGTATTAAACATAAACGAAACTTTACAAAGTGGAGAAATTTTAAACTTAGGTAGAGTTTGGCAAACAACAAACTTTTCAGCTGGTGGCTTAGTTGCAGCAATATTAACAGCAATAATCTCAACAGAAATTTTCATATATATAGTAAATAAGAACTGGGTAATTAAGATGCCAGATTCAGTTCCTCCAGCAGTATCAAAGTCATTCTCAGCAATAACACCAGCTTTAGTAATACTTGTTACATTCTTAGGAATAAGATTATTCTTTGAAGCAACAAGCTATGAAACAGTCTTTGTATTTATTAGTAAATTCCTAGGAGCACCATTAGCAGCTGTTGGATTATCTTTTGGTGGTACTTTATCAACAATTTTCTTATATCACTTTTTCTGGACAATGGGTATCCATGGAACAAGAGTTGTATTTGGAGTAATGGATTCAATATTATTACCAGCAATGGACCAAAACAGACTTGCTTTAGAAGCAGGAGCAGAACTTCCTAATATTGTTACAAAGCAATTCCATGATATCTTTGTAAACGGTATAGGTGGTTGTGGAGCAACTTTAGGCTTAATAGTAGTAATGATAATTTTTGCTAAGTCAAAGCAATTAAAGACAATATCAAAATTAGCAATAGGACCAGCAATATTTAATATATCAGAACCAATTATATTTGGTATTCCAGTAGTTTTAAACCCAATAATGATAATACCTTTCGTTATAGGACCAATGTTAGCAGGAGCAATAACTTATTTATCAATGTATTTCGGACTAGTTTCAGCACCAGCAGGTATTGCAGTTCCTTGGACAACACCATTATTTATATCAGGTATCTTAGCAACTAATGGAGATATAATGGCAGGAGTTATACAATTCATTAACGTAATAGTAGTAGGTCTTGTATATCTACCATTTGTAAAGGTTTATGATAGACAATTAGTTGAACAAGAAAAATCTTTAGAACTTGAAGAAGCTGAATCAGACGCAATAGCATAAGAATTATTAAGTCATAGAAAAAATTAATAGAATAGGAGAATTTTTATGGAAGATTTAGAAAGCGTAGCATTTGGAATTATCACATTTAGTGGAGATGGCAGAAGTTATGCAATTGAAGCAATAAGAGAAGCAAAGAACGGAGATATAGAAAAAGCAGAAGAATTAATGAAGAAATGTGGAGAAGCATTTAATATGGCTCATAATATGCAAACAGAGCTATTAACAAAAGAAGCACAAGGAGATAAGGTTAAATTAGATTTATTATTCATTCATGCTCAAGATCATTTAATGACAGGATTAACAGTTAGACAGCTTGCTGAAGAAATAATAGATTTAAGAAAAGATCTAATGAAGATTAGTAATAAAAACTAACAATTAATTTAAAGTTCACAGTATAAAATACTTAATAATTATTTAGGTAAGCTTAATTAAGCATACTGTGAACTTCCAATTTTATTATTAAGGAGTGGATATAAAAATGGCACTAAAAAAGGTAAATCTTCCTGAAAATTTTATACTAGGAGCTGCAGCATCAGCATGGCAAACAGAGGGTTGGACAGGAAAAACTGAAAAAAATATGAACTATATGGATGGATGGTATAAAGCCGTTCCTGAATTATGGCATGATGGTATTGGACCTACTGTAGCTGCTGATTTATATAATAGATATAAAGAAGATGCAAGGCTTATGAAGGAAGTAGGATTAAATGCCTTTAGAACTTCAATTGACTGGTCAAGATTTATTAAAGACTATGAAACTGGCGAAGTAAACGAAGAAGCTGTTCAATTTTATAATGATTATATAGATGAAATAAAGAAAAATGGCGTAGAGCCAATGATATGTTTAGAACATTATGAATTACCATTATATTTATTTGAAAAGTATGGTGGATGGGGTTCTAAAAAGGTTGTAGATTTATTTGTAAAGTATGCAGAACAAGCATTTAAGCATTTTGGACATAAGGTAAAATACTGGTTTACTTTTAATGAACCAATTGTTGTTCAAACTAGAGTTTATCTTGATGCAATAAGATGGCCATATGAGCAAAATACAGCTAAATGGATGCAATGGAACCACAATAAGAACCTTGCTAATGCAAAGGTTGTAAAATTATTTAAGGAATTAGGATTAGAAGGTAAAATTGGAGCTATATTAAATCCAGAAGTTACTTATCCAAGATCAAGTGCAGAGCATGATAAAAAAGCTGCTTATATGTATGATTTATACTTTAATAGAGTGTTTATGGATCCTATGTTAAAAGGAAAATATCCACAAGATTTAATTAATGATTTAAAAAAACACAACTGTATGTTTGATTATACTGAAGAAGAATTAGAAATAATTAAAAACAATACTATTGAATTTTTAGGGTTAAATCTATACTATCCACATAGAGTAAAGGCTAGATCAACAGCATGGAATGAAGAAATACCTTTCCATCCAGCTCGTTATTACGAATTATTTGATCTACCTGGAAAGAAAATGAATCCTTTCAGGGGCTGGGAGATATATCCTAAAATAATATACGATATTGGCATAAGGCTTAAAGAAGAATATAACAATGTAGAGTGGATTGTAGCAGAAAGCGGAATGGGAGTTCAAAATGAAGCTCAATATAAAAATGAAGATGGACAAATTCAAGATGATTATAGAATTGAATATATATCACAACATTTATATTGGACTTTAAAAGCAATAGAAGATGGATCTAATTGCAAGGGATATATGTTATGGGCTTTCATGGATAATGTTTCACCACAAAATGCATTTAAAAATAGATACGGGTTAGTAGAAGTTAATTTAGAAGATAACAGAAATAGAAGAATTAAAAAATCTGGAAACTGGTACAAGGAAGTACAGGAAAATAGAAGTTTTGAGTTGGAAATATTCGAAAATGAATATAAATAAAAATCATAGAAATAATAGGAGTGATTAATTATGCAAAAAATATTATTAGTTTGTTCAGCAGGAATGTCAACAAGTTTATTAGTAACAAAAATGGAAAAAGAAGCTCAAAAGAGAGGATTAGATACTAAGATTTGGGCAGTATCAACAGATGCAGCTCTTAGAAATATGGAAGAAGCAGATGTAGTGCTATTAGGACCACAAATAAGATTCATGGTAAACGACATGAAGAAAAAAGCAGAAAAGTTTGGACTAAATGTTGAGGTAATTCCATCTGTAGATTATGGTATGTGTAATGGAGCTAAGGTTTTAGATTTAGCATTAAAATTAATAAACAAATAATGAGGGGAATAGTGTCTTTTAATATAAAGACACTATTTTTATAAAATAGGAGGATAAAAATGAGTAATTTTCAAAAAGTAAGAGAAGTAGCTTACGAAATGGACAGCTTAAGGATGGGTATGGGATGGAAAAAGAAGGATTTAGAAAAAAAACAAATAATAATTGAAAGCAGTTATGGAAAAAGTCATCCAGGAAGCGCTCATTTAAATAAAGTTTCAAGACTATGTAGTGAAGTTGTTTTAAAAGAGGGAGGATATCCTGCTGATTATTATGTAACAGATATTTGTGATGGCCAAGCTCAAGGTCATGATGGAATAAACTATTCATTAGCCTCTAGAGAAATGATTGCAAATATGATTGAAATACACGTAAATGCAACAGCTTTTGATGGAGGAATATTTATTGCCAGCTGTGATAAATCAGTTCCAGCTCATTTAATGGGAATGGCAAGGACCAATGTACCTTCTATTTTTATCCCAGGAGGAGTAATGAGAGCTGGTGAAGGGGGCTTAACTTTAAATCAAATAGGTACTTATGCTGCTATGTATAAAAGAAACGAAATTACAAAAGAACAATATGAAGAGTATAAGGAAAAAGCGTGTCCATCATATGGAGCATGTTCCTTTTTAGGAACTGCAATTACCATGCAGTTATTAAGTGAAGCCTTAGGGTTAGCATTACCAGGATCAGCAGCAATAGTTGCAGCTAGTCCTGAGCATGAAGAATATATTAAGAAGGCTGCAAAAACAGTATTAAACCTAGTTGAAAAAAATATAACCCCTAAAAATATATTAACTAAAGAAGCTTTTGAAAATGCAATAATAGTACATGCAGCAATTGGAGGATCAAGTAACTCATTGCTTCATATACCTGCTATTGCAAATGAAGTAGGAATAAAGATTACGGCAGAAGACTTTGATAGAATACACAGAAAAGTTCCTTACATTTTAAATGTAAGACCAAGTGGAAAATATCCTGCAGACTGCTTAAGTTATATAGGAAGACTACCAGGAATAATGCTGGAATTAAGGGATTATTTACACTTAGATTGTATGACCGTTACAGGAAAAACTGTAGGCGAAAACTTAGACGAATTTGAAAAAAATTATGTTAATAATGATCCATATGGGGATATTCTATTTACAGCCAAAAAACCCCTTAATGAAGAAGGTTCATTAGCTGTTCTTAAGGGAAATTTGGCACCTTTAGGCTGTGTAATAAAACATTCAGCAATTCAAAAGTCCCAATGGAAACAAAGATTAAAAGCTGTAGTTTTTGATTGTGAAGAAGATGCATATAATGCTGTTATAAATAAGGATATAAAACCTGGAGATGCTGTTATTATAAGATATGAAGGTCCAAAGGGAACTGGAATGCCAGAAATGTTCTATACAACAGAAGCAATTTCATCTGATCCGGAGTTAAATAGTACAGTTGCCTTAATAACAGATGGAAGATTTTCAGGTGCAACTAGGGGACCTGCTATAGGGCATGTATCACCAGAAGCTGTTTCAGGAGGTCCAATTGCATATATAGAAAATGGTGATATTATTGAAATAGATATTGAAAATAGAGCCATTAATATAGTAGATATAGATAATAAGAACCTTACATTAGATGAAGTTAATGCTATTTTAGAAAAAAGAAAATTAGAAAAAGAAATAAAGCCAAGTAAATACACTAAGGGCCTTCTAGGAAATTATTGCAGAAATGCAGTTTCAGGAATAGAAGGGGCTTATATAAAAACTAATTAATTAGATAGGCTGTTACACTATTTTTTAGTGTGGCAGCTTTTCTATATAATTTTTTAAAAAAGTTTTAAAAAGTTATTGACCTTGACGTTACGGAATACTTTATTATAGTATTTGTCAGGAGGTAATGGTATGGAATATACAATCAAAAAATTATCACAATTAGCTGGAGTTAGCTCAAGAACATTAAGATACTACGATGAAATAGGTTTATTAAAGCCCTGCAGGGTTAGTTCTACCGGCTATAGAATTTATGGTGAAAAAGAGGTAGACCTACTTCAACAAATCTTACTTTATAGGTCCATGGATATAAAGTTAGAAGATATTAAAGAAATTATTTATAATAAGGATTTTGATATAAATAAATCCCTAATTGAACACAGAGAAAGACTTATCTCCAGACGAAAGCAACTAGATTTGCTTATTCAAACAGTAGAAAAAACAATAGATTATAATAAAGGAGAGATTGAGATGTCAAATAAAGAAAAGTTTGAAGGATTTAAAAAACAAGCATTAGAAGAAAATGAAAGAAAGTATGGAAAAGAAATCAGAGAAAAATATGGTGAGAAAATTATAGAAGAATCCAATAAAAAGTGGCTGAATATGACTGAAGAAGATATGAAAAAGATGCAAAATATTGAAAAGGAAATGTTTGAAGCTTTAGAAGAAGTTATAAAAACAAAGGATTTAGAATCAGAAGTTGCTAAGAAGGTTTATGAAAAGCATAAGGAATGGCTAACATTCTCATGGCCGACTTATTCATCAGAAGCTCATGTAGGTTTAGCAGAAATGTATGTTGCAGATGAAAGATTTGCAAAGTACTATAATGATGCAGTTGGAACAAAAGAAGCAACAGAGACTTTAAGAGACTGTATAGTTAAATATGCAAAATAATTATATATTTGAGCTTTAAGTTAATATTGAAGGCTAAGGAAAGTTTTGCTATTATAAACCTATAAGGGGGATGAATTTATGAAATTAATTGTAAATGCTGATGACTTTGGGTTTAGCAAGGCTGTAAACTATGGGATAATTGAAGCATACAAAACTGGTGTTGTAAGAAGCACTACTATAATGGCTGGAATGCCGGCCTTTGATCATGCAGTAGAACTTCTTAAGGAAAACCAAGGTTTGGGATGTGGTGTTCACTTAACCTTAAGTGCCTATAAGCCAGTATTAAAAACTCATAAAACTATAGTAGATGAGGAAGGAAACTTTTATAGGAAGTTACTAACAGAACAAGACCTTAATAAAATAGACTTAAATGAAGTATTTGAAGAATTTTGTGCTCAAATTGAAAAGGTAAAATCAAGGGGAATTAATATTACTCATTTAGATTCACATCATCATGTTCATACCTTTGAAATTTTAAAGCCTGTTATTGAAAAAATTTTAAAGAAGTATAATTTACCAATAAGAGGCGGTTTAGGGTATGAGTTAGATTATAATAAAGTAGTAGCTTTTGAGGGTGCTTTTTATGATGAAGCTATTTCAGTTAAGTCCTTTGAAAAAATAATAGAAAAAAACTATGAATTAGTAGAAGTAATGTCTCATCCTGCATATGTAGATTTATTTTTATTAAAAAATAGTTCTTATAATTTAAAAAGGCTGGAGGAATTAGAAGTTCTTACTTCACAAGAATTAAAGAACCTTTTAAAAGAAAATAATATTGAATTAATTAATTATAGGGATATCTAATATAAGAAAAAATACAGTTGAGAAGGAATTTTAGTTATAGAAATTCTTACTCAACTGTTTTTATTTTAATTAATGAATTTAATTTTATATAATTATAGTGGAGAATTTTTTATAAAGGTAAGGGAAAGTTTATGGGGCGAAAAGATAAGTTGATAAAAGAAGAAATATCAAAAGATAAATCTATAAATAAAAGGGAATTAGGCTATTATTCAACACCTGATTACATATGTAATTATATTGCAGATAGATTATTTTCTATAAATAATGAAGGAAAGAGCGTATTTGATCCCTGCTGTGGAAGGGAGGAAATGCTAAGGCCTTTTATAAATAAAAATATTAAATGTTATGGAATAGATGTATATAGATACAAGGACACATATGATTGTAATTTTCAAAATATTGATTTTTTGAAGTTTTATATTTCTAATATAGCTTATAATGGTAAGATTAGTCCTTTAGAATATGATTATTATGTGCTAAATCCACCTTATAATTGTCATGAAGTAAAATATATTAAAGATAACAAAGATAGGTTGAAAGCAAAATTTAAAGATGTTGGAATTCAAAATATGTATCTTATGTTTATATCAGCAGTAATAGATTTAGCTAAGGAAGGTGCCCTAATAGGAATTATTACAAGCGATTCTTTTTTTACAGCAAAAAGTTATAAAAAATTTAGAAAAAAAATACTAGATAAATGTTCTATACATGAGATTACAATGTGTCCTACTAATTTATTTTTAAACCAAGGAGCAGATGTTAGAACAAGCATAATAATCTTACAAAAGGGTACTAAATATCAAGGCAAAGTTATTTTAAATAATAGAATTAATAATAAAAGAGATTTTGAAGCAAAACTTAAAAAGAGAGAACTGGAAAACAATAAATATTTTATAGAGAATATATTATTAAAAGATGATAGAGATAATCTAGAATTTTTAATAGAATGTCCTAAAGAAATAAAGCTTCTTTTTAATAATAAGAGAATAGGAGATGTATATAAATGTATAACTGGTATATCTACAGGAAATGATAAATTATATCTATCTAAGGAATGTAAATCTCAATATACAGTGCCTTTTTATAAAAATCCTGGTAAAGATAAGTTTTATACAGAGAAAAAGCTTTTTATAGATAAGAATTTTCTTAAAATATCTAAGAAGGTAGCTAACTTTATAGTTAGAAATAAGGAGTATTTATTTAAGGAAGGGGTTATATGCTCCTCTATGGGAGTTGAGTTTTCTGCCTGTAAGCTGCCTAGAGATAGTGTTTTTGGTGTTAATTGTTGTATTTTATGTGATGGAGAAGAGGAGTTCTTCTTATTATCCTATTTAAATTCAACCTTAGTGACTTATTTAGTTAGGGGAGTATTAAATAGAACTAATATGATAACGTCTGGTTATATAGCAAGAGTACCATTAATTAATTTTGAAAAAGAAGAAAAGGAAAGGCTTATTGCATTAGGAAGATTAGCTTATGAAAAATCAAAGAAAAAAGAGGATATTAAAGAAATACTTAAAGAAATAAATAATTTAATTAATAAAGCCTGCAAACTAACTAATGAGACTATTGATTTTATAGAAGAATTTAAAGAAAATTTAGTTAGAAGGGCTTAAATAAGAGCAAATAAAAAACAGTCTTTAATGGACTGTTTTTTTGTTTTAGTCCTCATACATGTAAAATTCTTCTTTTGTAGCACCGCAAACCGGACATACCCAATCATCTGGAAGATCTTCAAAAGGAGTATCTTCATATACGTCATTATCTGGATCACCTAATTCAGGATCATAAACATAAGTACAAGAAAGACATATATATTTTTGCGGAATCATTAAGAACCTCCTAAAAATCTTTTATATGTTACAATGTATTGAGTATGTAATAAAAATATGATATGAAACAAGAAAATTGTAAAAAGTTTTTGAACTATTTAAACAAAAATAAAAAGCCATTTTAGTTAACTATCTAAAACAGCTTTTCCTTAGTTAGCTATCTTTTTTTCTTCTTATTAGCTACTTCAATATTAACTTTTCTTCTGTTAAATTTAACTCCCATACATTTATTTAGGACCTTATCTTTATTATCTGGACTAACATTTACAAAGGAGAAGTTTTCTAATATATCAATATCTCCAATATGTGATGTTTTAATTCTAGCATTATCTTTAATAAAGTTAATTATAGTTTTAGGAGTAATTCCATCTCTTCTACCTATAGAGAAGAATAAACGCACATATTCAGAATCAGCTTTTGGAGCCTTTAATTCATTAGAACTATAAAATTCAAACAAATCATCTTTAAAACTGCTCTTCATTAAGGCAGCAATTACATCAACAGCATCGTATTTTTCTGCTAATTTTTTTGCTATTGGTATAAATCTTTCGTTATCTGAAGCTTCAATATTATCAGCAACTTCCTTTAATAGATTATTAGATTTATTCTTAAATATTTCATCTACAGTTGGAACTTTCTTTCTATTGATTTCACTCTTAGTAACGCTTATTATTTGCTTTAACATAGGATATTCTTTAGGTGATACTAGAGAATAGGCAATTCCTTCTCTATTAGCTCTACCTGTTCTACCAATTCTATGTACATAGCTTTCTACATCTTGAGGCAAGTCATAGTTAATAACATGAGTTACTCCTTCAACATCTATACCTCTTGCAGCAACATCAGTTGCAACTAAAAAGTTTAAAGAACCTTCTTTAAATTTCTTTAAAGTTCTTAATCTTTGAGCTTGAGACATATCTCCATGCATACCTTCAACTACATAGCCTCTTGCCTGCATACATTCAACTAATTCATCAACGCCTTTTTTTGTCTTACAGAATATCATTGATGATTTTGGCTGATCAAAATCTAAGATTCTGCATAAAGCCTCAAATCTTGATTTATGAGCTACCTCAAAATAACTTTGGCTTATTTTAGAAACCGTCATTGAAGTCTTCTTAATAGCGACATGTTTAACATCTTTCTTTAAATAACGTTTTGCAAGCTTTTTAATTGGATCAGGCATTGTTGCTGAAAATAGTAAAGTTTGCCTCTCTGATGGCACCTGCTTAATTATTTCTTCTAGATCATCTATGAAGCCCATATTTAACATTTCATCAGCTTCATCTAAAACTAAATATTTAATATTATCTAAAGATAAAGTTTTCCTTCTTATATGATCTAATAACCTTCCTGGAGTACCAACAACTATATTTACATTTCCTTTTAATGCTTTTATTTGATACGATATTGAATCTCCGCCGTAAATAGCTAATATATTTAAGTTATCATATTTTGATAATCTTCTAAGCTCATCATGAACCTGAATAGCTAATTCCCTTGTTGGAGATAGTATTATAGCACTAAGTCCATCTTTCTTAGAAATTCCGTTAATTATAGTACAGCCAAAGGCAGCTGTTTTACCAGTACCTGTTTGAGCTTGACCTATAATGTCATATCCTTCTAAAGCAATGGGAATAGCTTCTGCTTGTATTTGAGATGGTTTTTCAAAACCCATTTCTGTTATAGATTTTAAAAGGGTATCCTTAAGCCCTAAATCACTAAATTTAATTTCATTCATTCAAAATCCTCTTTCTATTAATAAAAAATTATGATTAATATATTATCATTAATCAACTTACTTAGTATACACTAAAATTAGGATTTATGCTCGAATTATTTCCTAGGAAAAGAATTTATTTTTTATAAAACGGAATAAAATGTATATTTAAATGATTACAATTGTTAATTAATATAAATCCTTAGTTTTAAAGGAAAAATTAATGTTATAATAAAGCAATTAAACCAGTAAAAAGTTTAAAATAAAAAGATTTTTACAAAATATAATTTATATCTATAATAGATAGTTTTATATATTTTGTAAAAATCTATTCTTTTTATGTTAATTTACTAGCTATAATTTCTTTAACTTTTTTAGGAAGTTCTTCCTGATCTTCTTTTGATAAATCTGAGATTTCTATAGCTTTATGAATATAAAGATCAACTATAGAAGGTTTTATAATCCATTTTTTCTTATTAGCTTCCATTATCTTATAAGATCCGCTAATGGTGACAGGAACTATTGGAACTTTAGACTTTGTAGCAAGTTTAAAGCTGCCAGCCTTAAATTCTCCCATATTATCACTTTTACTTCTAGTTCCTTCAGGGAAAATAACTAAAGAATGACCATCTTTTAAAATCTTTATACCCTTAACTATAGCTTCACTTGATTTTCTTAAGCTGCTTCTATCCATAAAAACACAATTCATATGTTTCATCCAAGTTACTATTCCAGGGATTTTTTCGGTTTCAACTTTAGCAATAAATCCTTTTAATGTAGGTATTTTTGAAATATAAATTGGAATATCAAAGTTTCCTTGATGGTTTCCAATAAATAAAACAGTTCTATCTTTGGGAAGATTCTCTAGACCATAGACATTAACTTTAACTCCAGCTACTTTTAAAAGGCAATTAGCCCAAAGCTTGGTTACTTTATTTACAAGCTTATCTTTCTTTTCAAGTAACCCTTTCTTATCTAAGTTTTTTGCTTTTACTGCCCAAGGCATACTAATTAATAAGCTTATAAAAAAGAATAAATACCAAATAATAGATCTAATCATATAATTCCACCCTCTCAAGCATAATTTCCATAAATTAAGTATATATCAAAGTTAGTATCTATAAAAGCTGATATATATAAAAATATGATTTTATAAAACATTGACATATTTTTAATGTTATAATAATATAAAATTATAAAATTTAATAAATATGTCTCCATAGTTCAATGGATAGAACGGTCCCCTCCTAAGGGACAGATACAGGTTCGATTCCTGTTGGGGATACCAGGAAAGTCTGCAAATTTTAATAAGAAATTTGTGGGCTTTTATCTTTTATTTTTTATATAAAAGGAATTAAATATAAATTATGGTATAATATTTATATAAGAATATATTTATTTTAGGAGTGAGGAATAGTTTGGACAGTTACACGTGGCAGATAATTTTACTAATAGTATTATTAATTTTATCGGGCTTTTTCTCCATGTCAGAAACAGCTTTAATGGCCTTAAGTAAAATTAGAATAAGGCATATGGTAGATGAAGAGGTAAAAGGAGCAAAACTAATAGAAAAGTTACTAGAGGATCCTGGTAAGATATTAAGTGCCATCTTAATCGGTAATAATATAGTTAATATTGCAGCATCCTCAATAGCAACTTCAATTGCAATTTCTTCTTTTGGTGAAGGTTCAATAGGATTTGTAACTGCAATTATGACAGTTTTGGTACTAATATTTGGGGAAATAACTCCAAAATCTTTAGCAAAACTAAATTCAGAAAAAGTTTCTTTGGCAGTAATAAAACCTATCAGTATTCTAGTAATAATATTTAATCCGTTAGTAACAATTTTTACAAAGGTTTCTGGCTTATTAATAAAAATATTAGGAGGAGAAGCTAACAATAGGGAACAATTTATAACAGAAGAAGAAATAAAAACTATGGTTGGAGTAAGCGAAGAGCAGGGCGTTCTTGAAGACGTTGAAAAAGAAATGATCTTTAATGTTATAGAATTTGCAGACTCTCAAGTCAGAGATGTTATGGTTCAAAGAGTTGATATTGTAGCATTGCCTTCTGATGCTAATTATGAAGAAGTTATGGAAGTCATTAAAAGAGAGCAGTTTTCAAGAATACCTATATATAAAGATAAGATAGATGATATCATAGGAATATTGGGGATAAAGGATCTTATTTTAGTTGATAATCCTAATGAAAATTTTAATGTCTTAGATTATATAAGAGAACCATATTACACCTTTGAATATAAGAAGATATCTGAACTATTAAATGAAATGAAGAAAACAAGAAATCATATGGCAGTAGTTTTAGATGAATATGGTGGTACTGTTGGTATAGTAACTATAGAGGACTTAATTGAAGAAATTGTTGGTGAAATAGAAGATGAATATGATAAAGAAGATGATGATGAAATAATAGTAGTAAAAGAAGATGAATATATAGTTGATGGAAGTGCCAAACTAGATGATATATCAGAGCTTATAGGAGTTAATATGGAATCAGAGGAATTTGATTCTATAGGTGGCTTAGTAATGGGGCAATTAGGAAGAATCCCTAAGGAAAAGGAAGAAGTCAAATATAATAATATTAAATTTATTGTAGAGAAAGTGGATAGAAATAGAGTCAAGAAAGTGAGAATTTTTACTTAAATAATTCAAAGTTGACAATGTATAATTAACTTAAAAGCAGGGTTGTTTCATAACATAAGTTGTGTTACAGCTCTTTTTTATGGAAAGGAAATTTTTATGGATTATATTGATATAGCCTTAGAAGAGGCTCAAATTGCATATAATAAGGGAGAAGTACCTGTTGGAGCTGTTATTGTTAAGGATGGAGAAATTTTATCTAGAGCTCATAATTTAAAGGAAACTCTAAACAAGCCAACTGCTCATGCAGAGATTTTAGCCATAGAAGAAGCCTGTAAAAAATTAGGTAATTGGAGGCTTCAGGGAGCAGAAATGTATGTTACTTTAGAGCCATGTCCAATGTGTGCAGCTGCTATTGCTCAAAGCAGAATATCTAAGCTTTATATAGGAACCTTTAATAGAGATATGGGAGCCTGTGGCTCTATAATCAATTTGATAGATTACAATATTTTTAACTGGTATGTTAAAGTAAATTGGTTATATAGTGAAAGTTGTAGTAAGCTGCTTACAGATTTTTTCTATAATACTAGAAATAGAGCTGATAATAAACTATAATAATAACATGTATTTTATAATAAATAAGGCAAGGTGATAAATATGAATAGAGTAGCTTTTGAGATATTTGGCATAGAGATTATGTGGTATGGAATAATCATATCTATTGGTGTTGTAGCGGCTTTAATATTAGCTAATATTTTAGCTAAGAAAAAAGGACTTAATTTTGAAAATATAGTGGATGCCTTTTTAGTAGTATTTCCAGTATCAATAATTACAGCGAGATTATATTATGTTATTTTTGAAATCGAAAGTTATCATTCCTTTATAGATGTTATAAATATAAGAAATGGCGGAATGGCAATTCACGGGGGAGTAATAGGAGCTTTAATTTCAGGATATTTATTTGCAAGGTACAGAAAGATAAACTTCCTTGAGTATGTAGATGTAATAATGCCGGGGGTTATTTTAGCACAAGCTATAGGAAGATGGGGAAACTTCATGAATCAAGAGGCCCATGGAGGAGAAGTTACAAAGGAATTTATTAGTAGATTTCCTGAGTTTATTCAAAGAGGAATGTATATAAATGGTGCTTATTATCACCCAACCTTTTTATATGAATCCATTTGGAATTTATTAGTTTGTATAGTATTAGTATTATTAGTTCTTAAAAAGAAAGAAAAAGATAATGGAATAGTATTAGCTGGCTATGGAATTTTATATTCTATAGGAAGATTCTTTATTGAAGGCTTAAGAACAGATAGTTTAATGGTCTTTGGTTTAAGGACAGCTCAAATTGTAAGTTTAATATCAATAATTCTTGGAATAATATTAATTCTATGGATAAAAAGAAAAAAAGTTCATTATTAACAAAAAACTACTGTCGCTATAAAGGTTGCAATATAAAAAAGTATATGATAATATATAGCAGTAGCTTAATTTAATAGTGCTATATATTATGGAGAGATGTCCGAGTGGTCGAAGGAGCACGCCTGGAAAGCGTGTATAGGGGCAACTCTATCAGGGGTTCAAATCCCCTTCTCTCCGCCAATGCCGTGCTAGATGGGGAGTTAGCGGTGCCCTGTAACCCACAATCCGCTATAGTGGGGTTGAATTCCTAGCCTAGGCCTTAGTTTATAGAGCCTGCCTATGTAAGTGGTGTTGATGGCAAGGTCCCATACGACGTAAGTGTGTGAACCTCGTCAGGTCCGGAAGGAAGCAGCGATAAGCAATTACTGCGTGTGATATGGATCAATCTTGCCAGAGCTAACTGCATAGTAACGTCTATAAGCTATTGTCAAAGCTAGGTGCACGGTTTTAAAATTTCTGACCTTTCTAGTTAGAAGGGTTTTTTTAATGTGTAGAGAATGGAATAATTTTAGTAATAAAAGTTTATTAAAATAAGGTTACTCTTCAATAGGATTAACATACAATAGGACAAAGAAAGCGAGGGTCTTCCCAAAAGGAAACCCTCGTTTTCTTTATTATTTATTTTCTTATTAAATCAATAAAATCAAATTTTAAATTATCTTTTTCATTAGTGAAAATTTCAGACTTATTTATGATATTCCAATCTTCTAAGTCTAGATTAGGGAATATGGTATCTCCTTCAAAGTTCTTATAAACTCTTGTTAAATAAATTTTTTTACAATAAGGAAGTAATGATTTATAAATTTCTCCACCACCAATTACAAAAGCTTCTTCATCAGAATCTTTAAACTTTTCTAAAACAGTAGAAATATCATTAACAATATGAACCATATCAGAATCAACTTTAAAGTTTCTATCTCTAGTTATTACTATATGTTTTCTATTAGGTAAAACTTTTGGCAGTGATTCAAAGGTTTTTCTTCCCATAATTATTGTATGGCCAGTTGTTATTTCTTTAAATCGCTTTAAATCTTTTGATATATGCCATAAAAGTTTATTATCTCCACCAATAACATCATTATTTGCTTTAGCAACAATTATTGATAACATTAAACAGATACCTCCATTTTGATTGGATCGTGATGTTTATAATCAATAAGCTTAATGTCATCTACTGTAAAATCATAAAAGTTTTTAATTTCTGGATTTATCCAAAGTTTTGGTGCTTCAAAGTCTTTATCTTTTCTAGTTAACTGAAGTTTCATGCCTTCAATTTGATTTTCATAAATATGTGCATTATTTATTACATGAGTAAATAACCCAGGTGTTAAATTAGTTACTTGAGCAATTAAATGAACTAAAACAGCATATTGAGAAGTATTAAACGGAACTCCTAAAGGCATGTCTCCTGAACGCTGTATTAACATGCAGTTGAGCCTTCCATCTGTTACATCCCATAATGTTTGATAACAACATGGCTGTAATGTCATTTCAGGTAAATCTTCAATATTCCACATAGACATAATCATTCTTCTATCTTGCGGATTATTTTTTAGTGTGTCAATAAGCTTATCAACTTGCTTAAACTTTGCTATTTGATAGCCATAAGCTTTTCCTATAGTATTATTTTCATCCACCCATTGATCCCAAATATGTACATTTTGTTCTTGTAGTTTTGTTACATCATTTGATTGATCTCTATATATCCATAACATTTCTTTAATAGCTGTTTTAAAAGCGACCTTTTTAGTAGTTAATATAGGAAATTCTTTTTGTAAATCAAACTGCATTATTTGATGAGGAAGCTTGTAAGTAGGCATTCCAGTTCTATTGTTGTCATAATATCCATTCTTTAATATGTTTTCAATAATTGCTAAGTATTGCTTATCGTATAAACTCAATTTAATTCCCCCTTAACATTAGTTATATTAATTTTACTATAAAATTTTATTAAAGCAATCTATAAAAATAAATATAAAAAAATAAAAAGAAAAATAAAAAAATAAGGAATGTAATTACAAAATATAGTATAATTGATTATAGTTAGCAATTAGTAAATTATCTATATATAAGGGGATAAAAATGAGGGAGATAGGAAAGTTTATTGGAAGAGATAATCAATCAAAGGTGTATAAGCATAAAGAGTATGCAATAAAAGTATTTAATCCAGGTTGTGATAAGACATCTGTGTTTTATGAAGCAACTGTTGCTTCTTTAATGGAGGAAATAGGTTTACCTGTTGCTAAAATTCATGAAGTTATAAAAATAGAGAATCAATGGGCTATAAAAATGGATTATATTGAGGGAATGGATTTAGGTGAATGCATAAAGCAAGACAGGGAGAACTTAGCTTCCTACCTTGAAATAATGGTAGATTTACAAATATTTATTCAACAAATAAAAGTACATCTTTCTTTTAATTTACATGATAGCTTAAAAGAAAAAATAGAGAATAGTAATTTTATTGATGAATTAACAAAAAACAAATTATTAGTTAAGTTAAATAATCTACCAAGAGGTTCAGGCCTATGTCATGGCGATTTTAATCCTTTCAATATTATGAAGGATAAGAATGAGTATTTTGTAATTAATTGGATTAAAGCAGCAAATGGAAGTCAAGAGGCTGATGCCTGCAAAACCTATATGTCTTTAGCTCTTATTGATGAAGAAATGGCAGATTTATACCTAGAAATCTATTCTAATAAATCTAAAAAGTGTAAGCAGGACATTTTGGAATGGCTGCCTATATTAGCAGTACCTATACTTGATGAAAGAAAAGAAGAAGACAAAGATAAATTATTAAGTTGGATTAATACAATATAAGCGAAATAGGTAAGGACTATTTCTTAAATTGTGAATAGTAACTCCAATTTACAGAGGCAAAATTTATATTAAAATACAAAGTACAAATTGGAGTGATTGAAATGAACAAAATAAGTAAGAATGTACAAATAGATTATATATATAAATTTTTATCTTCGTTTGACATAACTTCAGCCATATGGGTTTTATATCTAGCTTTTAATGGAATGAGCCTTATAGAAATTGGATTACTTGAAGGAATTTTTCATATAACAGGCTTAATATCTGAAGTGCCCACAGGAGCTATAGCAGATTTAATAGGAAGAAAAAAGGCAATAGTATTTAGCAGAAGTTTTTCATTGATTTCAGCAATATTAATGTTATTTTCTGCTAGCTTTTTAGGTTTTGCAATTTCTTTTATTTTTTCAGCATTAGGCTACAATCTTCAGTCAGGTTCTGAAGAAGCTCTAGTTTATGATAGTTTAAAGATTTTAAATAGGGAAGATGAATACTTAAGAATCAACGGAAGATTAAATTTGATTATAGAAGTGTCATCAGCCTTAGCGGTTTTTGTAGGGGGTTTTTTATCGAAAAATAATTTTAAATTAAGTTATATAGTTGCTGTTATAATTTCATTATGTGCCCTTTTAGTTTCTATTAATTTTAAGGAAGCAAAAATAGTAGAGAAGATTAATAAAGAAAAAAGCAAAATTGATGTTAAAAATCATTTTAAGGAATGTGTAAGAATATTAAAATCAAATAAGAGAATTTTAAATTATCTTACTTTTTTCTCTTCTATTTATGCCTTCTCAGCTACAATTTATTTTTATAATCAACAATACTTAAGTGATAATGGATATTCGAGACTAGCTATATCGATTATTTTATTAATTAATGGTTTAATAGCATCTTTAGGATCAGTATTTAGTAGTAAAATCTATAACAGATATAGAAGTAAAGCAATAGCATTAATACCAGTATTATTAAGTACATTTATAGTTATTATTGGTTATTCAAAGGGAAATTTTATATTATTAAATTTATGGATAATAAATTTATTTACAGCAATACTTCAACCAATTAGCAGTAATTTAATAAATTCAATGATAGAATCTGAACAAAGAGCAACAATACTTTCATTAGAAAGTATGTTTTATTCTTTAAGTATGATAATTTTATTTCCCATAAGTGGATATATTGGTGATTTATTTTCTTTAGAGATATCATTTAGGATATTAGGATTATTTAGTTTAATTTTATCTTTTATTCAATTTTCTATTATTAAAAAAGAGTGTAAAAACAATTAAAGTGCTATTGTACAAAAAGGTACAAGGCACTTTTTTATTAATAATTGTAAATTATTATCACTTAATTGTTAATTAAAAAACTTTAGTCTATAATATAAGTATAAGAAAACTAAGCAAGGAAGGATATAAGTCATGGGATATACCGCTTTATATAGGGAATGGAGACCTAGGAACTTTTATGATGTAGTAGGACAGGAACATATAACTACAACCTTAAAAAATCAAATATTAAATAATAGAATTGCTCATGCATATCTTTTTTGCGGAACAAGAGGAACAGGAAAGACTAGTACAGCAAAGGTATTTTCAAAGGCATTAAATTGTTTAAATTTAAAAGATGGAGAACCTTGCAATGAATGTTCTATGTGCAAGAAAATAAATGATGGATTAGCAATAGATGTAACAGAGCTAGATGCAGCTTCAAATAATGGTATTGATAAAATTAGGGATATTATAGATGATGTAAAATATCCTCCTCAAGAAGCAAAATATAAGGTTTATATAATGGATGAGGTTCATATGTTGTCAACTGGAGCTGTTAATGCATTTCTAAAAACTTTAGAAGAACCTCCCCAAAATGTAATTTTTATATTAGCAACAACAGACCCTCAAAAGCTTCCAATAACTATTCTTTCAAGATGCCAAAGATTTGATTTTAAAAGAATAAATTATGAAGATATAACAGGAAGATTAAGAAAGATTATAAAGGATCAAAATGTTATTGCTGATGAAAAAAGTTTAAATCTTATTGCAAGAGTTTCTGATGGAGCTATGAGAGATGCTTTGAGTATATTAGATCAAGCAATATCCATGGGAAATGGAACAGTGCAATATGACATACTTTTAAATATGTTGGGTTTAGTAACCAATGACAATTTATTTGATCTAGCTAACGGAATAATTCAAAGAAATATAGAAAAGTCGATTAATGTAGTTGATGAAGTAGTTAACAGCGGAAAAGATATATACTTGTTTATTAAGGATTTAATAAGTCATTACAGAAATATCCTTATGATTAAGGTAACTAATAATCCAGAGGAAGTCCTTGATATGTCTGAGGAAAATATTATACTAATAAAGGAACAAGCAAGTAAAATAAGAGCTGAAGAAGCGATGAGATGCATAAGAATACTCCAAGAAGCTGAAAATGATGCTAAGCTTAGTAAGCAAGCAAGAATATATTTAGAGCTTGCTATAATAAAAATGTGCAAAATTGAATATGATACTTCGAATGAAATTATATTATCTAGATTAAATAGTTTAGAAGAAAAATTAAAAAGAGGAATTATTACAGCTGTTCCAGTTGAAGAAGTTTCATTAAGAGACGAAAAAAAGAATGAAGTTAAAAAGGTATCTAACTTAGTTAATAGTTCTAAAAATGTTGTAAGGAAAGAAAGTCCTAAGGAAGTATTAAACGAATATTCAAAGGTAACTTTAAGGGATATACAAAGGTCTTGGCAGGATATTTTAGAAAAGTTTAAGGCAAGAAGAAAAATGATTATTTATGCATCAATTGTAACTGGGAAACCAGTTAAATGTGAAAATGGGGTTTTAACTATTGAATATGAAGAACAATATAAGTTTAATAAAGATAGGTTAGAAAAGCCAGAAAATATGAATGTTATTACTGAGGTATTATCAGAAGTATTTAAAGAAAAGATAAAAGTAGTATTTGTTGTAGAAAATGATTTAAATGAGGAAAAGTCAACAGAAGATATTATATTAGAAAAGTTAGGTTCAGATATAGTTAATATTTTAGATGAATAATTTAAAAATTAATACAAATAACAATGAAAATCACATAAATACATGATAATATATATAAAGTGAGAAAATAATTTATTTTAAAGATTAATTTATGAAGGAGGATTTTTTATGGCAAGAGGAGGATTTCCAGGCGGATTTGGCGGAGGAAATATAAATAATCTAATGAAGCAAGCTCAAAAGCTTCAAAAAGAAATGGAGCAAATGCAAAAAGATCTTGAAACTAAGGAATTTGAAGCTTCAGTAGGCGGTGGAGCTGTAATTGTAAAAGCAAATGGAAAAAAAGAAGTAATTTCTATAAATATAAAACCAGAAGTAGTAGATCCAGATGATGTTGAAATGTTAGAGGATTTAGTGTTAACTGCAGTAAATGAAGCGTTAAGAAAAGCAGAAGAAGAAACAGCAAATAAAATGGGCAAGTTAACAGGTGGAATGAATATACCAGGATTATTCTAATCTTAAACAAACTATTAAAGATAAAAAAGAGTTAAAGGCGAAGTAATTTCGCCTTTTTATAATAAGGAAGGGTGATATTATGGATTTTTATCCAGTTGCAATAGAAAAGCTTATAGAAGAATTTGCAAAGCTTCCAAGTATAGGTCACAAAACAGCTCAAAGATTAACTATGCATATATTAAATCTTCCAGAGGATGAGGTTAAGGAATTTGCAGAAGCACTTGTAAAGGCAAGAGGAACAATAAAATACTGCTCTGTATGCGGAAATTTTACAGACAAAGATCCTTGTTCAATTTGCAGCAATCCAAGTAGAGATAAGGAAACTATTTGTGTGGTAGAGCAGCCTAAGGATATAATGACTGTAGAAAAGGTTAAAGAATATAATGGAGTTTATCATGTACTTCATGGTAATCTTTCACCTATGCAGGGAAGAGGTCCTCAAGATATAAGAATAAGAGAACTTGTATCACGAATGAGTGCAGATATTAAAGAGGTAATATTAGCAACAAACCCAAATATTGAGGGAGAGGCTACAGCCATGTATATAGCAAGAATATTAAAACCCTTAGATGTTAAGGTAACAAGAATAGCATCAGGTATTCCTGTAGGAGGAGATTTAGAATACGCAGATGAAGTAACTCTTTCAAAGGCCTTAGAAGGAAGAAAAGAAATAAAATAAATAGTGTGGTGATGATTTATTAGAATAATAAAATTTTTATTTAGTAGAATGTTTATAGTCGGACTCTTAATTTTACTTCAATTCTTATTTTTAACTTTTGGAATATGGAAACTTGCAGATTCTTTTGTATATTTATATTCAATACTTACCTTAGTTAGTTTATTTGTTGTAGTGTACATAGTCAGCACAGAAGATAATCCTTCTTATAAATTAGCTTGGACAATACCAGTTTTGGCATTTCCTGTATTTGGAGGACTATTCTATCTTATTTTTGGTTTAAAGAAGACAACAAAAAGGTTTAGAGAAAAAATATTAAAAATTCATAATGAAACAGAATATTTACTTGATCAGAATGAAGAAGTATTAGATGAAATATATAAGCAAGATAAGCATTTCTATACTCAAGCAAAATACTTAAAGGATTATGCATCAAGTCCAATTTATAAAAATACAATTACAGAATATTTATCTCCGGGAGAAGAATTTTTTAAGGTTTTAATAGAGGAACTAAAAAAAGCAAGACATTATATCCTTTTTGAATATTTTATAATAGAAGAAGGAAAGATGTGGGATGAAATTTTAGAAATCCTTGAAGAAAAGGTAGGGCAAGGTGTTGATGTAAGACTTATATATGATGATATGGGATGCCTTACAACCTTGAATTATAAGTATTACGAGAAATTAAGGCAGAAGGGAATTAAGACAGTTGTATTTAATCCTTTTGTACCTTTTTTATCCGTAATTATGAATAATAGAGATCATAGAAAAATAACAGTAATAGATGGACATACAGCTTTCATAGGAGGAATTAATCTAGCTGATGAATATATAAATGAAAAAGAGAGATTTGGTTATTGGAAAGATGCTTCTATAATGCTTAAGGGAGATGCAGTATGGAAGATAACTATGATGTTTCTTCAAGTTTGGAAATTTACAACAGGGGAAGAAATTGAATTTGAAAAATATAAGCCTTATATAAATTATACTGGAAAATTTGAATGTGACGGATATGTTCAGCCTTATGGGGATACTCCCTTAGATAATGAAGCAGTTGGCGAAAATGTATATTTAAATATTATAAATAAGGCTAAGGATTATGTTTATATAGTAACTCCTTATTTAATAGTAGATAATGAGCTTGTAACAGCTTTAACAGTTGCTGCAAAGGGTGGAATTGATGTTAGAATTGTAACTCCTCATATCCCTGATAAATGGTATGTTCATAGAGTTACTAGAGCTTATTATCCACAGCTTTTAAAAGCAGGAGTGAAAATTTATGAATATACTCCAGGATTTATACATTCAAAAACCTTTGTTTCAGATGATGAAATTGGAGTGGTTGGAACAATAAATATGGATTATAGAAGTTTATATCTTCATTTTGAATGTGGAGTTTTATTGTATAAAACTAAATCAATTAATGAAATTAAAGAAGATTTTTTAGATATTTTATCTAAGTCACAAGAAATCTCTATTGAGGATTGTAGAAAAGAAAGGTTATCAAATAGATTTATTGCTGCAATTTTAAGAGTTTTTGCACCTCTTATGTAAAAGATAAAATCCAAATGAATATTTTTTCTAAAAAATGGGAAAAATTTAGATATAATATTCAGGAGGATTAATATGGATAGGAAATTTATTTTAAGGGTTTTATTCGATTATTTTAATAAGAAAGATAAAGTTAAAGATCAGCAAAAGGAAGAAGAAAATGAAGAACAATACACAGAAGAAGATATTGAATTGCTTAAGTCTATTAATGAAACAATTATTGAATTAGAAGTGGCTAGAACATTATTTAATTCTGTAACTGATCCTCAATTAATAGAACTTGCAATTAATAGTGAAAACGCAGCACGAAATAGATTTGATTATTTACTATCAGTAGCTAAAAAGAAACATTTAAAGAAGATAGAAATAATATAGCTATGTAATATTGCATATTATAATTTAAAGGGGGATTGGTTAATGGATACTTTATTTTTCGGTTTGATAGGATTAGTATTATTAATTATTGTGTTAAAAATTTTAAAATGGCCATTTAAAATTTTAATAAATGGAATAATAGGATTAGTTTTGCTATATTTAGCGAATATATTAGGATCATATTTAGGATTTACTATAGCCATAAATGCAGTGACTGCGTTAATTGCTGGATTTTTGGGGATACCAGGAATAATTTTATTGGTAATATTTCAATTATTCTTTTAAAAAAATTGACTATCTAATTTATAACTGATATTTTATATTAAACAAAAATTTAATTATAAAAGGAGCCTAATCATTATTAATTTTAATGATTAGGCTCCTTTTATCGAGAGAAGGGAACTAATAAAATTTAATAAGTTTATAGATGGGAGTTAGAAGTTTTCAAATCATTCAATGAGTGAAAAGCCTCTTCTATGTAATTATTATATGGTTTCAATTAAAAGATGTTACTTTATTGATTATCATTTTTTATATGATAAACTAAAAGAATAGATAAATTTTATAAAGTTATTTTAAAGGAGGAATTAGTAGAATGCCAGTTGGAAGTGGTATTAATTGTAGATATTGCCCAGAGTATAAAAAATCTTGTGATGGAAATGATAAGAAGTGTTTATGTTATAGATGTCCAAGAGTATTAGGCCAATGCCTATGTATAAAATATTGCAGGGAAACAGAATCGGTTCTAGATCTAAGTTATGAAATAATTGAGGAGTGATAGAATGGAGATTAAAGAAAGAGGTAAGGGATTAATAAAAGAGTTTAAAGATTTTGCTATGAAGGGAAATGTAATAGATTTAGCAATAGGGGTTATTATAGGAGGAGCTTTTAATAAAATAGTATCATCATTAGTTAGCAATATAATAATGCCTATAATTGGTGCTATAATTGGTGGAGTTGATTTTAAAGATCTATCATATACTTTAAGAGAAATACCTGGCAAGGATCCAGCAGTATTAGAATATGGTCAGTTTATTCAAAATGTTGTAGACTTTTTAATAATTACATTATCATTATTTATTTTTATAAAGTTTTTAAGCAAGTTAAATAGAAAAAGGGAAAATGAAAAATTAGCGCAGCAAGAGACTAAAGCTAAAGAACCAACAAAGGAAGAATTATTATTAACAGAAATAAGAGATACCTTGAAAGAAATAAGTAATAAAAATACATAATTAGAATAAAAGGATTTTTAGTTAAATAAAAATCCTTTTTATTTTTAATTTTGCACAGTAAAGCAATAAAGTGATTTTTTATTAATATATTAACAAAAAACATATAAATATAATAACATATTAATAAAAAACTAGGAATATACATAATATTATTTTTGATAATTCTAATAATTTTAATAAATTGATAAAAAGGTGTTGTTTATCATTCTAAAAAGTAGTAAAATTATCAGTAAAGTATTAGCAAAAAGCAATAAATAAATGGGGGGGATAAGATGCATAAAAAGTTGTTTATTCCCGGACCAGTTGAAGTTAGACCAGAAGTTTTGGAGCAAATGGCACAACCTTTAATTGGTCATAGAAGTAAGGAAGCTTCTTCATTACAAAAAAGAATAAGCAATAATTTAAGAAAAGTATTTTTTACAAATAGTGAAATTTTACTTTCAACTACATCTGGAAGTGGTCTTATGGAGGGTGCTATAAGATCATGTACTGCAAAAAGGGCAGCCGTATTTTCCGTAGGGGCTTTTGGGAAAAGATGGTATGACATGGCAGTTTCAAATAATGTTCCAGCAGATTTATTTGAAGTTGAAATGGGGCAGGCTATTAATGCAGAAATGGTAAATGATGTTTTAAAAACAGGTAAATATGATTTAATAGCAGTAACCCATAATGAAACATCAACAGGAGTAATGAATCCTATAGATGAAATTGGCGAAATAGTTAAGAAATATGATGATATTATATTTATAGTTGATGCAGTAAGCTCAGCAGCTGGAACAAAGATAGAAGTTGACAAATGGGGCATAGATATTTGTATTACTTCATCTCAAAAGGCTTTAGGTCTTCCACCGGGAATATCTTTATGTACTTTTTCACAAAGGGCTAAGGAAAGAGCAGAAAAGGTTAAAAATAGGGGAACTTATCTAGATTTATTATCATTGTATAATTATATTCAAAAAAAGGATTATCAATATCCTTCAACTCCATCAATTTCTCATATGTTTGCATTAGATTATCAACTTGATTATATCCTTAACAAAGAAGGATTAGAAAACAGATTTAATAGACATTTAGAATTAGCAAAAGTAGTTAGAAATTGGGCTAAAAAGTATTTTGATTTATTTGCAGATGAAAATCATTTATCAAATACACTAACTACAGTAAAAAATACAAGAAATATCGATATATCAGAATTAAACAAGGAATTAGGAAAAAGGGGCTTTGTAATATCTAATGGATATGGTAGTTTAAAAGATAAGACTTTTAGAATTGCCCATATGGCAGATTGTACAATGGAAGATTTAGAAGAATTGCTTGTTAATATAAATGATATTTTGGGGTTAGATTAAAAGCATTGCAATAAGTAATAAATAAATAGGATTTTTTATAAAGAGTTTAGAGTAATATCTAAACTCTTATTAGCATAAATAATTAATTAATCAATATATAGCTATTTATAGGGGGGATCCTTTTGATAAGAATATTATTAAATGATGGATTACAAGAAGGAGCAATAGAGAAATTAGAAACTTTAGGATTTGAAGTTGTTTCAAAACATTATGATAAAGATATACTTGGTGATAAATTAAAGAACTATGATTGCTTAGTAGTAAGATCAGCAACAAAAGTAACTAAAGAAATATTAGAAAAGGCTTCAACAGGAAAATTGAAGCTTATAATTAGGGCAGGAGTTGGTGTTGATAATATAGATATAAAAACTGCAGAGGAATATGGTATGGTTGTTAAAAATACTCCTTATGCAAGTTCTAACTCTGTAGCAGAACTAGCCCTTGCTCATATGTTTGCAGTAGCAAGATTTCTTGGAACTTCAAATTACACTATGAGAAAAGGCGAGTGGAATAAGAAAAAATATAAGGGTGTTGAAATTGAAGGCAAAACCCTTGGAATAGTTGGAATGGGTAGAATAGGAAAAGCTCTTGCAATTAAGGCTGAGGCTTTGGGAATGAAAGTTATATATAATGACTGTTTTGGAAAGATTGAAGATATTAAATTTGAATATTATGAATTAGAGGACTTATTAAGAAAAGCTGATTTTGTTTCTTTACATGTTCCTTATGATGAGAGTAAGGGATATTTAATTGGAAAAGAAGAATTCAGCATAATTAAAGAAGGGGCATATATAATTAATTGTGCAAGAGGAAAAGTAGTAGATGAGGAGGCTCTTTTAGAGGCTTTAGATTTAGGAAGAGTTTCTGGTGCGGGAATAGATGTTTTTGAAGTAGAGCCTAATACAAATGAACGGTTAGTTAAGCATCCAAGAGTTAGCTGCACACCTCACATAGGGGCATCTACTATAGAAGCACAAGATAGAATTGGAGAGGAAGTTGTTTCAATAATAAAGGATTTTTTTAATTAAAAAATACTAAGGAGGATTTGTATGGCAATAATAAGACCTTTTAAGGCTATGAGGCCTATAAAAGAATTAGCAGATCAAATAGCATCTTTACCTTATGATGTAATGGATGTAGAAGAAGCTAGGGAGATGGTTAAAGATAATCCGTACTCTTTTCTACATGTTGATAGGGCTGAAGTAGATTTATCAGAAAATATAGATGTTTATAGTGATGCAGTTTATGAACAAGCAAAGAAAAATTTAGATGGAATGATAGAAAGAGGCTTATATATTAAAGATGAGGAACCTTCTTTCTATATATATAAACAAAAAATTAAAAATAGAAGCCAAGTAGGTCTTTTAGCTTGTGCCTTTATTGATGATTATAATAATGATATAATTAAAAAACATGAACTTACTAGAGAAGAAAAAGAAAGAGATAGAATTAAACATATTTATAAAACAAGTGCTCATACAAGTCCAATATTTTTAACTTATAGAGAAAACAAGGAAATATCAAAGATAATAGAAGCTTGGATGGAAAAAGAGCCTTTATATAATTTTACTTCTGAAGATGAAGTTACTCACACAGTTTGGATAATTAATAACAGAAAAGATGTGGATAAAATTTCAGAAATTTTTAAAACTGTGGATTATTTATATATTGCAGATGGACATCATAGAGCTGCTTCTGCAGCAAAAGTATCTAATATAAAAAGAGAAGAAACTAAGAATTATACTGGTGAAGAAGAATTTAATTATTTTTTAGTCATTGCTTATCCTGATAGTGAATTAGAAGTTTTAGCCTATAATAGAACTGTTAAAGATTTAAATGGTCTTACAAAAGATGAATTTTTAAAGGCTGTAGAAGAGAAGTTTGAAATAAATATAAGTGAAAATCCAGTTGAGCCAAAGGAAAAGCATACTTTTGGAATGTATCTAGAGAAGCAGTGGTACTTATTAAAAGCTAAAGAAGGCAGCTTTAATGAAAAAGATATAATAGAGCAGTTAGATGTGTCCATTCTTCAAAATAATTTACTTAAACCTATATTAGGCATAGATAATCCAAGAACTTCTAATAGAATAGAGTTTATTGGTGGTGTAAGAGGATTAGAAGAATTAGAAAGAAGAGCAGATACAGATATGAAAGTAAGTTTTTCAATGTATTCCACTGAAATAAATGATATAATGAATATTGCAGATAGTGGAAATATTATGCCGCCAAAATCAACTTGGTTTGAGCCAAAGCCAAGAAGTGGCATATTTATTCATAAATTTTAAAAAGTATATGTCAAAACTCAAACAGCTAAAAGAAGAACTATAAGAATTTTATTCTTATAGTTCTTCTTTTTTAATATTATTAAAATATTAGATTAATAATTTATAAGAAATATAAAGGATTTTAATAAATGTTATAATTATAAAGAAATATTATGTAAATATAGATTAAGAGGTAAATATGAAATTAAGTTTTCAATATGAAAGAAAAAATATAGATTTTGAACTTATATATAGAAAAAGGAAGACATTAAGTATTAAAGTAGAGTTAGATGGGAAAGTGACGGTTATTTCTCCAGACTTTTTAAAAGAAGAGGAAGTAATAGATATAGTTAAGAAAAAGGCAAAATGGATAATAGAGAAGCAGAATGAAGTTAGTATTATAAATGCAAAAAAGATAAAAAGAGAAGGCATTGAAGGGGAAACTTATCTATATCTTGGAAGAGAATATAAATTATATATAGATATAAAGGATAATTATAAAAAGATAAAAGCTGAACTTTCTGAAGAAAAATTAATAGTAAAAAGTAATACTAATGATACTAAAGCAATAAAACTTGCCATAGAGAATTTTTATAGAGAAACAACTTTGAGAAAAGTTAAGGAAAGAGTTGAGTATTACCAGAAGTATTTTGATGTTAAGCCTAGAAATATAAAGTCAAAAGAACAAAAGAAAAGATGGGGAAGCTGTTCCTATAAAAACGATTTGTTATTTAATTGGAGGCTTTCTATGGCTCCGTTAGAGGTATTAGATTATGTAGTTGTTCATGAAATGAGTCATATGGTTCATAAAAACCACTCTAAGAATTTTTGGAATAAAGTAGAGAGTATTCTTCCAGATTATAAAGAAAGACATAACTGGCTTAAAAAGAATGGAGTAAGACTTTATATTTAAAAATTTAACAAGTAAATATAAAAGAATGAATTATTTAATATACTATTGGAAATAATAAAGTTTGTAATTGTTAAGAAAGGATGTGTATAAAAATGTCATTAAAAAATGCAATGACTGCAGATTTTTTAAGATCAGCTTATGGTGGAGAAAGCATGGCTCACATGAGATATACAATTTGGGCGGATTCAGCAGAAAAGGATGGATATCCAAATATAGCAAGACTTTTCAGAGGAATAGCTTATGCGGAATGGGTTCATGCTAAAAATCATTTTAATGTATTAAGAGATCAAGTAGGGGATGCCACTGTTGCTGCAGGTGCTGTATTTGGCCATACAAACATTGTTGAAAATCTTCAAGGAGCCATTGATGGAGAACTACACGAAGTAGAACAAATGTATCCTGTATATTTAGAAACAGCAAAATTTCAAGGAGAAAGTGAAGCTCAAAAATCTTTCCATTATGCACTAGAAGCGGAAAAAATACATGCAAAGATGTTCAAAGAAGCTCAAGATAAAGCTAAAGAAGGTAAAGATATAGGAGATGAATCAATTTATATTTGCCCAATTTGCGGTTTTACTGAAATTGGAGTTACAGTAGACAAATGTCCAGTTTGCGGTGTTAAAAGGGAGATGTTTAAAGAATTTTAATTATGATTAATAAGTTTTATAACTGTGTGATTTTAATCACATAATTCCCCTTGTAATTTTCTTATAATATAAGCAAATTTAAAATAGGAAAGTTAGGGAGTTATGGAGATGAATATAAGTAATTTAGAAAGACAACATACAGAAATAAAAGAACTATTTAAAAAATTAGATAATCATATAAAATCAAGTAATTTAGAAGATAATATTGATGATATGGTATGGGATATAAATACCCTTGCTGGAAAATTAAATATTCATATGAAAACAGAAGATAAATTTTTATACCCAGAACTTATAAACAGCAATAATGATAAATTAAAGAAAATAGCTACTGAATACAGCGAAGAAATGGGAGATATCCATAACATATTTACAGAATATAAAAATAAGTTTAACACTAAAAACAAGATATTAAGTAATAAAGCAGAATTTATAAAAGAAAGTCAAAAAGTATTAACTTTATTAGTAAATAGAATACAAAAGGAAGACTTAAAGCTATATCCTGAAATAAAAACACTTTAGGCATTTGCTGCCTAAAGTGTTTTTAACATGTTTTTTAATATTGTAGTAGAGTTTCTAATAGCTATTGGCATAAATTTCTCATAATCCATATGAGCTCCGTTATTAGCGTTATCTGATATTGATCTTATAACAACACAAGGAATATTGTTTAAGTAACAAACATGAGCTATGCTTGCGCCTTCCATTTCGCAAGATATTGCATCAAATGTCTCAGATAACCATTTTATTTTATCAATATTTGCTATAAATTGATCACCAGATACTATTCTTCCTGTAAAACTATTTATTTCTTTTATTTCATTAGCAGCATTAAGAGCTGCTTTAACTAAATTTTCATCACATTTAAAGGAGAAAGTATCTAGTCTTGGTATTTGTCCAACTGGATCACCAAAAGCAGAAGTATCCATATCATGTTCAACTAGATCAGTTCCTATAACAACATCTCCAGGATATATATCTTTACCAATTCCACCAGCAACCCCAACATTAATAATAGAAGAAACTTTATATTCAGATATTAATATTTGACTACATATTGCAGCATTAACTTTACCAATTCCGCAAACTACTGCTATTATATTTTTATCTCCTAATGTACCTTTATAAAAAGTCATATTAGCTTTTGTTGTTTTTTCTTCAATATTCATTTCTTTAAGAAGAAGTTCTAATTCTTCAGTCATAGCACTAATAATTCCAAAAGTCATTACTTGACCTCCTTAAAATAAATTTGATTAAGTTAATTCTTAATTATATTAACATATAAAAGATAGTATTTAAATAAACAAAAGTTTAAAAATGCATTTTATTTCTTGGGAAATAATAATCATTGTATATGAACAAATTATGTTTTAAAATAAGATATAATGTTTAATAAAAAAGGAGAGATAATTAATGCTACAACATCCATTCTCTAGAACTGAGTTACTAATAGGGACAGAAGGATTAGAAAAGTTAAAAAATTCAAAAGTAATGGTATTTGGTGTTGGTGGTGTAGGAAGCTTTGCTGTAGAAGCTCTAGTGAGGGCAGGAGTAGGAAGTATTGTATTAATTGATGATGATACAGTATGTTTAACTAATTTAAATAGACAGATACATGCTACATATAAAACAATAGGTAAATCAAAGGTAGAAGTTATGAAGGAGAGAATTCTTACTATAAACAGAAAGTGTAATATTATTACTCATGAAGTTTTTGTAACTCCTGAAAATATAAAAGATATAATTACAGATGATGTTGATTATGTGATAGATGCAATAGATACTGTTTCAGCAAAGTTAGCTTTAGCACAATATTGTTATGAAAGAAATATTAATATAATTGCTTCAATGGGGACAGGTAATAAGCTAGACCCGACACAATTTAAAATTGTTGATATATACGACACAAAAATTTGTCCTCTTGCTAAAGTTATGAGATATGAATTAAGAAAAAGAGGAGTTAAAAACCTTAAGGTTCTTTATTCAGAGGAGAAACCAAGAAAGCCAAAGGATGAAGATGTAGTTACTTGTAAAACTGGTTGTGTATGTACAGGGGGAACTAAAAAGTGTACAATTAGAAGACAAATACCAGGAAGTATGTCTTTTGTTCCACCAGTTGCAGGGATGATAATAGCTGGAGAAGTTATAAAAGAGATAATAGGTGTAATTTAGTTGCTTGCAAATAAGGAGCTGGTTTTGCTTTATGACAGAAACTGCTCCTTATTTTTTATTTACTTTTAGCATTTTTTAATCTATAGTTTTTTGGAGATACTCCAGTTACTTTTTTAAACATTTGACTAAAGTAAGATGAACTTGAGAAACCAACGATTGAAGCTATATCTCTTATAGAATAGCCAGTAGTACTTAATAAGTTTTTAGCTTCTTGAATACGCTTGTTTATAACATAATTTATAGGAGATATTCCTATTTGTTTAGTAAATGTATGAACTAAATGAAATTTATTCATATAAGTCAAGTCTGATAAAAAGTCTAGTGTTATATTTTGAGAATAGTGTGAATCAATATAGTTCTTTATTTTTATGCATTCTAAATTTAATTTTTCTTGGGATTCCTCTACGAATTGTAGAGAAGCTGTTCTGCGTATTATGTGAGTTATAAATAGTGTTAAAATACATTTACAAATAAGTTCGTAATTAAATTCTTTATTTTCAATTTCGTTAATCAATTGATTTAAATAATTAAGTATTAAATCTTTATCTTTTGAAAAGTTCATAAGTCTATAAAGATTAGGTTGTTGTTCATTTTCAGTTAAGCTATATGTTTCAGGAAAATTTAATAACAGATTATCTATGCCTAGAACAATATATTCTAGTGGAGTATCTGATAAAGATGATTTTTCTGTATGTAGACAGTTAGGATTAATTACAATTAAATCCCATTTATTAACATTAACAATGGCATCATCTAAGTGAAAAGCTCCTTTACCATCAGTTATAAAGAATATTTCGGTGAAGGGGTGAAAATGGGCTGTACTATGCCAATCATTTTCAAATTTTGATTTGCTTATGTAAAGTAGTTCATAATTTTGATCATAAGGTTTTTTGTTATTTATTAGATATCGTGTAATACTCAATTTAGATCCCCCAATCTATTTCCATAATATTAATAATTATATCACAATATAAGTAAAATTTTACTACATAATATGACAATATTACTAAAGAATAATAAATATCTTAAAAGCCACTATATTACTAGCTTAAAGTGTTAAACGGGATTGTTTTATATTGATTTAAATTCAAGGAGATCTTATTATCAGTTTAACAATAACAATATATATAAAAAACACCACAATATATTTATATAAAAAACGTTTACTATAAATTATACTATGAATAGAAAGTAAAACAAACATGGTGTAAATAACAATAAATCACAAATCTTTTGGTAGGGGAAATTGATATTTATGAAAAAGTTATTATGTATGTCATTAATGGCTCTTATGGTCACAACTTCATTTACTGGATGTGGTTCTAAGTCAACAGATGAAACATCAGGTGAAACATCGGGCAAGAGAATATTAAAAGTTGCTGCATTTGAAGATGGTAACGGAGGAGATATCTGGAGAAATCTTGAAACAGCTTTTGAAACTGCTAATCCAGATGTAGATATTGAGCTGCAACTATCATCAAAGTTAGATGAAGAATTACGTCCTCAAATGTTAGATGGAGAATATCCAGATGTAGTTTACTATAATATTGGACAAAAGAGTGGATTTACTGAAACAATGATTAAGGAAGAAGCTCTATTAGACATATCAGATGTATTTACAGGAGAATTAAAAGATAAACTAGCTGATGGATTTGCTGAAAACGCTATCACTCAACCGTATGGGGATGGCAAGACTTATTTGGCCCCAATATTCTATTCACCAACAGGATTATGGTATGATGCTTCTCAATTTGAAAATGAAAAATTACCAGCTACATGGGATGAAATGTGGACATATGGTGATAAATTAAAAGCAGAAGGAAAAGCATTATTTACTTATCCAACTTCAGGATACTTTGATGGAACATTATTTGCATTATTATATCAAGCAGGTGGTTCAGATTACTACAAGAAGGCCTTAGAATATGATGAAAATACTTGGAATTCTAAGGAAGGTCAATTAGTAATAGATACAGTTGATAAATTATCTAAATACACTTGGGATGCAACAGTAGCAAATGCAAACAGTGATGGTGGATTTAAGAAAAATCAACAAGCTGTAATTGATGGACAAGTAGCCTTTATGCCAAATGGAAACTGGGTAGTTGGAGAAATGGCAGAATCAACACCTGAGGGATTTAAATGGGGTTTTATGCCATTACCAGCATATGAAGAAGGTGGAAAACGTTACGCTTATACATTCTTTGAACAAGTTTGGGTACCTAAAGAAGGTAAAAATCACGATGATGCAAAAGAATTTATTAAGTTCTTATATTCAGATGAAGCCATTGATATTATGTTAGACAATAAAGTTCAAAATAAAGATGGACAAATGGTTGCTACTCCAGTTGTTCAACCAGTAAAAGGAATTGTTGATAAGCTTGATGGAGATATGAAATTATTCTATAGCATTTACGAACAAGAAGGAGTATTACCTGCATTAGGTAACTGGGCTGCAACAGACACAATTGAAGGATTAGATTTTAATAAGGCTGTATATGGAGCAATTGACTCACTAGTTGATGGGTCAATGACTGCTGATCAATGGAAAACTCAATTAAATGAAACTTTTGAAAAATGTAGAGCAGCACTTAAGTAGTTGATACTAAAATTATAGTTATAAAGCAATAAACGGTGAGTATTATAACTCACCGTTTGATTTAAATGGGGGGTGGGTTAAAGTGAATAAAAGAAAGTCAGAAAAGCGATTTATTTTTTTTCTAAAGTTAGATAATTTAAAAAGAATGTGGATGGGAGACCCTAATATTGTAATTTACTCTTTAATATTTGCCCTTATTTGGCAGGCAATTGGATACTATATGGTTATGTATATGGCAAGTATGGCATCAATTCCAGAAAGTTTATATGAAGCATCTGGATTAGATGGAGCAGGCAAAATTAAGCAGTTTTTTGTAATTACATTACCTCTTATTTGGGATAATATTCGTACGACTTTAACATTTTTTGTTATTAGTACAATTAACCTAAGCTTTTTAATGGTTCAAATTATGACTGGTGGAGGGCCCAACGGACAAACTGAAGTATTCTTAAGTTATATGTATAAGCAGGCATATACATCATCAGCATATGGTTATGGTATGGCAATTGGAGTAGTAGTATTCACATTTTCCTTCATATTGTCAGCAGTAATTAATAAGATTACTGAACGTGAAGTGTTAGAGTTTTAGGAGGAAGGATATGAAAGATGTTAAAAAAAACAAAGTAAGTAGTGCTAGAAATTTATATAAAATATTTATTTATATAGCATTAATAACTCTAGCAGTTTCAATTATTGTGCCAGTTGCTTGGGTTTTTATGGCGAGTCTTAAATCTAATGCTGAGTTTGTTGGAAAAGATATTAATCCCTTTGCTTTTCCTAAAAAGTTAATTTGGGAAAACTTTGTTATTGCTTTTGGAAAGGCAAAAATGGGTGAATATTTATTGAATTCCGTAATTGTTACTGCCTTAGCACTTGTATTATTATTAATAGTTGCATTGCCAGCATCTTATTGTTTAGCAAGATTTAATTTTAAAGGTAAAAAGTTTATAAGTACTGGATTTATGGCAGGGTTATTTATTAATGTTAATTATATTGTAGTTCCAATATTTTTAATGTTGAGTTCAGCTAATAAAATATTTGGTGTTAAGTTTTTCTTAAACAATAGATTTATATTAGCTTTAGTTTATGCATCAACTGCCTTACCATTTACAATTTATTTGCTGACAGGTTATTTTAAAACATTGTCAAAGGCTTATGAAGAAGCTGCTTTAATTGATGGCTGTGGATATTTTAAAACAATGATTAAAATAATGATTCCTATGGCTAGATCAAGTGTTATAACAGTTATATTATTTAATTTTCTAGCATTTTGGAATGAATATATTATTGCATTTACATTAATGACTACAAGAAATAAGACATTACCAGTAGGACTACAAAATTTAATGGCAGTTGAAAAAACAGCAACAAATTATGGAATTATGTATGCAGGTTTAGTAATTGTAATGTTGCCTACGTTAATTTTATATATTTTATTACAAAAGAAACTTACACAAGGTATGAGTCTTGGAGGATTAAAAGATTAATAGATTATAGATTAGGTGAAAAATTAGGAGGAGTATATTATTATGGCAAAGACTAAAGGTAGAGTAACGTTACCGAGTGAAAGTAATTTTCTTAAGGAGACAAAAGAATTATTATCTCGTTGGGGTGCAGATGCTATTCGTGATAGCGATGGAACAAAACTTAGTGATGATATTAAAAAGTTAGAAGCAAAGATTTATACAACATATTTTGTTGCACGTCATCATAATGATTTTGCAGAAAAACATATGGATGAATGTCAACAAGCTTATTTAATGAGTCAATATGTATTAGCAACATCCGATACAATAGAAATAAGTTTCTTAGATACTTATTTTGATCAACAAGTAAAAGCTGATTATATTCATGATCCAAAGGAATGGTGGGAAGTTATAGATAGAACTGCTAATGAAGTTATTCCAGTTGAGAATTGGGAATATGATAAAGATAGGGATGTAGTTATAGTAAAGGGATGCACTCCTTTCCATGAATATACAGTTTCTTTCCTTGCATATTTAATATGGGATCCAACGCAAATGTATAACCATATTACAAATAATTGGGGGGATAAAGTTCCTCATGATATACCTTTTGATGTAAGAAAAGAAAATGCAAATAAATATGTTGTTGAATATTTAAAACAATGGTTAAAGGACAATCCAGATACAGATGTTGTACGTTTTACAACATTCTTTTATCACTTTACATTAATATTCAATAACTTAGGTAAAGAAAAGTTTGTAGACTGGTGTGGATATGGAGCAAGTGTATCTACAGAAGCAATTTTAGCTTTTGAAAAAGAATATGGATATAGATTACGTCCAGAAGTATTTGTACAAAATGGATATTATAATTCAAGCTTTTGTGTTCCTACAAAGGAATATTTAGACTATATGGATTTTACTCAAAGATTTGTTGCTAAAATGGCAAAGGAACTTGTAGATTTAACGCATGAAGCAGGAAAAGAAGCAATGATGTTCCTTGGAGATAACTGGATAGGTACTGAACCATATGGTAAATATTTTCCGGAAATAGGTTTAGACGCAGTTGTAGGAAGTGTTGGAGGAGGAGCTACTCTTCGTTTAATAGCTGATATTCCAGGAGTAAAATATAGAGAAGGTAGGTTTTTACCATATTTCTTCCCAGATGTTTTCCGTGAAGGAAATGACCCAACTATAGAAGCTACAGAAAATTGGTTAGGTGCAAGACGTGCTATTATGAGAAAACCAGTAGATCGTATAGGATATGGTGGATATCCAAGCCTGGCTTATAAATTCCCTAAATTTGTTGATTATATAAAAAAGGTTTGCGATGAATTTAGAGAAATTTATGATACTATTAATGGAGTAACTCCATATTGTGGATTAAAGGTAGCAATATTAAATAGCTGGGGAAAATTAAGAAGTTGGCATGCTTATATGGTTGCTCATGCTTTATACTGCAAGCAAATTTATTCTTACAATGGAATTTTAGATGCACTAAGTGGAGCCAGCGTAGATGTAACATTTATTAGCTTTGATGATATAAAACAGAATGGTATTCCAAAAGATATTGATGTAATAATAAATGCTGGAGATGCTCATACAGCATTCTCTGGTGGAGATATTTGGAAGGATCCTGAATTTGTATCAACTATACGTGAATGGATTTATAACGGTGGAGGATTTGTTGGAGTTGGTGAACCAACAGCTGTTGAACATGGCGGTCGTTTCTTCCAATTAGCAGATGCATTTGGAGTAGATAAAGAATTAGATTTTACATTACACACTGATAAGTATTTCCATACACCAGTAGAAAAACACTTTATTACAGAAGATATAGTAGAAGATTATGATTTTGGTGAAGGAATGAAAAATATTTATGCTATAAAGTTATCTACACAAATAATTGCTTATAGCAATGGAGAAGTTAATATGGCAAGCAATGATTATGGAAAGGGAAGATGTGTTTACATTGCAGGACTTCCATATTCTGAGCAAAATACTCGAATATTAATGAGAGCTTTATATTATTCAGCACATAAAGAAGATGAATTTAAGAAATGGTATGCAGACAACTTATATTGCGAAGTACATGCGTATCCAAGCATAAAGAAATATGCTATTTTAAATAACACAGATAAAGAACAGGTTACAAATGTCTATGATGATGAAGGAAATAGAGTGAAGTCACTTTAGAACCTGGTGAAATCAGATGGATGGAGATGTAGTCTATGAGTACAGCGGCAAAAATTACTATTAATATTATTGCTTTTATAATATTTTTAGGAATGATAATTATAGGTCAAAAACATATTGGAATTCAAGGTTTGTGCGTTATGTTAGCCGGTTTAACAGGACTTCTTACTCAATTATTCTTGTACAATAGAAAGAATAAGTAACCATAAATAATTATAATAAAAAGGGAACTCTATTAAACTATATTAATTATAGATAATAGAGTTCTTTTTATATAAATATAAATAGATTTATATGTTAATATATTAAAATTAAAACTTCAAATAATATGTAAAAATTTTAAAATACAAATAGTAGAAATTATAATTTTATATGACAATATCCATTAGGATTTTTCTTTAGATATTTTTGATGATATTCTTCAGCTTTATAATAATTAACAAGAGGCTTAACTTCAGTTACAATTCTTTTTTCATATTTTTTCTGCTCTTCTTCTTTGCTTTTTAATATAATATCTAAATCATCATCATCTAAATAATAAATTCCTGTTCTATATTGACTTCCAACATCATTGCCTTGTTTATTTAGTGTAGTTGGATCTATAATTGACCAGTATTCTTTAAGAATTTTTTCTAGAGATACTATATTTTCATCATAAGTTACTAAGCAAGTTTCAGCAAAATATGTATTGTTATTACAAACCTCTTCATAAGTAGGATTCTTTGTTCTTCCATTAGAATAGCCTACTTCTGTTTCTATAACGCCTGGAATTCTTGATAAAAATTCTTCAACTCCCCAAAAACAGCCACCAGCTAGAACTATTTTTTTCATTTGCTCATCTCCTTTAAATGTAGATTTAAAATGATTTAAATATATTATACTCTTAAAAACTATTTAGTAAATATTTATTTGAAGTATATTTTAATTTCTAGATCTTCTTTTATTAAACTTAATAAAAAGTTTTCCAGTGATATTTTACTTTTATTCAATGCTTCTTGATATATTTCATTGCCTTTAAGCTTTTCTTCAAAATTAGTAAGAACTTCATCTTGAAGGGAGTTAAATTCTTCTGTAGATAATTTTATTTCTCCAAATCTAAGAAAACCATTTTGTGATGCTTCAAATATAGTTTTATCTTCATTAATCGAAATATTATATATTTTTGGTTTTGGAACAGTTAAAAATAAGAGTTTTTTTTCTTGATTTATTATAATATCCTCTTCTTTTATTATAGATAAATCTATATAATAAGAACAATCAGCAAAAAAATTTATTCTTTTGTACTTTTTAAGTAAATCTAAATTACCAATGCTTTTATCTATTGTTACTATTTGTGAAAGTTCTAATTCTAAGGTTATTAATTTATTAACCCCATTAATTTTCCTTATTAAACTTTCTTCAGAAATATAGCTTATATTATTAAACGAAGGAGTATCCGCCTTATATTTTCTAAACTTACCTTGTAAAAAAGAATTTATTAAAATAAAAAATAATAATATAATAATAATTCGAAAAATTATTTTTTTAAAAAACTTTTTTGTTTTATTCATTTTAGATAGCATTAGAAAACACCTCTTAAAGTTCTTATTAATTATATGAAGGTTATTTATAAATAATGTGTAATATTGTAAAAGGATATAATTTATATGTATAATAGGTTTATAAGTATATTCTGAGGAGAAAACATATGAATGATAACAAAACAGTAACTATAGAATTGGTTAAGGGAACCTTAAGTGATTATATTGTAAAGGATATTAATAATATATTTATAGGTAGATTTACAATAATAGAGTTTGATAGGGATAATAAAAAGTGTACAGTTAAATTTAAGTTTTATAGAGAAAATAAACATGATTTGTTAAGAGAAACAATAGAGAGTATTTTAAAAGCTATATTTAAGGATAATGATATATATAAAGTTAATATATATGTAAATGAGAATATAGATTATAGAGCCTTTTTAGATTTAGGATTTACTTTAGAGGGAATATTTACAGAAAATCTTTTTGCAAATGGAATATTTTTAGATGAATTAAGTTTTGGAATAAATAGAATTGAATATAATGATATAAATAGAAGATTTTTAATAGATTTGAAAGGAAGAAATATAAATGTAAGAAACTTCACACCAGATGCTGCAAAGGATTTATTGGATTATTATATAAGGAATGAAGAACATTTAAGACCTTATGAACCTTTAAGAGACAAAAGCTTCTATACTTATGAAACTCATAAATCTATGTTGTTAGAAAGTTATAGACAATTGATGAATGGATCAGCTTATGATTTTGGAATTTATAAAGATAGTTATTTAATAGGTAAAATAAAGTTATCAAATATAGTAAATGGTGTTTTTAAAAGTGGAATTATAGGATATTCAATAGATAAGGATTTTCAAGGAAAAGGTTATATGAAGGAAGCTGTAATGCTTGTTGCAAAATATGCAAAGGAAGAATTAGATTTACATAGAATTGAAGCTTCTGTATTAGTTGATAATGAAAGATCAAAGGGTGTATTAATATCTTGTGGTTTTAAAGAAATAGGCTTAAATGAAAAATATTTATTCATAAATGGGGCTTGGAGAGATCATTTAACATTTTATAAAATATTAGATTAGATAAATTTTAGGCAAATAATATTATGTGAGGAAGGAAATATGAAGAATATTGTATTAAATAGTGATTCGGAAGTGATAAAATCTTTTAATAATAATATTTTATTGGTAAAAGAAGATGAGAGGGAAAAAATATTATTTCAAAAAGGAATAGGATTTGGAAAAAAACCTGGAGAAATTATAAAAAAAGGCACTGTAGTAGAGAAGATTTTTATTATTGAAAATGAAGATAATCAAAGGAATTTTAATGAAATTGTAAATAGGGTAGATAGCGATTTAATAGTAATAGTTGAAGAAGTAATTGCAGAAATAGTAGATGAATTAGGGGAAGAACTTAGTGAAAATATTCATATAAGCTTAGTTGATCACTTATATTATGCAATAAAAAGATTAAAAAATAATGAGGAAATACAAAATCCATTTTTAGTTGAGATACAAACATTATATCCTCAAGAATTTCAACTTTCTCAAAAAATTTCTGATAGAATTAAAAAAGAGTTACAAATAGAAATACCTGAAGGAGAAAAGGGTTTTATCACACTTCATATTCATTCGGCAAGAAATAATGGAAAGTTATCAACTACAATTAAATCCAGTTATTTAAGTAATGCTATAGTTCAACATGTAGAAAAAAGATTAAAGGTAAAAATAAATAAGAAATCTTTAGATTATGCAAGATTTTTAACACATATAAGATTTACTATTGAAAGAATCATGACAAATTCTCCAATAAAAAATGATTTAATAGATGTTATTAGGAAAAGATATAGATTATCTTATAAGATAGCATCTGAGGTAGGCAAAATAATTTGTAAAATATTAGAGATAGATAATATTTCCGAAGACGAGATAGCATATTTAGCAATGCACATAGAAAGATTTAAAGTTTCATTAAGCAAATAAAAAATCAGCCTAATTTTAGGCTGATTTTTATGTTTATTAAACTTCAAATCTTATTACTTCTGTTTTACCAGCAACAACATCTCCACTTTCAACAGGAGTTATTGATTTTGCAGCATCAACATTAGTTATTAAAACTGGAGTAGCTAAAGATAATCCTTTACTCTTAATAAGCTCTCTATCTATTTTCATTATTGGTGTACCGGCTTTAACTCTAGCACCTTGTTCAGCTAATTGTTCAAAACCTTCTCCTTCAAGAGAAACAGTTTCTAATCCAATGTGAACAAGTAATTCAAGACCGTTGTCTAATGTCATAGCAAAAGCATGTTTAGTCTTGAAAACTAAAGTAAGTACACCGTCAGCTGGAGCTACAACAGTATCTCCTTCTGCAACTATAGCCATTCCATCACCTGCTAATTTTTCAGCGAAAACTGGATCTGGAACTTCTGATAAAGGAATAGCCTTACCAGAAACAGGAGCTACAAGTGTATTAGGATTAGCTACAACTTCATTTGTTGTTGAAGAATCTGTTTTGAAAATTTTCTTTAAAAAATCAAACATAATATATCCTGAATATATTCAGGAATCCACATCCTTTCTAGTACAAATTTTTATTATGCTAATTATAGTATTTATATTATAGTAAAAATAAATACCATAATTAAATTGATAACTTAAAAAACAAAAGGCATAAGTCCTAAAAAAGTTAATTTGTTGGACTCATGCCTGATTAAACAGTAACACGTCTATATTAAATTATTATATATAAACAATGATTTGTCAATAAATTAATAGAAAAATAATTTAAAATATATAAGAATATACAGATATTTTGAGAAAATTGAAGATATGTTAAGAAAAATTAGCATAATGACATGAAATAAGTCTTGAAAACCTTATCATAAGATGTTATTATTAGTATGTAAATTAAAAATACGAATTTTGGCGTGTAATCAATACGGTTGAGCATGAGCCAAGAAGGAATTAAATGCACCTAATTCCTTTTTGGCTTTTTTTGTTGTTTATTTATGGAATTATATATAATATACGTCAAAAATTGTATTAATAAAAAGGGAGGAATTATTTTATGATGAAGTATCTTCAAAGACTAGGAAAATCTTTAATGCTTCCAGTAGCAGCTTTACCTGTTGCAAGTATTTTAATGGGTATTGGTTACTGGCTTGACCCAACAGGATGGGGGGCTAACAGTATTGTTTCAGCATTTTTATTAAAGGCTGGTGGAGCCTTAATCGATAATATGGCTATATTATTTGCTATAGGTGTTGGTGTTGGTATGTCTGATGATAATGATGGAACAGCAGGCCTTGCAGGGTTAGTTTCATGGCTTGTAATTACAACATTACTAAGCACAGGTGCAGTTGCTATGTTTAAGGGAATTGATGCAGCTGAGGTTCCAGCAGCATTCTCAAAAACTCAAACTCAATTTATTGGAATAATTTCAGGTTTAATTGGTGCAGCTTGCTATAATAAATTTAAAAATACTAAGCTGCCAGATGCTTTAGGTTTTTTTAGTGGTAAGAGATCCGTTGCTATAATGACAGCTTTAGCATCATTATTAGCATCACTTGTATTATTCTTTGTATGGCCAGTAGTTTATGGAGCACTAGTAGCATTTGGTAAGGCAATTGTTTCTACAGGAGCAATTGGATCAGGTTTATATGCATTCTTTAATAGATTATTAATTCCTACTGGTTTACACCATGCATTAAATTCAGTATTCTGGTTTGATGTTGCAGGAATTAATGATATAGGAAACTTCTGGGGAACAATAGGAGAAGGT
>NZ_CP016786.1:2747500-2755000 GCF_002285495.1 Clostridium isatidis | reverse complement strand
GGCACTGTCTCAACTGCAAATCCGGCGAAGTTGTAGTGCGAGTGAAGATGCTCGCTACCCGCGATTGGACGGAAAGACCCCGTAGAGCTTTACTGTAGCTTAGCATTGAGTTTCGATATTGTCTGTACAGGATAGGTGGGAGACTGGGAAACTGGGGCGTCAGCCTCAGTGGAGTCGTCCTTGGGATACCACCCTGATAGTATTGGGATTCTAACTGGACGCCATGAAGCTGGTGACAGGACATTGTTAGGTGGGCAGTTTGACTGGGGCGGTCGCCTCCTAAAAAGTAACGGAGGCGCCCAAAGGTTCCCTCAGAACGGTCGGAAATCGTTCGTAGAGTGTAAAGGCAGAAGGGAGCCTGACTGCGACACCCACAAGTGGAGCAGGGACGAAAGTCGGGCTTAGTGATCCGGTGGTACCTCGTGGGAGGGCCATCGCTCAACGGATAAAAGCTACCTCGGGGATAACAGGCTGATCTCCCCCAAGAGTCCACATCGACGGGGAGGTTTGGCACCTCGATGTCGGCTCGTCGCATCCTGGGGCTGAAGTAGGTCCCAAGGGTTGGGCTGTTCGCCCATTAAAGCGGCACGCGAGCTGGGTTCAGAACGTCGTGAGACAGTTCGGTCCCTATCCGTCGCGGGCGTAGGAAATTTGAGAGGAGCTGTCCTTAGTACGAGAGGACCGGGATGGACTGACCTCTGGTGTACCAGTTGTTCTGCCAAGAGCATAGCTGGGTAGCTAAGTCGGGAAGGGATAAACGCTGAAAGCATCTAAGCGTGAAGCCCCCCTCAAGATGAGATTTCCCATAGCATAAGCTAGTAAGACCCCTTGAAGAACACAAGGTTGATAGGTTAGAGGTGTAAGTATGGTAACATATTTAGCTGACTAATACTAATAGGTCGAGGGCTTGACCAAAATAATAATGGCTATATTCATGTGCAATTTTCAGAGAACAAGTTCTCTGAAATCTGGTGACAATGGCGTAGAGGAAACACTCCTTTCCATTCCGAACAGGACAGTTAAGCTCTACAGCGTCGATGGTACTGCAGGGGAAGCCCTGTGGGAGAGTAGAACGTTGCCAGGTTATAAAAGACTTAAGAATAAATTCTTAAGTCTTTTTTCTTATCCAATAAAAAATATAAAATAAAGCAAAAGTTATTAACATAAGTAAATAGAAAAATAAGTTTTGCTGTTGATAACTTTTTAAGTTATTAATATCAATGTGAATATTTAATTGTGAATAGTAAAAAAAGAAGATTGTTATCAATCTTCTTTTTTTGGAACAGTAATTATGTTTTTTTAATTTTGAATTGTTTATATTAGGATATCTTTTTTAGTAAAATTAATATGAGATACTAAATAAGAAACAATTATTGTTAAAGCTAAGCAAATAATTCCATTAGTTATTGTTAGTTTTTCGTTATTATACATTAAAGGCAGTTTAGATGATACTAAGCTATAACTATTAGCATAAGTTGTAAATAGTAGATGACTATAATTTTTTAATGTTCCAATTACTTGTGTTCCTATAGACAAGAATATTGTTAATATAACAGATATAGCCATAGATGTCATACTACTCTTAAATATTGTAGAAAACATAAAAATTACACTACAGCAGGCGATTATAAATATTGCTTGATATCCTATTGTTCTAATAGCCAAATCAAAATTAGTTATCATTTCTGAAGTCTCAGGAATTTTCTCGAGAACCATTTCTCCATATTCTGGGTTAAAAACTTTTTCGTACTGTTGTCCTACTCTAGTTGGATAGTTTGCTGCATTTATGTCAGAAGTTAAATTTACAAAGGTCATTCCAATTATTTCTGGTATTATTATTAAAGATAAAACTGTAATTATAGAAACTATATATTTAGAAAACAAAATTTTAGCTCTAGAAACAGGCTGTACTAGTAAAAACTTAAGGGTTGGAGGAGTTGATTCTCCAGAAAGAATATCACTCATAAATACTGCAATACCAGCAACTAAGAGTCCTATTCCTAATAGCATACTTAAGCCTTCAAGGAAATTATATTCTTGGTATTCCCATCCTTTAAGTGGAACTATATTGTTTGTCTTTAAATATTCAAGAGTTTCTAATTCTTCTTGAAGACTTAAATAATCACTTCTGTATCTTTCCTTTGTTCCATTTTCCTCATATTCTTTAATAGCTCTTTTAATATTAGCTATAGACATATCTAATTCTATCTTCCAGGAATCTTCACTAACTCCTTCTTTTAATATCTTTTTATTTAATTCTAGATTTTGCTCATAATATTCTATGGAAGATTTTATAGATTCTACCCAAGCTTCATCTCCAGAAGCTTCTGCCTCTTTTAATTCATCCTTATAATAAGCTAATTGTTCTTGAGCTATTTGAATTTGATACTCAGGTGAATTAATTTCCTTCATGTTCTGTTCACCTTTCCAAGTAGCATAGACTGTTAGAGCAATAAACATAAGGAATAAAATAAAAACAATCCAGGTTTTGCTTCTTTTAAATATTTTTATGAACTCATTTTTTATAAGGTTTAGTAACATTATCTTATTCCTCCTTCAACTAATTCCATATATCTTTGTTCAAGACCTTTTCGTAACTTAAATACTTCATCTATATTGTAGTTATTATTAACAAGGTATTTTATAAGTTCAGGAGTTTTATTTGAAAGAATTATAAGTTCAAATTTATCATCTATTTTTTTTACTGATTTTACATAATCTAAAGCAGACAGTATATTTGAATTAATATTTTCAAGGATCTTTAAGGAAATAATATCTGTTTCTGTTTCCATTGAATTATTAATAATACTTTCTACAGATTTAATTACTCCATTATTAATAAAGGCTACTCTATCACATAAGTTTTGAACCTCTGATAAAATGTGAGAGGAAATAAATACTGACATTCCTCTTTCCTTAGCAGCTTTTTTAACTATTTCTCTAAAATCGATTATGCCAGAAGGATCTAACCCGTTAGTTGGCTCATCTAAGATAAGCAGTTTTGGATTAGATAATAAGGAAGCTGCTAAACCTAAACGTTGTTTCATACCTAAAGAATATTTCCTCACTTTATCATCGATCCTGTTTTCAAGCCCCACTAATCTTATAACTTCATTAACTTCTTCTTTTGGAACTTTTCTAATTCTTGCAATTTGCATTAGATTTTCTCTTCCAGAAAGATACTTATATAATTCAGGATTTTCAACTACTGCACCAATTTCTTTAAGTGCATTTTCAGTATCTTTTTGTAAATCATAACCGCAAATTGATATATTTCCTGAAGTAGGTTTTATTAGTCCTACAAGCATTCTAATAGTTGTAGTTTTTCCAGCACCATTTGGCCCTAAAAATCCGAATATTTCACCTTCTTCAATGGAAAAACTAATATCTTTTATAATATCTCTTTTTCCTATGGTTTTTTTAAGATTTTTTACCTCTAAAATTTTCATTACTTACCTCCTTGTTTATTGTTTAAGGTCTTATTAAAAGTATGGCTAGTTTTAAAATAAATAATTAAAACTTGTTTTTAATTTTAAAGGATAAATCTTAATATGAGACCTGTTAAAATCTTAAATTAACCTTAATAAAATATTAAAAGTAAATAAGAAAATGCTTTGTCAAATTATAAGAAAGGAATAGGAAAAATCAGAGAAAATATCGAGAAAATAAATCTGTTAAGGAGAAATATGATAAAAAAAATAGCAATATAAACATTTTTAGGAAATATAGAAAAACGAAATATATGGGAATAAATGGAATGTGATGGTATAATTATTTACACAAACAAGGCAAAGGAGGAGATAATATGTCACAGGCAGCAAAAAGTAAAGTTAAAAATGGACAACTTTTACAAGAAGATATTCAGTTATTTCATGAAGGTAAGAATTATGCAAGTTATCGTTTTATGGGTGCTCATATTATATCTGAGAATAGAAAAAAAGGAGTAAGGTTTACAACTTGGGCACCAAGGGCTAAGGAAGTCTATGTTGTAGGAGAATTTTGTGACTTTGAGCCAAGTGAAGAATTTAAAATGGAAAGAATAAATGATAAGGGCTTATGGTCATTATTTATACCAAAACTAAAAGCTGGAAGTATTTATAAATATTATATTGTTAATAATTCTTTAGAAAATGGCTTTTATAAAAGTGATCCATATGCAAGATATTCAGAACTCAGGCCTAATACAGCTTCAGTTGTTAGTGATGAAATAAAATTTAAGTGGACAGACAGAAAGTGGCTTAATAGAAGGAAAAAAATTGATCCTTTTAAGGAACCTATTAATATTTATGAAATGCACCTTGGCTCTTGGAAGCATAATAATGGGGAATTTCTTACATATGAAGAATTATGTAATGAATTGCCTAAATACCTAGTAGAAATGGGATATACCCATGTTGAATTTATGCCAATTATTGAACATCCTTTAGATGCATCCTGGGGCTATCAGGGAACTGGATATTATTCAGTAACTAGCAGATATGGAGATCCTAAGGGGTTAAAAGCTCTTATAAATGAGCTTCATAAAAATAATATTGGAGTTATTTTAGATTGGGTACCAGGGCATTTTTGCAAGGATGCACATGGATTATATAAATTCGATGGTACGCCTACTTATGAATATGAGGAAGAATGGAAAGCAGAAAATAGAGGCTGGGGAACAGCAAATTTTGATTTAGGAAAACCAGAAGTTATAAGTTTTTTAATTTCAAATGTTCTTTATTGGCTAAGGGAGTTTCATATAGATGGAATAAGAGTGGATGCAGTATCTAATATTTTATATTTAGATTATGGTAGAAAAGAAGGTGAATGGAAGCCTAATAAATATGGTGGTAATGGATCCTTAGAAGGAATAGAATTTCTAAAAAAAATGAACGCAGCCGTTTTTAGTGAATTTAACAATATACTTATGATTGCTGAAGAATCTACAACTTGGCCAAATGTGACTATGCCGATACATGTAGGAGGACTTGGTTTCAATTTTAAATGGAATATGGGTTGGATGAACGATACTCTAAAATATATTGAAGAGGATCCAATATACAGAAAATATGCCCATAATAATATTACTTTTTCTATGATGTACAATTACTCAGAAAATTTTATCCTTGCATTATCTCATGATGAAGTTGTTCATGGTAAAAAGTCTTTAGTTGATAAAATGTGGGGAGATTATTGGAATAAATTTGCCGGTCTTAGACTATATTTAGCATATATGATGGGTCATCCGGGAAAAAAATTAGCTTTTATGGGATATGAATTTGGACAGTTTATAGAGTGGAGAGAATATGAGGATTTAGAATGGGAATTGATAGATAAATATGAAATGCATAAAAAGACTCATGATTATGTTAAGACTTTAAATAGATTTTATAAGGAGAATAAGGCTCTTTATGAGTTGGATTATGAAAGAGAAGGTTTTGAATGGATAGATCCTGATAATAGGGATCAAAGTATTTTTTCTTTTATAAGAAGAGGAGTTGATAAAGAAGATACATTAATTTTTATATGTAATTTTACTCCTATTGTATATTATGATTTTAAACTTGGAGTACCACATTTGGGAGAATATAAAGAGGTATTTAATTCAGATAACAAGTTATTTGGAGGATCAGGGCAAATAAATGAGGAGCCTTTTATAGCAGTAGAAGATAAATATCATAATAGAGATTACTCTATAACAATTAAAGTTCCACCTATGGCAGCTATGATTCTTTCCTATAAGGAGTTTGAGATAGATGATAGCTTAGAAGATATAAATAGTAAAGAAATAGCTATAGACAGTAATAATTGAAAGGAGGAGTAATATGAAGGTTTTAATTGCAGCATCAGAAGCTCACCCCTTAATAAAAACGGGTGGGCTGGGAGATGTCATAGGTGCCTTACCAAAGGCACTAAAAAAGTTAGGTGTAGATGTAAGAGTCATAATGCCTAAGTATAAAGACATAAGAAAAGATATAGTAGAAAATTTAAAGTATCTAAAAAACTTTAATGTTAAGGTTGGTTGGAGAAACCAATATTGCGGAATACTAGAATATGATTACGAAGGTGTTAAGTTTTATCTTTTAGATAATGAATATTATTTTAAAAGAGATGGATTATATGGATATTATGATGATGGAGAAAAATTTGCTTTTTTTGATAGAGCAGTTTTAGAATTTATAAAAAATATAGACTGGGTACCAGATATAATACATTGTAATGACTGGCAGACAGGCATGATACCAGTATTGCATAAATTAGAATATATGAAAGAAGAAAAATTTAAAAATATAAAAACAGTATTTTCTATTCATAATTTATTTTTTAAAGGAATGTTTTCAAAGGAAGTTTTGCCAGAACTTTTTGGATATGATTATGAAACTTTTAATAATGGAAGTTTGGAGCATTATGGAGCTGTTAGTTTTTTAAAAGGAGCTATTAATTACTCAGATAAAGTTACTACAGTTAGCAAAACATATTCAGAAGAAATAAAGACAGAGGAATATGGAGAAAAATTAGATGGATTATTAAGATATAGAGGAGATTCTTTAGAAGGAATTGTTAATGGAATAGATTATGATGAATATAACCCATTAGAGGATAAATATATATATGAAAATTATAGTGTAGATACATTATATAAGAAGATAATTAATAAGAAATGTTTGCAGGAAGAATTAGGCTTAAAAGTAAATGAAGAAATACCTATGATTGGTATGGTTTCAAGATTAACTCACCAAAAAGGATGCGACTTAATATTAAATATTCTTGAAGAATTATTAAGAGAAGATGTTCAAATAGTTGTTTTAGGAACTGGAGACTGTCTTTATGAGGCGAGTTTCAGGGATTTTGAAAGAAGACATGGAGATAAATTAAGTGTAAATATAAGGTTTAGTAATGAACTTGCCCATAAAATATATGCAGCTTCAGATTTATTTTTAATGCCATCATTATTTGAACCTTGTGGACTTGGACAATTAATAGCTTTAAGATATGGAGCTTTACCTATAGTTAGAGAAACAGGAGGATTAAAGGATACTGTAATTCCATATAACAAATATACTGGTGTTGGAAATGGTTTTGGCTTTAGAAATTATAGAGCTGATGAATTATTAATGATAACTAAGTATGCATTAGAAGTATATAGAGATAAAAAAGCTTTTGAAAGATTAAGAGTACAAGCTATGAATTCTGATAATAGTTGGGAAAAGTCTGCTAAGGAATATTTAAGATTATACAGTAATCTTACTGGAGAAATAAACTTTAAAGATATAGTAGAAGAATTAGATAAAAGTTTTGTTTAGGGGATAATAATGTTTGTTTTAAGGGGGATATGGATTTTATGAGAAAGAAAGAAATAATTGCAATGATTCTAGCAGGCGGGCAAGGATCGAGATTAGGTGTGTTAACCAAGAATATAGCTAAGCCAGCTGTACCATTTGGAGGGAAGTATAGAATAATAGATTTTCCTTTAAGCAATTGTTCAAATTCGGGAATATATACAGTTGGTGTTTTAACTCA
>NZ_CP016786.1:2732500-2742500 GCF_002285495.1 Clostridium isatidis | reverse complement strand
CCCGAAACCGGGTGACCTATCCATGGCCAGGTTGAAGCGGGGGTAAAACCCCGTGGAGGACCGAACCACGTTGCTGTTGAAAAAGCATGGGATGAGCTGTGGATAGCGGAGAAATTCCAATCGAACTCGGAGATAGCTGGTTCTCCTCGAAATAGCTTTAGGGCTAGCGTCGGATATGAGTAATGGAGGTAGAGCACTGAATGGGCTAGGGGGCATATTGCTTACCGAACCTTATCAAACTCCGAATGCCATATACTATTAGTCCGGCAGTCAGACTGCGAATGATAAGGTCCGTAGTCAAAAGGGAAAAAGCCCAGATCGTCAGCTAAGGTCCCAAAGTGTAAGTTAAGTGGTAAAGGATGTGGGATTTCTAAGACAACTAGGATGTTGGCTTAGAAGCAGCCACTCATTTAAAGAGTGCGTAATAGCTCACTAGTCGAGAGATCCTGCGCCGAAAATGTCCGGGGCTCAAACTTACCACCGAAGCTACGGGTTCACACTTCGTGTGAGCGGTAGAGGAGCGTCGTAATCGGGCTGAAGTCGTACCGTAAGGAGCGGTGGACTGATTACGAGTGAGAATGTTGGCATCAGTAGCGAGATGTAAGTGAGAATCTTACAGGCCGAAAATCTAAGGTTTCCTGGGGAAGGCTCGTCCGCCCAGGGTTAGTCGGGACCTAAGCCCAGGCCGAAAGGCGTAGGTGATGGACAATTGGTTGATATTCCAATACCACTATTATCGTTATTATCGATGGTGTGACGGAGAAGGATAGGATGTGCTAGCCGTTGGTTGTGCTAGTCTAAGCATTTAGGGAGTCAGGATAGGCAAATCCGTTCTGACAATCCTGAGGTGTGATGGGGAAGGTCATTATGACCGAAGTATCTGATTCCATGCTTCCAAGAAAAGCATCTAGAGAGAGAAGTAGTGCCCGTACCGCAAACCGACACAGGTAGATGAGGAGAGAATCCTAAGGCCATCGGAAGAATTGCAGTTAAGGAACTAGGCAAATTGACCCCGTAAGTTCGCGAGAAGGGGTGCCTGCGAGAGCAGGCCGCAGAGAATAGGCCCAAGCAACTGTTTAGCAAAAACACAGGTCTCTGCTAAAGCGTAAGCTGATGTATAGGGGCTGACGCCTGCCCGGTGCTGGAAGGTTAAGGGGAACACTTAGCGTAAGCGAAGGTGTGAACTTAAGCCCCAGTAAACGGCGGCCGTAACTATAACGGTCCTAAGGTAGCGAAATTCCTTGTCAGGTAAGTTCTGACCCGCACGAATGGCGTAATGACTTGGGCACTGTCTCAACTGCAAATCCGGCGAAGTTGTAGTGCGAGTGAAGATGCTCGCTACCCGCGATTGGACGGAAAGACCCCGTAGAGCTTTACTGTAGCTTAGCATTGAGTTTCGATATTGTCTGTACAGGATAGGTGGGAGACTGGGAAACTGGGGCGTCAGCCTCAGTGGAGTCGTCCTTGGGATACCACCCTGATAGTATTGGGATTCTAACTGGACGCCATGAAGCTGGTGACAGGACATTGTTAGGTGGGCAGTTTGACTGGGGCGGTCGCCTCCTAAAAAGTAACGGAGGCGCCCAAAGGTTCCCTCAGAACGGTCGGAAATCGTTCGTAGAGTGTAAAGGCAGAAGGGAGCCTGACTGCGACACCCACAAGTGGAGCAGGGACGAAAGTCGGGCTTAGTGATCCGGTGGTACCTCGTGGGAGGGCCATCGCTCAACGGATAAAAGCTACCTCGGGGATAACAGGCTGATCTCCCCCAAGAGTCCACATCGACGGGGAGGTTTGGCACCTCGATGTCGGCTCGTCGCATCCTGGGGCTGAAGTAGGTCCCAAGGGTTGGGCTGTTCGCCCATTAAAGCGGCACGCGAGCTGGGTTCAGAACGTCGTGAGACAGTTCGGTCCCTATCCGTCGCGGGCGTAGGAAATTTGAGAGGAGCTGTCCTTAGTACGAGAGGACCGGGATGGACTGACCTCTGGTGTACCAGTTGTTCTGCCAAGAGCATAGCTGGGTAGCTAAGTCGGGAAGGGATAAACGCTGAAAGCATCTAAGCGTGAAGCCCCCCTCAAGATGAGATTTCCCATAGCATAAGCTAGTAAGACCCCTTGAAGAACACAAGGTTGATAGGTTAGAGGTGTAAGTATGGTAACATATTTAGCTGACTAATACTAATAGGTCGAGGGCTTGACCAAAATAATAATGGCTATATTCATGTGCAATTTTCAGAGAACAAGTTCTCTGAAATCTGGTGACAATGGCGTAGAGGAAACACTCCTTCCCATTCCGAACAGGACAGTTAAGCTCTACAGCGTCAATGGTACTGCAGGGGAGACCCTGTGGGAGAGTAGAACGTCGCCAGGTAATAAAAACATCAAGCATTTGCTTGATGTTTTTTTGTTTTTATTAAAAATATTATTAAAAAGCTATTGACTAAATATTATGAGTGTAATAAAATGGATTAAAATATTATCAATGTAAAAAACAGGTTAAAATCTAGGAGCAGAAGGAGTAGATATAGGAGCTTAGTTTAAGCGAGTCTGGGATGGTGAGAGCCAGGTACTGTAGTCTATATTGAATGGGTCTGTGAGATGATATGTGAAATTATAGTAGCATTTTCCGGGAGTCAGCCGTTACAATGACAGGGTATCGATATTATTCCGTACCTGATAAAGATAAATTTGCATTTAGGTGGCATAGCGAGTATAACATCTCGTCCTATTGGACGAGGTGTTTTTTTGCTATATATGCTTGCTTAATAATGTGAATTTAATATGGGTGGCACCGCGAGTCACTTCGTCCCATTATAAGGATGAAGTGGCTTTTTTTTATTAAATTATAAGGATTGGAGGTTTTATTATGATCACTATGACCAAAGAGCAATTCAATGAATTAAAAAAGAGAAAGAAGGTTTTTCCTGTTACCTTTGAAGCACATGCAGACGAATTGACACCTATAGTTATGTTTTATAATCTTGAAGGCAAAAATAGATGTCTTTTAGAAAGTGCCTTGTCTACTAAAGAAAGTGGAAGATATTCTTTTATGGCAGAAAAGCCTTATCTTAAGCTTATTAGCTATGAAAAAAATATTTCTATCATAAAAGAGGATGGAAGCAAAATGCAAAAGAAAGGAGAGCTGCTGAATACAGTAAAAAGTCTGCTAAATATCAAATACAGTTCCGAATATTTGGATTTGCCTTTTACTGGTGGTGCTATAGGTTATGTAGGCTACGATATGATTAGGCAATATGAAAAACTTCCAGATAGCAATAAAGATGAAATGAATATTCCTGATGCCTATCTTCTATTTTATAAAACAGTAATTTGTTATGACCATTACAATCATAAGCTATATATCATTTATAACGTACTTTATGAAGATGAACTTGAGTATGAAGAAATAGCAAAAATATTAGAAAAAACTTATGAAAAAATTAGGATTAGGAGGGAAGTACATTCCCTTGAAAAAAAGAACTTATCAGCAAAAGTAAGATCCAATTTATCTGAGAAAGAATTTTGTGACCTTGTAAATAGGGCAAAAAGCTATATAAAAAAGGGGGATGTATCCCAAGTAGTGTTATCTCAAAGATTTAGCATTGACACAGAAGGAAATTCCTTTGAGCTTTATAGAAGATTAAGATCGGAAAATCCATCACCATATCTATTTTATATAGAGTTTGGAGATTTTGAAGTAGTGGGCTCTTCCCCTGAAAGATTAGTAAGTGTTAAAGACAATATCATAATTACTAATCCAATTGCAGGTACACGGCCAAGAGGAAAAAATAAGGAAGAAGATAGTTTGTTGGCTAAAGAGTTATTAGCTGATGAAAAAGAAAGAGCTGAACATGTAATGCTTGTGGATTTAGGGAAAAATGATGTTGAAAGGATTAGTGAGCTCGGTACTGTTAATATTGATAGGTTCATGGAAGTAGAATTATATTCTCAGGTAATGCATTTGGTTTCTCAAGTTTCAGGAAAATTAAAGGAAGGTTTATCCTGCTATGATGCCTTAAGATCCTGCTTACCAGCAGGTACTGTGTCAGGGGCACCAAAAGTTAGAGCCATGGAAATTATAGAGGAGTTAGAAAATGCAAGACGAGGAATATATGCAGGTGCTTTAGGTTACTTTTCCTATCAGGGAAATATGGATTTCTGTATAGCAATAAGAACTATTGTAATTAAGAATAAAACAGCCTATATACAAGCAGGAGCTGGAATAGTGCATGATTCGGATCCAATTAAGGAGTATAAAGAAACAATAAATAAAGCAAAGGCATTAAGGATGGTGATTTGCAATGATAAATAAAGCTATAAAGAAAATAGTGCTAAGAGAAAATTTAACGGAGAAAGAAGCAGAAGCTGCAATGAATGAAATAATGAATGGGAAATTTGAACCTTCACAGGTAGGAGCATTTTTAATTGGACTTAGGATGAAGGGGGAAAGTATAGATGAAATAACAGGCTGTGTAAAATCTATGAAGAAAAATGCAAAGAAATTCAATTTAGATTTACATGGTGAAAAAGCTGATAAAACACTAGTGATTGATACTTGTGGTACAGGTGGAGATGAGGCAAATACTTTTAATATATCTACTGCAGTAGCTATTATTGCAGCGGCTGCAGGGGTCAAGGTTGCTAAGCATGGGAGCAGGGCAGTATCAAGTAAGAGTGGTAGTGCAGATGTGCTAGCAGAAATGGGATTTAATATTAATATTGATCCTAATATTTCAGAGCGGTGTATAAGAGAAACAGGTATGACCTTTCTCTTTGCTCAAAATTATCATCCTGCTATGAAACATGCAGCTCTTGTAAGAAAACAGTTAAGTACAAGAACTATATTTAATATAATAGGACCCTTAACAAATCCGGCAAATATAAAAGGACAAGTACTTGGGGTTTTTGATAGAGATTTAACCCACAAATTAGGCCAGGTTCTCTTAAAGCTTGGTAGAGAAAGAGCTTTAGTAGTTCATGGTGATGATGGTTTAGATGAAATAACAATAACTACAAAAACTACAGTAACAGAGATTAAAGAAGGCAAGATTATAGATTACGCAATAAATCCTCAGGATTATGGAATACCCGTATGTAAAAAGGAAGATATACAAGGTGGAGATGCCAAGGAAAATGCAAGGATTATTTTAGATATATTTAAGGGGAAAAAGGGACCTAAGAGAGATATAGTTTTAATAAATGCTGCAGCAGCCTTGTATGTAGGGAAGGCCGTTGATGGTATTTATGAGGGAATAAAGCTAGCAGAAGAGATTATTGATTCTGGAAGGGCCTATAATAAACTAAAAGAAATAGTGAACTTTAGTAGGAGAGTGGCTGTGTAATGATATTAGATGAGATTGTTGCAGTTAAGAGAAAGCAATTGGAATTAGAAAGAGGAAAAAAAACTTTAAATGATTTAATTAAAAAACTTAGAGCTAGAAAAGTTAGGGATTTTGAGACTTCTCTTAAGAAAGAAGGAATATCAATAATTGCTGAAATAAAAAAAGCATCACCATCAAAGGGAATTATAATTGAGAACTTTAATCATAAAAGTATTGCTGAAATTTATGAAAAAATAAATATAGATGCCCTTTCAATACTGACAGAGGAGCATTTTTTTAAAGGCAGTAATGATTTTATTAAGGATGCAAAAGAAATAACAGCTAAGCCTATTCTTCGGAAGGATTTCATTATTGATGAGTATCAGATATATGAAGCCTATGAAATAGGGGCTGACGCCATACTCCTAATAGCAGCCATATTACCTGGGAAGCTTAAAAGTTTCTACCATTTGGCCTCGAGCTTAGGATTACATGTGTTGATAGAGGTTCATAATGAGAAGGAATTAGAAGAAGCCTTAGAAACTGGGGGAAAAATAATTGGAATAAACAATAGAGATCTTAAAAGTTTCCAAGTTAGTCTAAAGCATACAGAGAAACTTATAAAGTATATTCCTAAAGATAAAATAGTAGTTTCGGAAAGCGGCATAGCTACTGTTGAGGATATAAAATATATAGAAAGCTTAGGAGTAAATGCAGTTTTAATTGGGGAAGCCTTTATGAGAAATATAGAAGATGAACTTAAAATTAATGAATTTATATTAGCTTGCAAGGCTAGGTGATAAGGATGGTAAAGATAAAAATTTGTGGATTGAAAAGGGCCCTTGATATTGAGTATGTAAATGAACTTAAGCCAGACTATATAGGTTTTGTCTTTGCTGATAGTAAAAGAAGGGTAAGTGAAGATATAGCCTTAGAGCTTACTAAGAATTTAAGAAAAGATATTAAAACTGTAGGGGTTTTTGTTAATGAAGATATAAACAGGGTAAAAGAAATTTCAGAAAAAGTTAAATTAGACATACTTCAATTTCATGGTGATGAGGATATGACATATATTAATTCTTTTACAGGTTACCAAGTTTGGAAGAGCTTTTCTATTAGAGGGGAAGGGGACCTCGAAAATTTAAGTAAATATACAAAGGTTAGCTTTCTCCTTGATTCTAAAATTGAAGGAATTCGGGGGGGAAGTGGAAGGACTTTTAATTGGAATATATTAAAGGATTTTAATTTACAAAACAAAATAATTTTGGCAGGAGGCCTAAGTATTGAAAATATTACTGAAGCCATTAAAGTTGTAAGGCCTTTTGCAGTTGATGTATCTAGTGGAGTTGAGAGTCAGGGTGTTAAAGATTATAAAAAAATTAAAGACTTTATAGGGAAAGTGAGGAGTTTTATATGAAAGGGAGATTTGGACAATTTGGTGGGCAATATGTACCTGAAACAGTTATGAATGCAGTAATGGAGCTTGAGGTAGAATTTGAAAAAGCTATTAAGGATGAAAGGTTTCTAGAAGAATATAAGTATTATTTAAAAGAGTATAGTGGCAGGGAAACCCCATTATATTATGCAAGAGGGCTATCTGAAAAATATGGAGGAGCTAAAATATATCTTAAAAGAGAAGATTTGAATCATACAGGAGCCCATAAAATAAATAATGTTTTAGGGCAAATACTTCTGGCTAAAAGGATGGGGAAGAAAAGAGTTATAGCAGAAACAGGGGCAGGTCAGCATGGGGTTGCTACCGCCACTGTTGCAGCATTGCTAAAAATGGAATGTGAAATATTTATGGGTGAAGAGGATATAAGAAGGCAGTCTCTTAATGTATTTAAAATGAAAATGCTAGGAGCCAAGGTTACAGCTATTAAAAGTGGGACAGGCACCTTAAAGGATGCAGTAAATGGAGCCTTTAGAGATTGGGTAACTAATATTGATAGCACCTTCTATGTAATAGGTTCTGTTATGGGGCCTCATCCATATCCAACTATGGTAAGAGATTTTCAACGAATAATAGGCGATGAAGCAAGGAGGCAGATAATTGAGAAAGAGGGAAGACTTCCAGATTATCTTATAGCTTGTGTAGGTGGTGGAAGTAATGCTATGGGTATTTTTTATCCCTTTATAGAAGATAAAGAAGTAAAGCTTATAGGAGTAGAGGCTGCAGGCCTTGGACTAGATACAGATCAGCACGCAGCCACAGTTACAAAAGGGAGCTTAGGGGTGATTCATGGTATGAAAACCTATGTGCTGCAGGATGAAGATGGACAAATAATGCCTGTTTACTCTATATCTGCAGGTCTCGATTATCCTGGTGTTGGACCAGAACATGCTTATTTAAAGGATACAAAGAGAGCTAATTATGTAGCTATAACAGATAAGGAGGCTATAGGTGCTTTTAAGGAACTTTGTTTAGTAGAGGGGATTATACCTGCAATAGAGAGTTCCCATGCCATTGCCTATGCTTTGAAGCTAGCACCTACATTAAGGAAGGAAGAGATAATAATAGTTAATCTTTCAGGAAGAGGAGATAAAGATATCAATATAGTTGCAGAAGAGATGGGGGTGGAACTTAAATGAACAGAATAGATTTAAAATTTAAGAAGTTAAAGGAAAAGAATGAGAAAGCCTTAATTACTTTTATAACTGCAGGAGATCCAGATATAGGCACAACTGTAGAGTTAGCTTTAGAAATAGAAAAGGCAGGTGCAGATATTATTGAGTTAGGAATTCCCTATTCTGATCCAGTAGCAGATGGTGAAGTTATTCAAGAGTCCTCTCAAAGGGCATTAAATAAGGGAATAAAAATAAAAGATATAATGCAGGCTGTGAAAGATATTAGAAAACAATCTTCTATCCCCCTAATATATTTAGTTTATTACAATTGTATATTTAAATATGGAATTGAAAAGTTTATTAGGGATTGCAGTAAATCTGGTATTGATGGACTTATAATTCCAGACTTGCCTCTAGAGGAGAGGGGAGAAATAATGGAATTTGCTTATGAAAATGATATTTATATTCTTCCAATGGTAGCTCCTGCATCGGAAGAAAGAATTAAAAATATTTTAAAAGAAGGCAAGGGTTTTGTATATTGTGTATCTATTAATGGAGTAACAGGAACTAGAGAGAATATATCTACAGATTTGAGTAATTATATAAATTTAATAAAAGAATATAGCCAGCTGCCTAAAGCTATTGGTTTTGGTGTATCAAATGTAGAAATGACAAAAGAGTTTTCAAAATATGCAGAAGGTGTAATTGTTGGAAGTGCCATCATAAAGCGTATGGCATCTACTGATAATAAAGAAGAGGGGATAAAAAGAGCAGTAAGCTTAGTTAAAGAATTAAAAGAAGCTTTAAGAAGCTAAGTAGAAGTTAGCAAAAATATACCCTATAGAATAGTTTGCTTTAAAGTATCCATTCTATAGGGTGTTTTTTAAATTTGTAAAATTTAGTTTGCTTTAAATATGTTTTGTTATAGTGATTAGTTTATTTAGTTAAAACAAGTCCCTTACTTCTAATACAAGTACATTCTCTTGCTTCAGTAGTATGCAGACATTGATATTTAACCTTTTTTGGAGCTTGGATTTCCTTTACTTTTTTCTTATCTATATTATTTGAATTCATTATTAGTTCTCCTTTTATAATTTATTTAGTTAATATTATATATTATAAGATAGTAATTATCAATTAAATAAAAATGGAATAAAATTATGAACAATTAAAATTAAAAAATATAGATTCATGTTGATAATTTTTTATCATATGTGGATAGAATTATTGAAAGAACTATTTATGTTTAAAGCAATATAATGAAGTAAGAATGGATTTAGTCAAGAAGGAGGAACCATCTGTGAAAAATATAAATAAGGAATCTTTTAAAAAAGAATATAGCAAAAGATTTTTAGAATTAACCGGAAAAAGAATAGAAGATGGTACAAATGAACAAAAATATTATGTTTTAGGAAGCTTAATAAGAGGCTATGTTATGAATGATTGGCTAAATACTCAGAGCAGATATAAGAAAAATAATAAGAAAGAAATATATTATTTTTCAATGGAGTTTTTAATAGGAAGATTATTAAGTGATAATTTAATAAATTTAGGAATAAGAGAAGTTTGCCAGGAAGCTTTAGCAGATTTAAATATAAAGTTAACTGAATTGGAAGAGCTAGAGAATGATCAAGGGTTAGGTAATGGCGGCTTAGGTAGATTAGCTGCTTGTTTCTTAGATTCAATGTCATCCCTATCCATAGCAGGTCATGGTTGTGGAATAAGATATAAATATGGATTTTTCAATCAAAAAATAATAGAGGGAAAGCAGGTAGAAGTTCCTGATAATTGGTTGAAGCAAGATAATCCATGGGAAGTTAAAAAGAAGGATGAATCTGAGATTATAAAGTTTGGTGGTGAGGTAAGGTTAGAGAATGTTAATAATAAACTTGTTGCTAAACATTATAATTATGAAGCTGTATTAGCAGTTCCTTACGATACACCAGTTGTTGGATATGATAATGGAGTAGTTAACACATTAAGATTATGGAGTGCAGAGACGGTTAATGATGAATTTAATTTTGAGGCCTTCAGCAAAGGAGACTTTTCAAGAGCATACGAATATAAAAATTCTGTTGAATCAATCACGTCAATATTATATCCTGATGATTCAA
>NZ_CP016786.1:2725000-2727500 GCF_002285495.1 Clostridium isatidis | reverse complement strand
GGTCCGTAGTCAAAAGGGAAAAAGCCCAGATCGTCAGCTAAGGTCCCAAAGTGTAAGTTAAGTGGTAAAGGATGTGGGATTTCTAAGACAACTAGGATGTTGGCTTAGAAGCAGCCACTCATTTAAAGAGTGCGTAATAGCTCACTAGTCGAGAGATCCTGCGCCGAAAATGTCCGGGGCTCAAACTTACCACCGAAGCTACGGGTTCACACTTCGTGTGAGCGGTAGAGGAGCGTCGTAATCGGGCTGAAGTCGTACCGTAAGGAGCGGTGGACTGATTACGAGTGAGAATGTTGGCATCAGTAGCGAGATGTAAGTGAGAATCTTACAGGCCGAAAATCTAAGGTTTCCTGGGGAAGGCTCGTCCGCCCAGGGTTAGTCGGGACCTAAGCCCAGGCCGAAAGGCGTAGGTGATGGACAATTGGTTGATATTCCAATACCACTATTATCGTTATTATCGATGGTGTGACGGAGAAGGATAGGATGTGCTAGCCGTTGGTCGTGCTAGTCTAAGCATTTAGGGAGTCAGGATAGGCAAATCCGTTCTGACAATCCTGAGGTGTGATGGGGAAGGTCATTATGACCGAAGTATCTGATTCCATGCTTCCAAGAAAAGCATCTAGAGAGAGAAGTAGTGCCCGTACCGCAAACCGACACAGGTAGATGAGGAGAGAATCCTAAGGCCATCGGAAGAATTGCAGTTAAGGAACTAGGCAAATTGACCCCGTAAGTTCGCGAGAAGGGGTGCCTGCGAGAGCAGGCCGCAGAGAATAGGCCCAAGCAACTGTTTAGCAAAAACACAGGTCTCTGCTAAAGCGTAAGCTGATGTATAGGGGCTGACGCCTGCCCGGTGCTGGAAGGTTAAGGGGAACACTTAGCGCAAGCGAAGGTGTGAACTTAAGCCCCAGTAAACGGCGGCCGTAACTATAACGGTCCTAAGGTAGCGAAATTCCTTGTCAGGTAAGTTCTGACCCGCACGAATGGCGTAATGACTTGGGCACTGTCTCAACTGCAAATCCGGCGAAGTTGTAGTGCGAGTGAAGATGCTCGCTACCCGCGATTGGACGGAAAGACCCCGTAGAGCTTTACTGTAGCTTAGCATTGAGTTTCGATATTGTCTGTACAGGATAGGTGGGAGACTGGGAAACTGGGGCGTCAGCCTCAGCGGAGTCGTCCTTGGGATACCACCCTGATAGTATTGGGATTCTAACTGGACGCCATGAAGCTGGTGACAGGACATTGTTAGGTGGGCAGTTTGACTGGGGCGGTCGCCTCCTAAAAAGTAACGGAGGCGCCCAAAGGTTCCCTCAGAACGGTCGGAAATCGTTCGTAGAGTGTAAAGGCAGAAGGGAGCCTGACTGCGACACCCACAAGTGGAGCAGGGACGAAAGTCGGGCTTAGTGATCCGGTGGTACCTCGTGGGAGGGCCATCGCTCAACGGATAAAAGCTACCTCGGGGATAACAGGCTGATCTCCCCCAAGAGTCCACATCGACGGGGAGGTTTGGCACCTCGATGTCGGCTCGTCGCATCCTGGGGCTGAAGTAGGTCCCAAGGGTTGGGCTGTTCGCCCATTAAAGCGGCACGCGAGCTGGGTTCAGAACGTCGTGAGACAGTTCGGTCCCTATCCGTCGCGGGCGTAGGAAATTTGAGAGGAGCTGTCCTTAGTACGAGAGGACCGGGATGGACTGACCTCTGGTGTACCAGTTGTTCTGCCAAGAGCATAGCTGGGTAGCTAAGTCGGGAAGGGATAAACGCTGAAAGCATCTAAGCGTGAAGCCCCCCTCAAGATGAGATTTCCCATAGCATAAGCTAGTAAGACCCCTTGAAGAACACAAGGTTGATAGGTTAGAGGTGTAAGTATGGTAACATATTTAGCTGACTAATACTAATAGGTCGAGGGCTTGACCAAAATAATAATGGCTATATTCATGTGCAATTTTCAGAGAACAAGTTCTCTGAAATCTGGTGACAATGGCGTAGAGGAAACACTCCTTCCCATTCCGAACAGGACAGTTAAGCTCTACAGCGTCGATGGTACTGCAGGGGAAGCCCTGTGGGAGAGTAGAACGTTGCCAGGTTATATATGTGTTATTAGCTCAGTTGGTAGAGCACCTGACTCTTAATCAGGGTGTCCAGGGTTCGACCCCCTGATGACGCACCAAATTTTCCTATTAAAATATGACAAAAATTTACTGAATATAAATTTTGTCATGGTTAATAATAAGATTAGAATTTATATTTTGAAAAAATCTTATAATAAGATTTGAAATAAATAAGAAAAAATATAAGTTATCTGAAAAATATGTTGACAAGCTAATTTAGTTATTGTATAATCAATAACTGTTGAGATTAAAATCTGGTGATAATGGCGTAGAGGAAACACTCCTTCCCATTCCGAACAGGACAGTTAAGCTCTACAGCGTCGATGGTACTGCAGGGGAAGCCTTGTGGGAGAGTAGAACATTGCCAGGTAATATGGTTTACTAGCTCAGTCGGTA
>NZ_CP016786.1:2710000-2720000 GCF_002285495.1 Clostridium isatidis | reverse complement strand
AATGGAGGTAGAGCACTGAATGGGCTAGGGGGCATATTGCTTACCGAACCTTATCAAACTCCGAATGCCATATACTATTAGTCCGGCAGTCAGACTGCGAATGATAAGGTCCGTAGTCAAAAGGGAAAAAGCCCAGATCGTCAGCTAAGGTCCCAAAGTGTAAGTTAAGTGGTAAAGGATGTGGGATTTCTAAGACAACTAGGATGTTGGCTTAGAAGCAGCCACTCATTTAAAGAGTGCGTAATAGCTCACTAGTCGAGAGATCCTGCGCCGAAAATGTCCGGGGCTCAAACTTACCACCGAAGCTACGGGTTCACACTTCGTGTGAGCGGTAGAGGAGCGTCGTAATCGGGCTGAAGTCGTACCGTAAGGAGCGGTGGACTGATTACGAGTGAGAATGTTGGCATCAGTAGCGAGATGTAAGTGAGAATCTTACAGGCCGAAAATCTAAGGTTTCCTGGGGAAGGCTCGTCCGCCCAGGGTTAGTCGGGACCTAAGCCCAGGCCGAAAGGCGTAGGTGATGGACAATTGGTTGATATTCCAATACCACTATTATCGTTATTATCGATGGTGTGACGGAGAAGGATAGGATGTGCTAGCCGTTGGTTGTGCTAGTCTAAGCATTTAGGGAGTCAGGATAGGCAAATCCGTTCTGACAATCCTGAGGTGTGATGGGGAAGGTCATTATGACCGAAGTATCTGATTCCATGCTTCCAAGAAAAGCATCTAGAGAGAGAAGTAGTGCCCGTACCGCAAACCGACACAGGTAGATGAGGAGAGAATCCTAAGGCCATCGGAAGAATTGCAGTTAAGGAACTAGGCAAATTGACCTCGTAAGTTCGCGAGAAGGGGTGCCTGCGAGAGCAGGCCGCAGAGAATAGGCCCAAGCAACTGTTTAGCAAAAACACAGGTCTCTGCTAAAGCGTAAGCTGATGTATAGGGGCTGACGCCTGCCCGGTGCTGGAAGGTTAAGGGGAACACTTAGCGTAAGCGAAGGTGTGAACTTAAGCCCCAGTAAACGGCGGCCGTAACTATAACGGTCCTAAGGTAGCGAAATTCCTTGTCAGGTAAGTTCTGACCCGCACGAATGGCGTAATGACTTGGGCACTGTCTCAACTGCAAATCCGGCGAAGTTGTAGTGCGAGTGAAGATGCTCGCTACCCGCGATTGGACGGAAAGACCCCGTAGAGCTTTACTGTAGCTTAGCATTGAGTTTCGATATTGTCTGTACAGGATAGGTGGGAGACTGGGAAACTGGGGCGTCAGCCTCAGTGGAGTCGTCCTTGGGATACCACCCTGATAGTATTGGGATTCTAACTGGACGCCATGAAGCTGGTGACAGGACATTGTTAGGTGGGCAGTTTGACTGGGGCGGTCGCCTCCTAAAAAGTAACGGAGGCGCCCAAAGGTTCCCTCAGAACGGTCGGAAATCGTTCGTAGAGTGTAAAGGCAGAAGGGAGCCTGACTGCGACACCCACAAGTGGAGCAGGGACGAAAGTCGGGCTTAGTGATCCGGTGGTACCTCGTGGGAGGGCCATCGCTCAACGGATAAAAGCTACCTCGGGGATAACAGGCTGATCTCCCCCAAGAGTCCACATCGACGGGGAGGTTTGGCACCTCGATGTCGGCTCGTCGCATCCTGGGGCTGAAGTAGGTCCCAAGGGTTGGGCTGTTCGCCCATTAAAGCGGCACGCGAGCTGGGTTCAGAACGTCGTGAGACAGTTCGGTCCCTATCCGTCGCGGGCGTAGGAAATTTGAGAGGAGCTGTCCTTAGTACGAGAGGACCGGGATGGACTGACCTCTGGTGTACCAGTTGTTCTGCCAAGAGCATAGCTGGGTAGCTAAGTCGGGAAGGGATAAACGCTGAAAGCATCTAAGCGTGAAGCCCCCCTCAAGATGAGATTTCCCATAGCATAAGCTAGTAAGACCCCTTGAAGAACACAAGGTTGATAGGTTAGAGGTGTAAGTATGGTAACATATTTAGCTGACTAATACTAATAGGTCGAGGGCTTGACCAAAATAATAATGGCTATATTCATGTGCAATTTTCAGAGAACAATTTCTCTGAAAAATATTGACAGCCCATAAATATTACACTATAATATTTATGTGATCTGGTGACAATGGCATAGAGGAAACACTCCTTCCCATTCCGAACAGGACAGTTAAGCTCTATAGCGTCGATGGTACTGCAGGGGAAGCCCTGTGGGAGAGTAGAACGTTGCCAGGTAATATGGATCTTTAGCTCAGATGGTTAGAGCAACCGGCTCATAACCGGTTGGTCCGGGGTTCGAGTCCCTGAAGGTCCACCATATTCGGGGGTATAGCTCAGTTGGGAGAGCACCTGCCTTGCACGCAGGGGGTCAAGGGTTCGAATCCCTTTACCTCCACCAAAGCCACGACTATATCGTGGCTTTTTTTTTTATGTCGAAAAAGTTTGAAAAAAGTTTATAATTTTAAATATGAATAACTTAAAAAATAAGCTATAATATAAAGTATAGGATATTCCAATGTAAAAGATTTAAGGTCTTATCCCTTAGATGAGGAGTGTTGTTATGGGGAAGAAGGAAAATTTAGAACAAGAATTAATAAAACTGAAACTGGAAAAGAGACAGTTGGTTTTAGCAGGAAAAAGTACAACAAAAATAGATGAAGCTATAAAAGAAGTAGAAAAAAAATTAAATGAACAATAATAGATTTTTATAAGAATAAAAAAGAAAGGCAAAATAGATTTATTTATTAATTCTATTTTGCTTTTTTACATATATAGCTTTAAAAAATTATCATATTTAAGATATATTAAGCATATTAAAACATATAGAAAGAATTAAATGTTTCTTAATAGGAGGAGATATTAATGATAAGGACCTTTGTATGTGAGAAAGAAGGCTGTAGTGGGAATACATTTTTAATAGAAAGTAATGAAGATAGATTGTGTTTAGTTTGCTCTCATTGCAATTCTAAATATGATATAGATTTAAGTAATCAGGAATTTATTTTACTTCCTAATTGCTGTCAATGTAATAATGATATATTCAAAGTTTATAAAGATATAGAAAGAGGTAATGTTTATTATAAATGTACAAAATGTGGTGAGGTCCCTGAAAAAATATATGTAGATCCAGATGGGATACAAGTATCTTATGAAGTAAAGTTATTAAGTGATATAAAAGAAGTTATGAAGTTGCTCGAACAAAGGATTTATAATTTAGAAGGAAATATTAAAGATTTGGAAAATGGCCAAAATTTATTAGAACAATCTTTAGCTTATATTAATAAATATATAGTTGAAAAAAATTAATTATAGATATTTTTACTAAAGATAATTATAATTTATTTTATAGGATTATATACGAAGGAGAGAATGATGAGCAAAAGTAAAAGAATTATAAGCTGGATATTTTTATTAGGATGGATGGTTTTAATTTTTTATATGTCTAATCAGCCAGCTGATATATCTAATAGTCAAAGTGAATTTGTTATAATGATTTTTAATTATATAGGAATTGAATTAAATGATTATTTTGGTGAGTTAGCTTCACTAGTAGTTAGAAAAGGAGCACATTTTACTGAATATTTAATTTTATTTTTCTTTTCTTATAATTTAAGCAAAATTTATTTTGAAAAAAGAAATAAATTATATTCTATTATGTTTGTATTTTTATATGCTATTTCTGATGAATTTCATCAATATTTTATCCCAGGAAGAGAGATGAAATTTTTAGATGTAATAATTGATACATGTGGAGGAATTTTTGGATCTATACTTATAAATATAAAAAATTCGTTAAAAAAATTAAAACTTAAGAAAAACATATAAAACAAGGAGCTTTTTATAGAGCTCCTTGTTTTGCTATATATTAAAATTTAACCTTTGAAATACATAATGTATATTTTATAAATATTAAGCTCTTATTTCAAGAATTATGTTATTCTTCGTTATTATTTGTACAAGTTAAGCATAAAATTAAGTATAACTATAGATTTTAAATTTATAAACATATGATATGAGAAAATGCATGTTTAGAATATCATAAATTTATAATGAAAGGTGGGTGCAGAAATAATACTTAGGGGTATTATTAGATTTTATGAAGAGTTATAGGGTAGATAATATACGAAATGTTGGATTAATCGGACATAGTTCAGTTGGAAAGACATCCTTAGTAGAGGCTTTGTTATATAGTAATGGAAATATAGATAGGTTAGGAAAAGTTGAAGAAGGAACTACAGTTTCAGATTTTGATCCAGAAGAAAAAAGAAGAAATATTTCAATATCAGTTTCAATAGAATCCACAGAAATAAATGATACTAAAATAAATTTAATTGATATACCAGGATATTTTGATTTTTCTGGAGAATTAATTCAAGGAATGAGAGCAGCAGATGTTGCAACTATTGTAGTATCAGGCGTTTCAGGAGTACAGGTTGGAACAGAAAAAGCTTGGGATTATTGTAATAAAATAAAACTGCCTAGGGCATTTTTTATAAATAAGTTAGATAGAGAAAATTCAAGCTATGAAAGAACCTTAGAGGAATTAAAAAGTAAATTTGGTATAAGTGTAGTTCCACTACAATTTCCGATTGGAAGTGAAGAGAATTTAAAGGGAATTGTGAATGTTATATCTGGAAAGGCTATAATATATGATGAAAAAAATAATTACAGAGAAATTGATGCACCTGAAGATATTAAAGATAAAATAGATGAATATAAAAATATAATTATGGAGGCTGTAGCTGAAACAAGTGAGGAATATTTAGAAAAGTATTTTTCAGAAGGAGAACTGACTAATGAAGATATTTATACAGGTCTTGTAAAGGGATGTGCAAGTGGAGATATAGCACCTGTAATGTGTGGAAGTTCTTTAAAGGTAATAGGAATGAAATCCTTTTTAGAAGATATAGTTAGTTGTTTTCCTTCTCCAAGATATGCAATAGCACAAAAGGCAAAAGAATTAGAAAGTGAAAAAGAAATTTTTGTTAATTTTGATGAAACAAAACTATTTTCTGCTTTAGTATTTAAAACTATAGCTGATCCATTTGTAGGAAAGATATCTTTATTTAAAGTAATAACAGGAGAACTATCAAATGAAGTTAGTGTAATAAATAGTAATAAGGGGAAAGTTGAAAAAATATCTAATATATTTTTTATGAATGGAAAAAATCAGGCACAAACTAAAAAGGTTATAGCTGGTGATATAGCAGCAGTTTCTAAATTACAATATACAGAAACAGGAGATACATTATGTGATGTAAATTATAAATTAGTTTATGATAAAATGAATTTTCCAAGAACAAATATCTCAATGGCAATTTTACCATTGGCTAAAAATGACGAGGATAAGATATCAATAGTATTGCAAAGACTTCAAGAAGAAGATCCTACTTTTAGAGTTGAAAGAGATGTAGAAAATGCTGAAACAATAATATCTGGAATAGGGGAAACTCATTTAGAGGTTATAGCAAGCAAAATTAAAAATAAGTACGGAGTAGAAGTTATACTGAGAGCTCCTAAAATTCCATATAGAGAAACCATTAAGGGAATGGCATATGTTCAAGGAAAACACAAAAAACAGTCTGGTGGACATGGGCAATATGGAGATGTAAAAATACAATTTGAACCAAGAAATGACGGAGAGACTGATTTAGAGTTCGTAGATAGTATAGTTGGAGGAGTTGTTCCAAGAAATTTTATTCCTGCAGTTGAAAAGGGACTTAGAGAGTCAATAGAAAAAGGAGTTTTAGCTGGATATCCTGTTATAGGATTAAAAGCCACATTAAAGGACGGATCATATCATACAGTAGATTCATCTGAAATGGCTTTTAAAATGGCTACTTATATAGCGTATAAAAAGGGATTGGAACAGGCTAAACCTGTATTGTTAGAACCAATAATGAGTTTAGAGGTAATTATTCCAGAGGAAAATATGGGAGATGTAATAGGAGATATTAATAAAAGAAGAGGAAGAGTTATAGGGATGGAGCCTTATGAAAAGCTGCAAAAAATAATTGCAGAGGTACCAATGGCAGAAATAACCAAATACTCAACGGATTTAAGTTCTATGACTCAAGCGAGAGGAAGCTTTAAAGCGGAATTTTTAAGATATGAAGAAGTTCCAGATAATATAGCAAAAAAAATTATTGAAGAAGCAAAAAGGAATTAAATTATAGTGAATAAAATAAATTATAATTAGAAAAAATAAAAAATAAAAAAAGAAAAAAGCTAAAATATAAAATTTACTAAAGAAAAGAATAGGAGTGGAAATATGCCAGATTACAAAATGGATGTCAATGGACAACTGGGTCTTACTGAATATAGTAATATATATGATTACATTAATATAGTTGATAAAAATGATAATTTTACTATAACACTAAATAGTGTAGAAGAAAGAGATATCAATATGATTACTTCTATGCTTAAGGATAGTAATTTTTCTATACTAGAGCAAGGTATAAATGCTAATGGTAATTACTATATTAATGCTAATAAGGTTAAATAAAAAGCTATCTAGAATAGGCAAACCTATTTTAGATAGCTTAAATTTTAAAAATAAGAAGTTAAAATATTTTAATATTTACAATTTTATGTGATAAAATGAAAGTAATACAAAAAAAGGGAAGGTTGAGATATGAAAGCAGAAATAATTGCAATAGGAACAGAAATACTTCTTGGAGATATAGTAAATACAAATGCCCAATACTTAGCTAAGGAATTAGCAGCTTTAGGAATAGATGTTTATCATCAAAGTGTAATTGGTGATAATGAAGAAAGAATTATGGAAGGGATTTCTAAAGCTTTTAAAAATTCTGAGATTGTTATTACTACAGGAGGTCTTGGGCCAACACAAGATGATATTACAAAAGAAGTTGGAGCAAAATTATTTAATAAAGAATTAGTGCTTCATGAAGAATCATTAGATTGGTTAAAAAAATATTTGAAAACAGATGATGAGTATGTTGTGGAAGCTAATAAGAAACAGGCTTATATTCCAAAGGATTCAATAGTATTAAAAAATAATTATGGGACGGCACCAGGAATAATAATAAATGAAAATAATAGAATATTAATTATTTTGCCTGGACCTCCAAAAGAAATGAAAAAAATATTTGAAGAATATGTAAGAGATTATTTGAAGGATATTACAGGAAATATAATAAAATCAAAAACTATTAGAATGTTTGGAATTGGCGAAAGTGTAATGGCAAAAAAAGTTGATCATATAATTAAAAATGCAAAGAATCCAACAGTTGCTCCTTATGCTAAGGAATCAGATGTTATTTTAAGGATAACTGCAAAGGCCCATAGCGAAGAGGAATGTAATAAATTAATAAGGCCTGTATATGAAGAAATAAAGAGTATTCTAGGAGAATATATATATGGAGAAGATGAAGATTCATTAGAAAAGGTAGTTGCAAATATGCTTTGTGCTAAACAAATGAGTATAGCAAGTGCTGAATCTTGTACTGGTGGCCTTATTGCAGCAAGCTTAGTTTCATATCCAGGTATATCAGAGGTTTTTATGGAGGGAGTTGTAACCTATTCAAATGAAGCTAAGATATCAAGGCTTGGAGTTAAAGAGGAAACTTTAAATAAATATGGCGCAGTAAGCAAGGAAACAGCAGAAGAAATGGCCGTAGGAATTGCAAAAACTGCAAAGACTGATATTGGAGTTTCAACAACTGGAATAGCAGGCCCAAGTGGTGGAAGTGAAGAAAAACCAGTTGGATTGGTATATATAGGATTATATATAAAAGGAAAAACAGTAGTAAAAAAATTTAATTTTAATGGAGATAGAGAACAAGTAAGAAGAAGAGCAACATTGAATGCATTAAATATGATAAGAAAAGAACTTTTGAATTTATAAAGAGGCGAAAAATAAGCCTCTAATTAAAATTTAGAGGCTTATTTTCGTATATAAATAAAATGGGGGAGAGGCTATCTTAGAAGCATTGTGCTTCATTAGAATTATCTCCACTAATTTTATTAATTATACATTTTTTATTATTAAATTAATTAGGAGGAGTATTTTTATAGTGAAAAAAGTTTTTAAAGCAAATTTATATTTTTTAATAATTTTAATATTAGAAATTGTAGCACCTATTTTTTTAGGACAACTATATTATTTATTAAATATTACTGATGCAAGAGTAGTACTTTTTTTGAATCATTTTATCTTATTTATAATACCAGCTATAGTTTATATAGTTATAACAAAATCTTCTTTTAAGAAAACATTAAGATTAAACAAACTGGGATTAAAACAGATTTCTCTAATTATATTATTGTCATTTGCAGTACAACCTATTATGTCCTTTTTTTCTTTAATAGGAAGCTTCTTTTTTACAAATGAAGTTGGAGGTTTTGTATCTGAAATTTCTTCTATGCCTTATTTATTACTTTTAGCTCTTATTGCTGTATTGCCAGCAATATCAGAAGAAATAACAATTAGGGGAATAGTTTTATCAGGTTATGAAGATAAAAATAAGTATGTTGCAGCTGCTGTTACAGGATTGTTTTTTGGAATTCTCCATTTAGATCCTCATCAATTTTTATATACCGCAGTATTAGGTTTTTTATTTGCTTTAGTTGTAAGGGTTACTAATAGTATATATTCCTCTATGGTAATGCATTTTATTATAAATGGAACATCTGCAACCTTAGCTAAATTAAGCAATATATTCTTACAAGGAATGGAAGCAGTGAATGAAGCAGAAGAATTAACATTAAAATATTTAAATCTTTCAGAAAAACTATTTATGTTATTTATGTTTGGAGCTTTGGCAGCTATATTTGTTGTAATAGTATATTATATATTTAGGAAGCTTGAAAAAATAAGCAGGGAAGAAGAAAATAATGGAGATAAGATTATAGAGTTAAATTATGGCTTTAGAACTGTAGATGATACTATTGAAAAAGATAGAATATTAAATATTCCTTTTATTTTATCCATAATAATATATATTCTTGTTATGGCTAAAATTATTTAAATTAAACAAAAAAGTATATATCTTCACAGTTTTAAGTGAAGTATATATACTTTTATTTACTATATAATTCTTCAGAGAATATTTTAAAATGTTTTGCTTTTACCCATCCCCTGCAATTAATGTTACTATTAGTTGGAAGATTAATATAGTACCAAATTTCATTATTTACTTCAGAGGAGTCTAAGATAGAAACTTGAGTGTTAGAAGAAATTTTTCTTATAATTTGTGATGTGTTAGTAGGAGCAATATGTAAATAAGAATCATTTGAAATAACTCCTGTTTTATAAGTTGGAATATAATACTTTATTGAAACTATATTATTATTCTTAGAAGAAAAGTATTTACTTTTAATAGTATTATATTGTTTTGTGGTTAGAAGTAATTGCTTTCTAAGAGTATATATCTTTTTATTAAAATAAAAATATGAGAATGCTGTAAAACATGCTAAAATTATAAATAAAAAATTAAATATAAATTTCATAATTAACCTCTAGTATTGATACATTATTAAGTATATTTTATAAATATATAAAATATACCAAGGCAATTGACATACTTGGGAAAGTAATGTAAAATTAAAAAGTACATGGCTAGATAGCTCAGTCGGTAGAGCAGAGGACTGAAAATCCTCGTGTCCCTGGTTCGATTCCTGGTCTAGCCACCAAGAACTAACTAATTTTTAATTAGTTAGTTCTTTTTTGTGTTTATAATTAATTAAATTTTAATAGCTAATTAAGAAATTTTTAAGAAGCAATTGCTAGAATATAATTATAAAATTAATATATAGGGTGTGATTAAGATAGAAAGATTAATTTTATCAGAAGAGGATTATGAGTATTTAGCAAAGGGAATAGCAATAGGAGCAGGAGTAGGAGTATTTATTGGATTATTTGTAGACAATATTATTTTATCTTTTTCTGCATTTACTTCACTAGGAATTATAGGTTCAGTAGTTTATTCATTTTATAAGAAGAACAAAAGAAAAAGTTAAAAATTTATAAAAATAATA
>NZ_CP016786.1:2492500-2705000 GCF_002285495.1 Clostridium isatidis | reverse complement strand
AAATTCCTTGTCAGGTAAGTTCTGACCCGCACGAATGGCGTAATGACTTGGGCACTGTCTCAACTGCAAATCCGGCGAAGTTGTAGTGCGAGTGAAGATGCTCGCTACCCGCGATTGGACGGAAAGACCCCGTAGAGCTTTACTGTAGCTTAGCATTGAGTTTCGATATTGTCTGTACAGGATAGGTGGGAGACTGGGAAACTGGGGCGTCAGCCTCAGCGGAGTCGTCCTTGGGATACCACCCTGATAGTATTGGGATTCTAACTGGACGCCATGAAGCTGGTGACAGGACATTGTTAGGTGGGCAGTTTGACTGGGGCGGTCGCCTCCTAAAAAGTAACGGAGGCGCCCAAAGGTTCCCTCAGAACGGTCGGAAATCGTTCGTAGAGTGTAAAGGCAGAAGGGAGCCTGACTGCGACACCCACAAGTGGAGCAGGGACGAAAGTCGGGCTTAGTGATCCGGTGGTACCTCGTGGGAGGGCCATCGCTCAACGGATAAAAGCTACCTCGGGGATAACAGGCTGATCTCCCCCAAGAGTCCACATCGACGGGGAGGTTTGGCACCTCGATGTCGGCTCGTCGCATCCTGGGGCTGAAGTAGGTCCCAAGGGTTGGGCTGTTCGCCCATTAAAGCGGCACGCGAGCTGGGTTCAGAACGTCGTGAGACAGTTCGGTCCCTATCCGTCGCGGGCGTAGGAAATTTGAGAGGAGCTGTCCTTAGTACGAGAGGACCGGGATGGACTGACCTCTGGTGTACCAGTTGTTCTGCCAAGAGCATAGCTGGGTAGCTAAGTCGGGAAGGGATAAACGCTGAAAGCATCTAAGCGTGAAGCCCCCCTCAAGATGAGATTTCCCATAGCATAAGCTAGTAAGACCCCTTGAAGAACACAAGGTTGATAGGTTAGAGGTGTAAGTATGGTAACATATTTAGCTGACTAATACTAATAGGTCGAGGGCTTGACCAAAATAATAATGGCTATATTCATGTGCAATTTTCAGAGAACAAGTTCTCTGAAATCTGGTGATAATGGCGTAGAGGAAACACTCCTTCCCATTCCGAACAGGACAGTTAAGCTCTACAGCGTCGATGGTACTGCAGGGGAAGCCCTGTGGGAGAGTAGAACGTTGCCAGGTTATATATGCCTCGATAGCTCAGTCGGTAGAGCAGAGGACTGAAAATCCTCGTGTCACTGGTTCGATTCCAGTTCGAGGCACCAAAATAAAAAGCACTAACAATTGTTAGTGCTTTTTATTATTTTAAATCTTCAATTATAGTTTCCACGTGTCCTTTTACTTTTACTTTTCTATATTCTTTTATTAGGATTCCATTTTCATCTATTAAGAATGTACTTCTTTCAATTCCCATAACTTTTTTTCCATACATATTTTTTTCTTTTATTACATCATATAAGTTACAAACTGTTTTATCTTCATCACTTAAAAGCACAAATGGTAAGTTAAATTTTTCAATAAATTTATTATGTGAATTTAAATTATCCTTACTGATTCCAAGAATTATTGTATTTAAATCACCTATTGCTTTAAAGTTATCTCTAAAGTCACAAGCTTCAGTAGTACATCCAGGAGTATTATCCTTTGGATAAAAATATAATATAACTTTTTTTCCTTTATAATCACTTAATTTATGATTTTTTCCATCTGATCCTGGTAATTCAAAATCAGGTGCTAATTCTCCAATATTCATAGTGGTTCCTCCTTTTATAATTTAATATTTTATTAGTTAAATAAAATATTAGCAGAATATAAATTTTTAATCAAATAAATATAAAATAAAATAATAACAGTATATTTTTTTAGAAACTTTGATATAATTAGTTATGTTATTAAAATAATAAAAATAAAGGAGAAAATTAATGCAAGATAAAATATTAGCTAATGTAGCGGGAAGACAAATAAAAGAAGCAGATCTGCAAAATATGATAAATAGATATCCAGCAGATAAAAGAGCATATTTTCAAACAGAGGATGCAAAAAGACAATTATTAGAGCAAATGATTTCTTTTGAATTAATAAATAAGTTTGGAAAAGAATTAAAAATTGATGCAACTGAAGAATATAAGGAAAATGTAAGGCAAGCAGAGTACGATATATTAACTCAATTAACATTGAATAAAATATTATTAGATGTTACTGTTACAGAAGAAGATGCTTTAAATTATTATAATCAAAATAAAAATCAATTTGTTAAGCAGCCTACAGTTTCAGCTAAGCATATTTTAGTTGATACAGAAGAGCTTGCAAAAAGCATAAAATCCGAAATAGAAAATAATGAAATTACTTTTGAAGATGCAGCAGCAAAGTATTCAAGCTGTCCATCAAAAGAGCAAGGTGGAGATTTAGGAAGCTTTGGTAAGGGAATGATGGTTAAGGAATTTGAAGATGCTGCCTTTAACTCTGAATTGAATGTAGTAACTGATCCAGTAAAAACTCAATTTGGATATCATTTAATCAAGGTTGAAGAAAGAAATGAAGCTGAAGAAATGAAGTTTGAAGAAGTTAAAAATCAAATAGTAAATAATTTATTACAACAAATGCAAGAAAGAAAATATCTTGATACTATACTTGAATTAGAAAAGAAATATGGTGTAACAAGAGCATAATATATAATTTGCAGTTTCCTACGGATAAATTTAAGTATTATCTATAGGAAACTGTTTTTATATTTATATTATTTAATAAGTTCTTTAAAACTTGTAATATACTTGTCAGCTAATTTTTCAAGCTCTTCCCTTTGGTCTTTAGAAGCCTCATCATAGATAGCATAAACCTTCATTCCTGCAGATTTTGCTCCCTTAACAGCTTGTACTATGTCTTCAAATACTAAACATTCCTTTGGATCTAAATTCAACTTTTGTGCTGATAATATGTATATATCTGGATTGCTTTTTGATTTTTTTACTTCTTCAGTAGTTGATATGGCATCAAAATAATTATATATGTTATTATTTTTTAATGTTGCTTCTAATAAAGGAACAGAATTACTAGTAGCTAGAGCAATTTTAATATTATTAGAACGAAGATAGTTTAAATATTCAATAACTCCTTCTTTAAGTTTAATTGTATTTGAATAATGGTAATGAGCCATGGTATTCCATTTTTTTATTATTATGTCTGGATCATCTTCAATATTAAATTTTTCTTTAAAATAAAGAGCTGTTTCTGTAAGTGTTAAATGAGTAATTTCTTCTTGTAAATTAGAAGGAACCTCATGATTATATTCTTTTAAGTACTCCTCATCAATTTTGGACCAAATCCCCATAGAGTCAACTAGAGTTCCATCTAAATCAAAAATTACTCCTTTTATATCCTGCATATTAAAACCTCCACTTTTTATTTATTAAAAAATAAATTTTTATAAAATAATATTTAAAAAATTATAACAAAAAGCTACTTATATAACTATAATAATTATAAGAACTTTTAGGGGGAAAGTCATTGGAAAGAATTATTATGGCTATCTATATTTTAACTATCCCAATTATAATTCATATATGTAATTGTATTGGTATTGAAGAGAAATTTAAAGAAGCAGAAGAATATATAGATTTTAACTAATGTTCAAAAGATAGAAAATAAAAAAATCTTCTCTAATTGAGAAGATTTTTCTTATGGTCGGGGTGACAGGGATTGAACCTGCGACCTCATGGTCCCAAACCACGCGCGCTCCCATCTGCGCCACACCCCGCAATATGATACTATTATACAGTGAAAAATTGTACATGTCAACTTTAAAAATTTGATATTTATTACTAATGTAAACAGGGAAACATAATAATTATATTGAATATTTTATAAATTTAATTTAGTATATATATTAAGTATACTAATGGAGGAAATTATGAAGGGAACAACTATAGTTATACTATTATCAAGTATAGGTTTTATAATAATAGGTTTAGTATATTTGAGAAGCAAAGGAATAAGAAAATCTTTTGAGGAAAGTAATATTTATAAAAATACTGATAAATATATAAAAATAAATGGATTATCAAATTTAATATTAGGTATGTTAGGTATTCTAATAGGAATAATTGACTATTTTAGTATATTTACATCTAAGTATATAGTAATACTATTTATTGCTTTAATACTAGTTCAGTCAATAATTCACAAGATAATTTCAAAAAATAATAGAAATATATAATTTTTTAAATATTACTTAATCAGTTCTTTTTTATATTTTGTAAAGCATATATTATAGGGGAAAGTAAAAAACAATAGAAGTTTTTTGAATATTTTCCAGTTGAGAATATGTATAGAATACATTTACATGACCTAAATATCTAATTTATTAAAAATTACCATTGTCTAAGGTTTCCATAAGTGTTATAATGGTAATATCTTAGGTAAGGAGAGGGGGATGGTCTTAGGACCAAACTTATGAATAAGAAACTTTTATCAATTGTTATGGCTGGAGCTATAACAATGGGGTTAATTCATCCAGTTTTTGCTACTCCTAATGAGGAGATTATTGAAAATCAAAGAAAATATGAAGAATTAAATAGTAAAATAGAAGAAATACAAGGTGAGGTATTTAAATTAAATGAACAAATAATGCCTTTATCAGACAAGATTGAAGAGAATAACAAACAAATAGATAATATTAAACAAGAAATTAAAAACACCAATAAGGAAATAGAAACAGCAAAAGTTGAAATTGCTGAAAAGGAAGAAATTCTTGGAAATAGGCTTAGAGAGCTTTATAAATCAGGTGGGCAAGTTAATTACTTAGCTCTTATTTTTAGTGCGGAAAGCTTTAGTGATCTTATTACAAAATTAGATTCTGCAGCAAAACTTATAAGTATAGATAAGGAAATAGTTAATGATTTAAAGGAAAAAAAGGAAAGCCTTGATGAAAAGATAAATTCCTTACAAGTTAAGGCTGATGAAATTACAAAAATAAATGAAGAAACAAATAAAGTATTAGAAGAATTTGAAGAGAAAAAGAAAGAGCAAGAAGAGTTAATTGCTCAGATTGAAGCAGAAAGAGCAAAATTTGATGAGGAATTCCTTTCTGTATCAGAAAGAGAACTTGTTTCTTATCAAATTGATGTAATAAATTCTTCAAGTTCAATATCTGAACTTCAAAGTGCTGCTAGCCAATTAACTAATATTAAAGATTATCAACTTAAGAGTCCTACAGTAATACAAGAAGTTGAAGATGCTATTTATGCTGCAACTTTAAAAATTGAAGAATTGCAGGCACAAGAAGAAGCAGAAAGACTTAGCGCTAACAGAGGACAAACTTATTCAGGTTCTTCAAGTTCTATAGTTAGTTATGCATATCAATTTATAGGAACTCCATATGTTTATGGGGCAACTGGTCCTTCAGCTTTTGACTGTTCTGGATTTACAAGTTATGTATTTAGAAATGCTGCAGGAATAGAAATAAGTAGAACAACATATTCTCAAGTAGGTGTAGGCCAAGAAGTATCCTATGGTGAATTGCAACCTGGAGACTTAGTATTTACTTACGGTTTAGATCATGTGGGAATATATGTTGGAAATGGACAATATATTCATGCTCCTTATCCAGGAGAATCAGTAAAAGTTTCTCCAATAACATCTTTCTACACTGCTAGAAGAGTAATTAATTAGAAGTTAATTTATAGTGGTTATATAACTCCGTCAATTTTAGGCGGAGTTATTTTTATGATATTATATATAGTATAATAAAATAAATTATATTTTTTCGAATTTTGATAAGAATATAGATAAAATGGTTGAGGTATATATATGAATAATAATATTAAGTTGTTGGAAAATGAAGCAATAGATGATTTGCAATTAGATAATCTTTATTTAATACAAAAAAAGTCAGGCTTTAGGTTTGGAGTAGATGCAGTATTATTATCAAATTTTGCTAAAGTTAAAAGAAGTCATAGAGTAGTTGATTTATGTTCAGGAACAGGAATAGTGCCATTTTTAATATATGGTAAATATAAGGCAAAAGAGATTGTTGGGGTTGAGATTCAAGAGGATATGGTAGAGATGGCAGGCAGAAGTTCTAGATATAATGAAGTTGAGGAAATAATAAAGTTTTATCAAGGTGATTTAAAAGATATAAAGTTTTTAAATACTTTAGGTAAATTTGATGTTTTAACTGTTAATCCTCCATACAAGTTAAATAATACAGGAATAATAAATTCAGAAGATAAACTAGCTATAGCTAGACACGAAATTTTATGTAATCTTGAAGACGTTATTGTTGCTAGCAGGAAGCTGCTTAAGGATAATGGTCGAATGTATATGGTTCATAGGCCTGAAAGATTAATAGATATATTTCAATTAATGAGAAAGCACAAAATAGAGCCTAAGAGAATACAGTTAGTTCATCCTAAGGTTAATAAAGCTCCAAATATAGTATTAGTAGAAGGCCAGAGAGATGGAGGAGCATATTTAAAATGGGAAGATCCATTATATGTTCATAATGAGGATGGGAGTTATACAAAAGAAATAAATAAGATTTATGGAAGGGAGCTTTAATTTATGGAAATTGGAAAATTATATTTAGTACCTACCCCAATAGGAAATTTGAAGGATATAACATTAAGAGCGTTAGAAGTATTAGAAAATGTAGATATAATTGCAGCAGAAGATACAAGGCAAAGCCTTAAACTTTTAAATTATTTTAATATTAAGAAACCGTTATTTAGTTATCATAAACATAATGAACAAAGTAAAAGTGAAGAGATAATAAATAAATTAAAGGAAGGACTTAATATTGCTTTAATAACAGATGCAGGTACTCCGGGAATATCAGACCCAGGAAGTGTTATAGTATCTAGATGTATTGATGAAGATATTTCATTTGAAGTATTGCCTGGTGCAACTGCTATAACCACAGCATTAGTTTATTCTGGATTAGATACAACTAAGTTTATATTTAGAGGATTTTTACCTAGAGAAAATAAGGATAGAAATTTAATAATTGAAGAAATTAAAAATTATAGAGAAACCTTAATAGTATATGAGGCGCCCCATAGGTTAATAAGTACTTTAGAATATTTAATGGAGGTATTAGGTAATAGGAGAATATCTGTATGTAGGGAGTTAACTAAGCTTCATGAAGAAATATTTAGAGGGGATATAGGTTCTTCTATAAGTTATTTTAATGAAAATAAACCTAGGGGAGAATTTGTTTTAGTTATTGAAGGTAAAACTGATGAAGAAATATTAGCTGAAAAAGAAGCTTTATGGAAAGACTTAAGCATAAAAGAGCATTTATTGAAAAAAATTGATAGTGGAATAAGTAAAAAAGAGGCAATAAAGATAGTTGCAAAAGAAAGAAATATTTCTAAGAAAGAAGTGTACAAATATTCGACAAAAATTTAAGTTTTCTAAATAAAATAGCTGTTACACAACTAAAGTTATGTAACAGCTATTTTATATTAAAAAAATTACTTCTTAAGTTCATTCATACAGTTTTTGCAGATGTTTTTACCTTTATAGTTAATAACATCTCTAGCATCTCCACAGAAGATACAAGCTGGTTCATATTTCTTTAATATGATTTGTTCTCCATCTACATAGATTTCTAAAGCATCTTTTTCAGCTATATCTAATGTTCTTCTTAATTCTATAGGAATAACGATTCTTCCTAATTCGTCTACTCTTCTAACTACTCCAGTTGATTTCATAATAAATTCCTCCTTCAAACAAGTTTCGACATCTTGCATGTTTATATTAACAAAATTGTAATTAAAAGTCAATATTAATAGGGAAAATTTTTGTTTTTATAAAAAAATCATGCAACATAAAACCATAATTACAATATACTCCCATAAATTAGAAAAGTCAATAGTATTTAATCAAAAAATCCCGAAAATTAAAAAAAATGTAGAATGGCTTGTCCTCATACTTTTAAAGAATATAATCTTATTAAATTAGAATAAAATTAAAAAAATAATGATAAAATAAACAAAAATTGTAAAGAATAATAATGTATTAGTGTATTGTTAAAAATTCTACAAAAATAATGAAAAATTCAAAATATTAGAATTTTTATTTTATAATAATAAAATAAGGATATAATAACTTGTAATAAGTTTATAAATACTATATAATATTACCTATAACAGATTTATAGAGGTGGATAAGATGGCAAAAAGGATTAATGCTGATTATATAGGTGAATTAGCAAAAGATGTATCTAATAATATTATTATTGACTATGATGAACTTCCTAAATATGATTTATTTTTATCTCAAGTAATAGATTTCTTAAATGACAAGTTTTCTGATGATAAATATACCAATAATATAGTACAGAATTATATAAAAAGTGAAGTTATAACTAAACCTGAAGATGGTAAGAAAAGAGGCTATACAAAATTACATCTTGTACAATTAGTTCTTTTAAGTTATATGAGACCAGTATTAACTACAGAAGAAATTAAAAAGGTTTTCACTATGGCATTTAATGATATAAATAATAGAGAAGATGATATAATATCTTGGGAAAAAGCTTATAGAATATTCTCAGAAACCCAAAGTAAAAGCTTTAAAAATTTATTAGCTAATTCTTCAATAACAGAGGAAAAAATTAATAATGTAATTTCTGAATTAAATCTTAATGAGAAAGATAAAAATAGTATAAGTACATTTTTAATAGTAATGTCATTAATTGCTCAATCAAGTGCTATTAAAAAGTTAGCTCAAAAAATTATTGACGAATATTATTTAGAATAAATTTAAATAAGCTCCAAAATTCTTATTTATTGCATATATGAATAATGGGGTGATCTAGAAAATGGAAGATGTAGTTCAACTAATATCAAATTTAGGTTTTCCAATTGCAATTTCTTTATACTTGTTAATTAGAATAGAAGGAAAGTTGGAAAATCTTACGATTAGTATTAACAATCTTTCACAAAGTATAAACTCAATAAAAAATACTTAATTTATATTTAAAGAAGGGGTTGTTTATAACAACCCTAATTTTATAATTAAGATGATGTTTATAATTTATTTATATTTAAAGATTGGAAGATTATATTATGATTAGAAGAACGATTATTAAGGAATCTGTTAGAGGAATAATTGAATATGTTTTAAAAGAAGGAAGTATAGATGATAGATATCTAGGAAGAACTAGGGCTATTGAAGGAACCCTTGCCCATCAAAAGCTTCAAAAGCTAAATGAAAATATTTATGAAAATTATAATAAGGAAGTTCAGTTAGAAGAAGAGTTTATTATAGATGATATAGGCCTAATTGTTGAAGGTAGGGCAGATGGAATAATAATAGATGGTGATAAAGTTTATATTGAAGAAATTAAATCTACATATAGAGATTTAATTAATATAGATGAAGATTATAATGAGCTTCATTGGGCCCAAGGAAAGTTTTACGCTTATATTTATGCTCTTAAAAATAAACTTAATGAAATATATGTAAGATTGAGCTATTTTCAAATAGAGACTGAAGAGGTAAAAAGTTTTGATAAAAAATTTCAAATTAAGGAATTAGAAGAGTTTATTTATAATATATTAAGCGAATATAAAAAAATGATTATTTTAAGCTTAGAACTAAAGGAAGAAAGAGATGAATCAATTAAAGAACTTAAATTTCCTTTTGAAAAATACAGAAAAGGACAAAAAAAGTTAGCAGTTACCTGTTATAATACAATAAAGGAGAGAAGGATTTTATTTGCACAAGCTCCTACTGGAATAGGAAAAACAATATCTACTTTATTTCCAGCGGTTAAGTCTTTAGGAGAAGGTAAGGGCAGCAGAATAATGTATCTAACAGCAAAGACTATAACCAGGACTGTTGCCGAAGATACTGTAGAAACTTTAAAAGAAAAAGGCCTTGTATGTAGGAATATAACTTTAACTGCTAAGGAAAAAATATGTTTTAAGGAAAAAGTAAAATGTAATCCAGATTATTGTGAATATGCTCTAAACTATTATGATAAAATAAACGAAGTTATTTATTTTCTATTAAAGAAAGAAAATAATTTTTCAAGGACTAATATTGAAAAATATGCAAAGGAATATAAAGTATGTCCTTTTGAATTATCTTTAGATTTAAGTTTATGGTGTGATTTAATAATATGTGATTATAACTATGCTTTTGATCCTAAAGCTAGATTAAAAAGGTTTTTTGAAGAAGATATTAATAGTAATATATTACTTGTTGATGAAGGACATAATCTTATAAATAGAGCAAGAGAAATGTTTAGTACTGAGCTTTATAAGAGTAAAATCTTAAGTGGAAGTAAAATAGTTAAAGGAAGGGCTAGAAAGTTATATAAATCTCTAAAAGATATTAACTCATTTTTTATAGAATTAAGAAGAGAACTTCAAGAAAAGGAAATTAATAGTTTATATAAAAAAGAAGAATATAAGGAATTATATAAACTACTTAGTAGATTTTTAAAAGAATGTGATGAGTACTTAATAATTGCCCAAAATACAGAAGGATATGAAGAAATAAAGGACTTATATTTTGATATAAGGAGTTTTATTTCAATTTCTGAGTTATATGATGATAATTATGTTACATTAATTGAACAGGAAAGAAGCGATATTAAAATAAAATTATTTTGTATAAATCCTTCAAAAAACTTGGGAGAAATAGTAAGAAAATCTTATTCAAGTATTATTTTTTCAGCTACATTAACACCTTTAAGTTATTATATTAATTTGTTAGGTGGAGATATTGACAGTTATAGACTTAGATTACCTTCGCCTTTTAGTAAAGAAAATTTAAGAGTATATAAAAACCCTTTAAATATGAGATATAAATATAGAGATAAGAATATAGATAAGCTATGCGAGATAATAAAAAATTTTACTAACGAAGAGATAGGAAATTATATGATTTTTTTTCCTTCATATGAATATTTGAAAAAAGTTTATTTAAGATATGTAGAATTATATGGTGAGGAAAGAACTATAGTTCAGGGAGAAGCTTTAACTGAAGCTGAAAAAGAAGGGTTTTTAAGTAACTTTTATGAAGGTGCTAATATAAGTGCTTTTTGTGTTATTGGAGGAATGTTTTCTGAAGGGATTGACTTGCCAGGTAAAAAGCTTATAGGAAGTATAGTTATAGGGGTAGGATTTCCTAAAATATCAAATGAAACTAATATTATAATGGATTATTTTAAAGATGAAGGATTTGATTATGCTTATGTGTATCCTGGCATAAATAAAGTTATGCAGGCTATAGGAAGAGTAATAAGAAGAGAAGAAGACAAAGGAAGAGTACTATTGATAGATGATAGATATTTTAATAGAAAATATATAGATTTATTGCCAAGTGATTGGCAAGGGATGGAATAGAGGGGGAAAAATGAGAGTAATTGATTTAAGTCATAAAATAAGTGAAAATATGATTACATACACTAAAGATGAAAGGCCAGAAATATATAATATGGCAACTATTGAGAAGGATGGATATAATGAAAAAAAGTTAAATATCTGTACGCATATAGGAACTCATATAGATGCTCCAAGCCATTTTATAGAAAAGGGAAAGAATATAGATGAATATAGTGTAGAAAATTTTATTGGATTAGCTTTAATAATAGATGTTTCTCATTTAGAGCAAATAACAATAAAGGATTTATTGCCTTATGAAAATGCATTAAATAATTGTGACTTTTTAATATTAAAAACTGGATGGTACAAATATTGGAATAAGGAAGAATATTTTTATAATTATCCTAGTTTAACTGAAAACGCAGCAAAATGGCTTTGTGAATTTACTATTAGAGGAATTGGTATAGATGCAATATCTCTTGATAAATTTGATAGTATTGAATTTGAAATACACAATATTATCTTATCAAGAGGAAGATTAATAATAGAAAATTTAAATAATCTAGATTTAATAAAATCAGATATGTTTACTTTAGTTACAATTCCATTAAAAATAAAGGATGGAGATGGTTCTCCAGTAAGAGCAGTAGCACTGGAAGAATAGCTTCAATAGCAATTTTAAATTATAATGTAAAATTTGGAATGATCTTTAGTTACTTTAAAACTTAAAAGATTAAATAAAAAAGCTATGGCTAACGAATTTTAACTCGTTAAGGCGATAGCTTTTTTATAATTCAGATATGTTAAATTATTAAAACTCTATTATTGAATGAGTTATATTCTAGTTATTTTAAATGTAAGCTGTAACTAGCCGTAAAGATTTCATTAGATTTTAACATTTGATTTCCTTCTTTATCTTTAAAATCACCTTTAAAATCAAAGAAATCTCCATGACCATACCAAGGTTCAATACATATAAACGGAGCTCCAGTTGCTTTTGTCCATAAAGCTAAATATGGAAAGTTAGTAAAATCCATAGTTATTGACTTATTGTTTTTATCTGATTTTAAAGTTATGGAGTTAGATTTTAATGAATCAAATATTAAAGCATCATATTCAAATAATTTTAAATCAAGCTTTATCTTATTTTGATTATTTAAAAATTCTTTTCTTTCTCTTGTAAAATAGCCAGTATTTATATCAGTAAGCATAACTTCAGCAGTTTCTTTTTGGTCAAATTCAAAATAATAATCTTCAAATTTTTCGTTTTCAAATAAAGGGCACATAAAGGCAGGGTGTCCTCCTATTGAAAAATACATATCTTTATTATCTAAGTTTTTAACTTCATATCCAACCTTTACTCCATCTTCTAAAAGATCATAAGAAAGTCTTAAAGAAAACTTATAAGGGTATAACTTTAAAGTATCTTCGTTCCATAGTAGTTCAAAAACAATTCTATTTTCAGTTTTTTCTATCATATTAAATTCTCTTACTCTTGCAAGCCCATGTTGAGGAAGATTATATTCCTTTCCATCTACTATATATTTTCCATCTAGAACCTTTCCAACTATAGGAAATAAAATAGGGGAATGGTATTTCCAATAAGCTTCATCTCCATTCCATAAAAATTCAACAGAATCTTTCTTTGTAATTAAGTTATTTAGTTCTCCACCATAAGTATTAGCAGTAATTTTAATTTTTTCATTTTCTAATGTATATATCATAAAACCTTATCCTTTCTAAATTCATTTATGTAAATTATAACATAAATAATTATGATTAGAAATCGTTTAACTTTATATCGATTAAATAATAAAAAGAGATATAATATAGAAATAGATATAATACTAAATAGGTTATAATAGTATATATAAGAAAGATAATATTAATATATTTAGATAGAAAGGAGAATTTAGGGAGAAATTTCATTTTATTATATTTCTCGCTAAATTATATAAATGAGTAAAAATAGCAATAGAGAAAATACTAAACTTGAGAAACTTGTGTTTTTTATAGTAAAAGTTAATAATGATGATGTATTTGCTTTAGCAGCACAATTAGCTTATAACTTAATATTATCATTTTTTCCTTTTTTAATATTTATAATGAATCTTATTGCTTTTAGTCCTTTGGATTCTTTAAATATTATAAGTGCTCTAGGAACACTTCTTCCAGATAATGTTTTAAGCCTGATAGCTACTACATTAGATGAGATAGTAGGAACACAGAATGTTGGATTATTGGGAGTTTCTATAGTATTAACTATTTGGTCTGCTTCTTCTGGCTTTAGGGGTGTAGTTAAGGGGTTAAATAAAGCTTATAATATCCGAGAAAGAAGAAATCTTATGAAGATGCTAATGATATCAATGTTTTTTACCTTGGCTCTTTCAATGGTAATAGTATTAGCACTTGCAGCATTAGTTTTCGGTAATTTAATAGAGGAATATTTAATGGTTATATTACCTTTTGAGTCAGTAGTTAATTTATTGTGGAATTTAATTAGATATATAGCAGTAATAGTAATTATGGTATTTGTTTTTGCTTTATTATATAGATATACTCCTGCAGAGAAAATTCCATGGAAAGAAGTTATTCCGGGAGCAATTTTTAGCAGCTTAGGATGGATAGTAATATCTTTGATATTTTCATTTTATGTAGATAATATTGCTAATTACTCAAGGCTTTATGGAAGTCTTGGAGCAGTATTTGCTTTAATGATTTGGTTATATATAACATCATTCATTTTACTTATAGGAGCAGAAATAAATTCGGTATTATCAACGAGAAGAAAAAAATATTAATTTTATAGTTTTATGTATATAAAAACACTAACTGGATATAATCAAAGAAGAAAGTCAGGAGGTGTATAAAATGAATAAAATAGTATTATTAGGAAAATTAATTAAAGACCCTGAACTAAGAAATGTTGAAGGTAGCGATAAAATTTTCACTAAATTTATAATTGCAGTAGAAAGAAATTTTAAGTCATCAGATGGAACAAGGAAATCTGACTTAATACCAGTAACCTTTTGGGGAAGAAAAGCAGAAGTTATTTGTGAATATATGAAAAGAGGCAGCTACATAAGTTTGAGTGGAAGACTTAGAACAGGAAGTTATGAAGATAAAGAAGGCAAGAAAAAATATATTGCAGAGGTTATAGGTGAAGACTTCAAATTTGTTAATAACAGGAGAGGTGAAAAAGACTCTAAATCAACAGAAAATATTAATAATTTAGCTAATTAAAATAAAAGGTCAGTTACATTTCTGTAATCTGACCTTTTAAATTATGGATAAGTTTTATTTATATTAAACTTTATTGGAGTTGTTTTTTATTAAAATATATTTTGAGCTAACATAGTAGCCTTATCAGTTCCATTTTTGATACCTTCAATTATTTTAACTGATGAAGATAAATCATCAATTAGTATTCCTCCAACTAGTTTATTATTGCTAAAGAATAATTTAATATATTTATTCTCTTCTGGATTAATTGAACCTATTTTTTCTAAGGCTGCATCATCAAAATTAATTGATCCTGCAGAGAAAATATTGGCTTCCATAGCTGCAAATATAGTAGAAGAAACGAATTTTTCAAATTTTAAGTCATCACCAACAGCATTTGCTCCAGCAACTTTACCCATTTCAATTGCAGCTGGCCAATTTCCATAATATATACCATTAAGTTCGGCAACATCACCACAAGCATATATATCAGGTAAATTTGTTCTCATGTTCTCGTCTACAATAATTCCTCTATTACATTCAATTCCAGTAGATTTAGCTAAATTTATATTTGATCTAACTCCAACTGAATAAATAATCATATCAGTTTTAATTAATTTACCGCTCTTTAGTTGTATAGACTTAACCCCATTATTATCTGCATTTATAAAATCTACAGCTTCTCCTAGAAGAATTTCTACTGGAGTATTAGTTATTATATTTTTAAATAAGTTTGAACCTTCTGTATCTAATTGACGAGGTAGTAGTCTATCAGCTAATTCAATAACCGTAACTTTTACATTTTTCTTTTGTAATTCCCATGCAGCTTCTAAACCTAGTAAGCCTCCACCTACAACAACAACATTTTTTACATTAGGAAGTTCATTTTTTATGATTTTAACATCAGCAAGTTTTTTTATTGTATGAATTCCTTTTAGAGTTTTATAATTTTCTGAGTTAATTTCTATTTCTGAAGTTTCATATTTAACTTTTGTTGGAGGAACAAAATTATAACTTCCATTTGCTAAAATTAACTTATCATATTTAATTTGTTCATTATTATCAAGTACAATAATCTTTTTATCTTTATCTATAGAATTTACATTAACGCCAAGGATTTCGATAATATTATTTTCTTTATACCAATTTTCTTTTTCAAGATAGAAAGTATTATCTGGTTCTTCAGTTATTAAATCTGAAAGTTGAGTTCTAACATAACTATGTTCAGGTTCGTTAGAAATTAATTTAATAACAGCATTAATATTTCTTTCTCTTATAGCTTTTGCCGCATAGAAACCAGCTGCACCATTACCAATTATTACAATGGTTTCTTTTGTATCACTAGTGAATTTATTTTCTTCTCTTGGAATTTCAATAAATTGATCACTACCAGCACCACAAACGGGGCATACATCTGGAACTGTTTCTGCTTCAAATATTTCTCCGCAGACAATACATTTCCAAAGTTTTAATTTGCCACCACTGGGAGTATCATCAGCACTCTTTTTTCTAGTATCTTCCTCTTTATCAAAAGGCACAAATTCTCTTTCACCTATCAATGTTTCTGCAAATCTTACTCCAAATTCAAAGGCTTCATTTAATTCTTCATCAGAAGGTTTAAATTTAACTTTTAAACTTGGTCCAAAGAGTTTCATATTTAATTCGTTTAATCTTGTTTCTATTCTTGGTATAGCTTCACCGCTCCAACCATATGAACCAAAGGCTGCAGCTAATTTTCCGCCATGAATAACTGGATTTAATTTTGTTAATACATCACGTACAGGAGGAAGTAATTCAGATACTATTGTTGGTGAACCAAATAAAATTCCTTCTGATTCTTCGATGCTTTCTACGATATTATTAATATCATTTTCTATAACATTGAATAATCTAGCTTCTACATTTTCAACAGATTCTATTCCCTTTGCAATTTCTTTTGCCAAAATTTCAGTGTATCCATATGCAGAAACATAAGAAATACTTACAACCTTATTTTTATTCTTAGCTTCTTTTGGAGTACTCCATTCCTTGTAAAGCTCTATAATTTCCATAGGATTTTCAACTAATACTGGGCCGTGACCAGGTAAAATCATATCGATTTTTAGGTCTTTTATCTTATCTATAGCCTTTAGAACATAAGGCTTAAAAGGTCCAAATATCATGTCAAAATAATATTTTAATGCTTCCATGTAGTGTTCTCTATTTTCAACTTTACTGTTTATTATATTTTCTGAAGAATAGTGAGAACCAAAGGAGTCACAAGTTATTAAAACTTCATCTTCTACAATATAAGTGTAGATAGAATCTGGCCAATGTAAGAATGGAGCAGAGATAAATCTAAGGGTTTTATTCCCTAAGCTTATTTCAGAACCATGTTTTACAGTAATAGCTTCAAAGTCTCTATTTGCAATATCTTTTAGAAAGCTTAATGCAGTGGCTGAACCAACAATTTTAGCATTTGGTGAAAGTTCTAGTAATTTTGCAACTGATCCTGCATGATCAGGTTCAGTATGATCAACGATTATATAGTCTATTTTTGTTATATCAATATTTAAGCTTTTTAATCTTTCTAAATATTGATCAAAAAATTGAACTTTAACAGTTTCAAATAAAGCTATTTTTTCGCTTCCTTTAACTACATAAGAGTTATAACTAGTTCCATATGGAGTGTACATAATTATATCGAATACTCTTAAATTAGGATCGAGAGCACCAATCCAATAAATATCTTTCTTTAATTCTAAATGTTTCATAAAATCACACCTTATCTAAAATTAATATTATTTAATAATAGTTATCTAATAATTAATATTATATGATAATTAATTAACAATATCAATAGATATTTAATTTTTATTTTTAGGAATATATTTTTGAATATATAAATTATTTTTTATAAGTTTATTTTAACTATTTTAAGGAATATTATTATAAAAATACTATCAAATTTAATGAATATTCTTGCTTTTTCTTAAATAAAAGAGGAAGAAGTTAATGAATATTTTTATTAAATTAAATTGAATTAATAAAAATATTTTTGATAAGAAAAAAATGTAAAAAAATAAAGAAATATTTTAATTATTAACAAACATAGTTTGACATTGTTTTAATAAAATATGTGTTATCTTTAAAATATGTTGAAAAGATATTTGAATTTGCGGGGGGGAATCTTGATGTATATTGAAAATAGCATAGGTGGAAATTGCATTAAAGAAGAAAATAAAGAAATGAGGTATTACTATAGGCTTATTAAAGAGGATTTTATGAATGGACATGCGTATGGAATAGAAGCAGAAAGGCAAGATTTTGTAGGAGATAAGCTTGTGAAAATTGAAAGAGAAGAGATTAGAAAAATTTCTAATGTTAAAGAAAAAGTTGAAAAATTACTTTATTTATTAAATGATAATTTAGTTTCACCTATTCATATGGTTGACATATTAGGTTCCTATGTTGATAAATATGTGTCAGATTTTAATTAGAACTTTTTATAATAGAGCCTCTAATTATAGTAAAATATAATTAAGAGGTGATTATATGATATTAGGTATAGGAACAGATATAATTGAAATAGATAGAATAGAAAAAGCCATAGAGAAAAATCCTAATTTTTTAAATAAAGTTTTTACAGAGAAGGAAATTGAACTTTTTAAATCTAAAAATATGAGATATGAAGTAATTGCTGGCAATTTTGCTGGTAAAGAAGCCTTAAGTAAAGCTTTAGGAACTGGAATAAGAGGGTTTGCTTTAAAAGATATAGAAATATTGAGGGATCATCTTGGAAAACCAGTTGTAATAATTAATGATAACATTAAAGAGATAATAGGAACCGAACATAAAATTAGTATATCTATATCTCATAATAAAAACGATGCTGTATCTTTTGTAATTTTGGAGGCGATATAATGCAATATATAATGTCAGGAAAAGCTTGTAAAAACTTAGATAGATATGCAATAGAAAACTTAGAGATTCCGAGTATTATTTTAATGGAAAATGCAGCAAGCGAAATTGTAGACAAAATAAAAGATTTATATAACGACTTAATTATTTTTTGTGGAAGTGGTAATAATGGAGGTGATGGATTAGCTATTGCAAGAAAATTAATACTGTTAAATAAAAGTGTAACAGTAGTTATAATAAGTGAAAAAGATAATTATACAAAAGACTTTTTAGTAAACTTTAATATATTAGAAAAAATAAATGCAAATATCATTAAGATAAGAGCAATTAAAGATCTTAGCAAGATAAATCCTTTAAAATATGATGTAGCTATAGATTGTATTTTTGGTGTTGGATTAAATAGAGATTTAAATGATTTTTATTCTAAAATTGTAGAATTTATTAACTTGAATTTCAAAGACATAATTAGCGTTGATGTTCCTTCAGGAATAAATGTCGATACAGGAAAAGTTATGGGAACTGCTATTAAAGCAAAAACTACATATACTTTTGAAGCAATAAAAAGAGGATATATTAGTTATAACTCAATTGATTATATTGGAAATTTAGAACTATTAAGCATAGGAATACCAAAGGCGGCCAAAGAAGTAAATTCTGAGGGGATTTTTATGCTTGAAAGTATAGATTATAAGAAAATATTAAATAAAAGAAAAATATATAGTCATAAAGGGGATTTTGGTAAAATTTCAATAATAGCTGGAAGTGAAGGATATACTGGAGCAGCTTATATAACTGCTCAAGCTTGTGTTAGATCTGGAGCTGGCTTAACCACTTTAATATCCTCAAAATATGTACAAGATATATTAAGTTGCAAGTTAGCAGAAGCTATGACTTTAAACATAAAGGAAGAAAATAAAGTTAAGAAAACATTGGAAAATTCTAATGTAATAGCTATTGGTCCTGGATTAATAGAAGAAATCTACTGTAATATTATAAAAGAAATAGATAATTATGATAACAAATATTATGTTATTGATGCAGGAGCCTTAGATGTTTTTTCTAAAGATAGAGAATTAATGAATATAATAAAAGATAGAGGAATATTTACACCTCATCCAGGGGAAATGGCAAGACTTATTGATAAACCTATTAGCTATGTTGAAGAAAATAGAATAGAAGTTGCTAAAAAATATGCAAAAGAAAATAATATAGTAGTTTTATTAAAGGGATATAAAACTGTTATAACTGATGGAAATTTTGTTTACATAAATAATACTGGAAATAGTAAAATGGCTTCAGGAGGTATGGGAGATTGCTTAACAGGAATAATAGCATCACTGCTTGGACAAAAACATTCACTTATGGAGTCAGCCTTACTTGGAGCTTATATACATGGTTTAGCAGGAGAGGAAGCTAGTAAAAATAAATATAATGCTATAGCTTCAGATATAATAGATAATATTTCAAAAGTTATGGAAAATATATCTAGATAAATTTTAAAGTAAGAATAAAATCCTTATAAAGCTAATATTGTAATAATAAATGATAGCTTTAGGAGGATTTATGAAAAGAAAGATATTAATAGGAACTTTGGTTTCAATACCTGTTATTTTTATTATATTAATAATAATATTTAGATTAACAGCAGAACCAAGTAATGAGGAGATAATAGAAACATTAAAAAATATTAAAAATTATAGTACAAAAGTAGAATATATAATTAAAAATTCAAGGGGAGAAGAAAGAGAAGAAACAATTCAATACTATTGTAGCGAAATAGGTGGAAGAATTGATTTTGGCGAAGACAGAATAAAGTTCTATAAGGACGACAAAATTATAGTAAAAGATAATATATCTAATAAGAAATATGAAATTGATAAAGATATGGATAATTTTCATTCTTTAGCCTTTATGAATCAAATGTTGAATTTACCTATGGTAGATGGAGAAATAAAAGAAGGTCAGGAAGAATGGGGAGATACTGAATACCTTGAATTAATTTGCCAGCTGCCTTTTAAAAATGAACATTTAGATAAGGCTAGAATCTTTATAGATAAGAACAATAAAATTCCAATTGGAACTATTATTTATGATAAAAAGGGTAATGATAAAGTAAAAATAATATATAAAGAATTTCAAAAATTAAAAAAAATAGATAAAGAATTATTTTATTAAAAAAATTAACCAGTTTTATATTTGTGATTATTTGTAAGTTGTAAGGGAATAGATGCGTAAAATACATAAGTATAAATAGATTTTTAAGTAATATTTTTGTTTTTTTAAAATAAAAATTTAAAAATACTTAGAAATACTTAGAAAATAACAATTTGATTTTGACAATGTGACATAATTTGCAATATAATTTATTTATACATAGAATTTCTATATGGAGGCAAATTATGTCTAAAAAGTATAAGAAAATTTATTTCAAAAAAAGTGATATTAGAATAAAAAGTGTAAATAAATTTAAAAAAAATAATATAATAAAGTATGAGAATGATAAAATTGATATAGATTTTTTAGAGATGATGAAGGAAGGCTATAAAGAGATGTCTAAAATTAATTTGGAGTTTTCGCAACTTCCTTTCGAATGTGAACTTGCAGATATTAGGGAATATGAGAACTGGCTTTGCGGAGTGTGATATTCTAATGACCACTATGGTAGTAAAAAGAGGGGACATTTTCTATGCTGATTTAAGTCCAGTAGTCGGATCAGAACAGGGGGGAATTAGACCTGTTATAATAATTCAAAATGATATTGGGAATAAATATAGTCCGACAGTTATAGTATCAGCTATAACATCACAAATAAATAAAGCAAAATTGCCTACACATGTAGAAATTTCTTCAGAAGAATACGGTTTAAATAAAGATTCTGTTGTTTTATTAGAACAAATAAGAACTTTAGATAAAAGAAGATTAAAAGAAAAAATAGGACACATGACAGATAGTGACATGAAAAAAGTTAATAAAGCTTTATTAATTAGTTTAAACTTAGAAAAAGAAATTTAATAATTTAAAGGCATATAAAGTGTACGTTTAATAATTTAGAAACCCTTTTGGGTTTCTTTTGTTTATATAAACAAAAGATAATGTGATATACAATTGATTTAAAAGAGTAACATTTATAACAAATAATATATATTTTATTAAATTCAATATATATTAAGTATATACAAAAGAAAAAGGCTATGATAAAATAGTTTTAGCAAAATAGGGCAACCTATTCACAGGTAAATTTAAATCTTAGGAGGATGAAAAATGTCAAATAATATTGAGGAATTAAAAGAAATATCTAAAACTGTTCGTGGTGATATTATTTCAATGTTAACAGAATCTCGTTCAGGACATCCTGGTGGCTCTCTATCAATAACAGATATACTTGTTACATTGTATTTTAAAGAAATGAATATTGATCCCAAAAATCCAAAGGATGCGAATAGAGATAGATTTGTATTATCAAAGGGGCACGCTGCACCTGCCTTATATAGTGTTTTAGCAAGAAAAGGATATTTTGATCCAGAAGAATTAAATACATTAAGAAAAATTGATTCAAGGTTACAAGGACATCCTAGTATGAAGTCATTACCTGGAATAGATATGTCTACGGGATCATTAGGTCAAGGAATATCAGCAGCTGTTGGAATGGCCTTAGCTGGTAAAATTGATAAGAAGGATTATAGAGTATATTCAATCTTAGGAGATGGAGAATTAGAAGAAGGCGAAGTATGGGAAGCAGCTATGTCAGCAGCTCATTATAAGTTAGATAATTTAACTGCTTTCGTAGACTTTAATGGACTACAGATAGATGGAGATATAACAAAAGTTATGAATCCATCACCAATTGATAAAAAGTTTGAAGCTTTCGGTTGGAATGTTCTAACTATCGATGGTCATAATTATGAAGAAATAATTGATGCAATAGAAAAGGCTAAAAATTATAAGGGTAAGCCAACAATGATAGTTTGTAAGACAGTAAAAGGAAAAGGAGTTTCCTTTATGGAAAATGAAGCTGCATGGCATGGAAATGCACCGAATAAAGAACAATGCGAACAAGCGCTAGCTGAAATCGGAGGTAATAGATAATGAGTAAGAAGATTGCAACAAGAGAAGCTTATGGTAAAGCGTTAGCATCATTAGCAAGTGTTAATGAGAATATAGTAGTTTTAGATGCGGATCTTTCAAAATCTACAAAAACTGCAGATTTTAAAGCTGTTTGCGAAGAAAGATTTTTTAACATGGGAATAGCAGAAGCTAATATGATGGCTGTTGCAGCTGGTTTATCAACTTGTGGCAAAATTCCTTTTGTAAGTACTTTTGCAATGTTTGCAGCAGGAAGAGCCTTTGAACAAATTAGAAATTCAATATGTTATCCAAAGTTAAATGTAAAAATATGCGCAACTCATGCTGGATTAACTGTGGGAGAAGATGGAGCATCTCATCAAGCTGTTGAAGATTTAGCCTTAATGAGAAGTATACCAAATATGACTGTAATATGTCCTTCTGACGGAGTTGAAGCAGCTGCTGCTATAAAAGCAATTGCTGAATATGAAGGACCTTGCTATGTTAGATTAGGAAGAGCTGCAGTTAATATAATAAATGATGAGGATACTTATGAATTTAAAATAGGAAAAGGTGTAACTTTATCAGAAGGAAATGATGTAACAATAGTTGCGACAGGAATAATGGTTGATGCTGCTCTTGAAGCAAAAGAAGAGCTTAAAAAGCAAGGAATTAGTGCAAGAGTTATAAACATACACACATTAAAACCTATTGATAAAGATATTTTAATAAAAGCAGCAAAAGAAACAGGAGCAATAGTAACAGCAGAAGAACATAATATTATTGGTGGTTTAGGATCTGCTGTTTCAGAAGTTTTATGTGAAGAATATCCAGTACCTGTAGTTAAAGTTGGAGTTAATGATACTTTTGGAGAAAGTGGATTGCCAAATCAATTATTAGAAAAATACGGCTTAACTTCAGCTAATATAGTAGAAAAAGTTAAAAAAGCTATCTCTTTAAAAAAATAATATATATTTAAACTAATAGCTAATTTACCATGCAAATTATGAAGAAAGAGCTGTTCTATATTATAGATGAAACAGCTCTTTTTTCTTTATATTGAAAGTGTATATAAATAGAAATATAATATAATTTTGGATATGTTATATATGAGGATATAAATTGTAAAGTGTGGGAAAATAATAAAAAGTCTAATAGGGGGACGAAGGTTAATGAAAGATAGATTAAAAGAATATTTATTAATTTTTATTGGTGTTATATTAGTTGCTGTAGCCCTTGAATATTTCTTTATTCCTAATGATATAGCAGCTGGTGGAGTAACAGGATTAGCTGTAGTAATAACTAAATACATTCCAGTGATTTCTACAGGATCATTAGTTTTTATAATGAATTTAATTTTATTTATTGTAGGATTTATTTTTCTTGGGAAAGCATTTGGGCTTAAAACAATAGTAGCTAGTTTATTATTATCAGGAATTATGATATTTATTGAACAGTTTTTTAGCCCTTTCGCATTAACAGAAGATCTAATGTTAGCAGCGATATTTGGAACTGCTATAACAGCTCTTGGTATGGGGATAATTTTTAATGTTAACGCATCTACAGGCGGTACAGATATAGTTGCAAAAATACTAAATGACTATTTTAATATTGATGTTGGTAAATCGTTGTTAGCTGTTGATTTTATTATTACTTTACTAGGTGCTTTAACTTTCGGATTAGATAAAGGTTTATATGCAATGTTAACCGTAGTTATGAATGGAATTTTAATAGATAAGGTAATAGAAGGATTTAAGAAATGTAAAGAAGTAATTATAATAAGTACTGAAAACCATAAAATATCACAGTTTATTATGAATGATTTAGATAGAGGATGCACATATCTTAAGGGAATAGGAGCTTTTAGTGGTGAAGAAACTCGTGTTATATATGCAGTTTTAGGAAGAAGTGAATTCATAAGATTAAAGCAATACATTTCAAAAGTAGATCCTCAGGCTTTTATAACTGTTGGAGAAGTTCATGAAGTTATGGGAGAAGGTTTTGGAGATTTAGGATAGTATAAACTTATAGTAGGAGGAAAACGAAAGAAATATGAAGACGATTAAAGAATATTTTTTATCAACAATTGGAGTTGCCATTGTTGTGATAGGATTAGAGTATTTTCACTTCCCTAATGGAATTGCATCAGGAGGTATTTCAGGGTTAGCTCTAGCTATTAATGCAATTTTTCCAATAAGCCCTAGTGTTTTTATGTTTATATGTAATTTAGTTCTATTTGTATTATCATTTATTTTTATAGGAGGCTCCTTTGGGATTAAAAGTATTTATTCAGCGATGTTGACATCTGCTTTTATGTGGCTTTGCGAAAATGTATTTCCGCCTATAGTCGTTACTGATAATCTGCTTTTAGCTAGTATTTTTGGCTCAGCAGTAGTAGCTTTTGGGACAGCTATAGTATTTAATCAAAATGCATCAACAGGAGGAACGTCAATAATAGCAAAGTTTATAAATAAGTTTTTTCATATACCTATAGGTCAAGGATTATTAATTGCAGATTGTACAGTTACAATTTTAGCAATATATTCTTTTGGAGTAGAAAAAGGCTTATTTGGTTTATTAAGTACCATAATAATAGGTAATTTAATAGATAAGTTTATTGCTGGAATAAATCCTGTTAAGCAAGTATTTATTATAACTAAGGAAGAGGATTTAATTGTAGATTTTATTAATAATAAAATAGATAGAGGATGTACAATACTAACTGGGAAAGGTGGATATACTAAATCAGATACTGCAATAATTTATTCAGTTTTAAATTCTAAACAATTTATTACATTAAAACAGTTTATAAAAGAAAATAATCCTGAAGCTTTTTTAACTGTCAGTGAATCTACTGAAGCCTTAGGTAAGGGATTTGTAGAATATTAAGAAAGTATTAAAAAATCATTTATTGTCTATAAAATAAGAAAAATAGTTTTTTTAAAACATTGTATTATGTTATAATAACGCTATAAGCTTAAAATTCTATTTAATAAGCTAGGCGAGAGGTGTTTTATAATGATAAAGTTTGATAACGTATCAATGTTATATGATAATAATGTTAAGGCTTTAACTGACGTTAATATAAGTATTGATTCGGGAGAATTTGTTTTTTTAGTTGGACCATCTGGTTCAGGTAAGTCAACTTTTATAAAGATGTTAATAAAAGAAGTAGATCCAACTGTTGGAGAAGTATATGTGGCAGGAACTAAACTTTCTAGTATAACTAGAAAGCAAATTCCATATTATAGAAGAAAGATTGGAATGGTTTTTCAAGATTTTAGACTTATTCCAACTTTAAATGTGTATGAAAATGTAGCTTTTGCTATGAGAGTTGTAGAAGCATCCCCAAAAGAAATTAGAAAAAGAGTTCCAATGGTGTTATCATTAGTTGGATTATCACATAAATATAAAATGTTTCCTAACGAATTATCTGGAGGAGAGCAGCAAAGAGTTGCTTTGGCAAGAGCAATAGTAAATAATCCTTCAGTTTTAATTTGTGATGAGCCAACAGGAAACTTAGACCCAGAAACAGCAAAAGGAATAATGGAATTGTTAGAAGATATCAATAGGGGTGGAACCACTATTGTTATGGCAACCCATGCTAAAGATATAGTTGACCATATGAAAAAGAGGGTTATAGCTATAGAAAAGGGATATATAACAAGAGATAGTAGAAGGGGGATGTACGAAAATGAAGATTAATTCAATGAAGTATTTTTTTATAGATGCTTTTAAAAGTCTAAAAAGAAATAGAACATTAAGTATAGCTGCTATTATAACTGTACTTATAACATTCTTTATATTTGGTACATTTGCTCTTCTAGGCTTGAATTTTAGCAGGGCGGTAGAGGATGTAGCTTCAAAGATAGAAATCAAGGTATATTTAAAGGATGATATAAAGCTAGTAGATCAGAGAGAAATAGAAATAAAATTGTCTGAGCAAGAAGGGGTAGAGGAAGTAATATATGAAACTAAGGAAGAAGCTTTCTTAAATTTTAAAGAAAGTTTTAAAGATAATCCAGGGTTAATACAAGGATATGATTTAGAGAAAAATCCTTTACAAAATTCATATATTGTTAAATTAGAAGCACCTGAATATGCAGATTCAATAGAAGCAGCAGTAAAGGATATGGCAGGGGTAGATGATATTACTAATGCCAGAGAAATGATTGAAAGTATTAGCTCTTTTGTAAATGCTGTAAGAGTTATTGGAATGGTGCTCTTTGTGGTATTTATTGGAGTATCAATTTTCTTAATAACTAATACTACCAAAATAACAGTATTTTCTAGAAGAAGAGAAATTGGAATAATGAAATATGTTGGGGCAACAGATTGGTTTATAAGATGGCCTTTTATTATAGAGGGAATAGTAATTGGATTAATTGGCTCAATATTATCAGTATTTTTATTATTCTTTGCATATAAAGGAGTATATAACTACATAGTTTCTAGTGTATTTATTGCAAATATAATTTCGCCAAGCTTTATACTTGGACCTTTAGGATTAGGATTTATATTAGGTGGAGCTGTTATTGGTTCAGTAGGAAGCGCCTTTGCCTTAAGGAAGTTCTTAGATGTATAAAAAATTGAAATAAAAGATAGAATAAATTATATAATATTAAGTGGAGATAATTCTCCACTTAAAACATATTTAAGGTTAATTATTAAATAATTTGTTTTTATAATGTTTTTGAAAGGAAGTATGTATTTATATGGAGGATAAGAATAATCAGGTGCAAAAACGAAGCTTAAAAAAACCAATAATTATAACATTAATAATCGTTATTTTTTTAATTTCAAATATATTCTTATTTTACTTAGGTAATATTCTTGCTATGAATGGAGTAACTATAGGAAAGGTTAGTGAGGATGTAGCAAGTGATTTAAGTGATATAAAAGATGTACAGAAATATGAGCTGTTGTTTCAAGTTAGAAATGCACTGTTAGCAAAATATGATGGAGAAATTGATGATGAAAAATTACTGGAGGCTGCAATAAAAGGAATGACAGATTCTCTTAATGATCCATATACGGTATTTATGAATGCTGAGGAATATAAGCAATTTATAGAGCAAAGTGAAGGAGAATTTGTTGGGATAGGAGCCCACCTAGGAATTAAAGAAGATAAGGTAACAGTAATTGCTCCTATAGAAGGTTCACCAGCAGAAGCAGCAGGATTACAGTCAGGAGATGTAATAATAGAAGTAGATGGTAAAGAATTAGTGAATCCTACTCTAGATAATACAGTTGCAATGATAAGAGGGGAACAAGGTACTAATGTAACTCTAAAAGTTCAAAGAAATGAAACAGAAATTCTTGATATAGTAATTAAAAGAGATGTAATAAAAGTTGAAGCTGTTAGAGGTGAAATTGTAGAGGATAATATAGGATATATTCAAATAACTTCCTTTGATGAAGATGTTGCTGATGAATTTAAAAATAAAATTTTAGAATTAAAAGATAAGGGCATGAAAGGAATTATACTTGATTTAAGGGGAAATCCTGGAGGTTTCTTAAATGAGGCAGTTGAAGTTGCATCGCAATTTATAGAAAAAGGAAAAATTATCACTTATACAATTGATAAATATGATAATAAAGTAGAATCAAAATCTGTAGGTGGAGATGCAATAGGAATGCCTTTAGTTGTATTAATAGATGGAGGAAGTGCTTCAGCCTCAGAAGTAGTAACAGGAGCTCTTAGGGATTATGGAGTTGCTACTACAGTAGGGGAAAAAAGCTTTGGTAAGGGTATAGTTCAACAGCTAATAGAATTTGAAGGTGGAACTGTAGGATTAAAAGTGACAACATCAAAGTATTATTCACCAAAGGGAGAAAATATACACAAAATAGGAATAACTCCAGATATAGAAGTTTCTATACCAAAAGAAACTATGCAAATGGAATATAATAGAAGTATAGATACACAATACTTAAAAGCATTAGAAGTATTAAAAGATAAAATGAAATAGGAGGCTCGGATGGACTTAATATTATATACTTTAAGAGCTGTAGCTTATGCCATAATTGAGCCTGCTCACATAATTACTTTAGTTATTTTAGGTGTAATATTTTATTTTAAAAATAAAAAAGTATCTATGATGCAAAGATTAACTTTAGGGGAAAGTATAAACTCTCCCCTAGAGCTTACACTTTCACAGATATCACTAGGAATAATAGCTGGAGCAGTAGCAAGTGTAATTCTTGCTTTGTTAGGAGTTATGTTTAATGAAAATTCAGGAATAGAATTTATTTTTCTGATATCAATAGTACTTTTATTTTTTAAGAAAAAATATATGTGCTTTTCTTATTCAAGTTCTATATTAGGACTTATAAGCATTTTAGCTAATATCTTTGCAGATGTTACTAATACTGAAGTTTACTTAAATATTGATATACTAAGTTTAATGACTTTTGTTGGTGTAATGCATATAATAGAAGGATTTTTAGTTATTGTAGATGGAAGCAGGGGAGCGATTCCTGTATTTACAAATAAAGATAATAAAATATTAGGTGGTTTTGCTTATAATAGATTTTGGGCTTTACCTGTTGCAATATTTATTATTTTTTCAGGGAATTCTTCAAGTGTAATGACTACAGCTGTAGAAACACCAACTTGGTGGCCTATATTAAACAATAAAGAAACTATGTTAATATTGGCTAGTACAATAATTTCTGCAATTCCTTTTTACGGAGTTTTAAGTTATAATTCAATAACTTTTACAAAGAAAAAGAAGGAAAAAACTCTTTATTCAGGAGTTGGAATTTTAATATATGGATTAATATTATCAGTGGTTTCTCAATTAGCTGCTTACGGAATTGTTGGACAAATTATAGTTATTACTTTTGCACCAATTGGACATGAATTTATGCTAAAGATACAAGAGAAATTAGAAAAAAGGGGAAAATACATATACTATACAGATGATAGTGGTGTTTCAGTTTTAGAAGTATCTCCATATTCTTATTTTTATAGAGATGGTATAAGAAGAGGCGATAGAATAATAGAAGTAAATAATGAGAAAGCTCAATCAGAAGTTGATGTTATTAAAGTTATAAAGAAAGAATTAAGAGAGATATCTATAAAAGTAATAAGAATTTCCGGGGAAATAGTCGATTTAAAGATTATTCCAGAGAAAAATAGGTTAGGAATATTATTAGTACCTAAAATGGTACAAGATAATAAAATGTATAAAGTAGAAGAAAATAACTTTAAAAAAGTATTAGAAGAGATGAAAAAAAAGAAGTAGGATGTAACCTACAAAAAATAAATAGACAATATTCCATGAGATAATAACTGTGCAAGAAGTTCTAGATTCATAATAGCTTCTGCATCAAGTGTTTTCGTTAAACTCGCATTCGCTCAAATAAACGAACAACACTAGGATGCAGGAGCTATTATATATAATGTTGAATATATATTCTATTAAGTATAGAATATATGTAAAGTTATTATAAACATGGAGGTGAAAATATGCCGGAGTTTAAGATAGTATCAAATTTTAAACCAACAGGTGATCAGCCAAAGGCTATAGAAAGCTTAGTTGAATCAATAAAAAGAGGAGATAAGGGTCAGACACTGCTTGGAGTAACTGGATCAGGTAAAACTTATACTATGGCTAATATTATTGAAAGAGTTCAAAAACCTACATTAATTTTAGCTCATAATAAAACCTTAGCTGCACAGTTATGTTCAGAGTTTAAGGAGTTCTTCCCTAACAATATAGTAGAATACTTTGTGTCATATTATGATTATTATCAACCAGAAGCATATGTCCCGCAAACAGATACCTTTATAGAAAAAGATGCATCTATCAATGATGAAATAGATAAGTTAAGACATTCAGCTACATCAGCCTTATTAGAAAGAAGAGATGTAATAATAGTTGCATCAATTTCCTGTATATATGGACTAGGTAATCCAGAAGAGTATAAAAAATTAACAATTTCATTAAGACCAGGAATGATAAAAGATAGAAATGAAGTAATTAAAAAATTAATAGAGATACAATATGAAAGAAATGATATAGAGTTTGCTAGAGGTACTTTTAGAGTAAGAGGGGATTCTTTAGATATTATACCATCCTATTCGTCAAGCAAAGGAATAAGAGTAGAGTTTTTTGGTGATGAAATTGAAAGAATTAGAGAGTTTGATGTTGTAACAGGAAACATAATAGGGGAAAGAAATCATGTGGCTATTTCACCAGCATCTCACTTTGCTACTTCAAAAGAGGTATTAGAGAGAGCTATAAGGCAGATAGAAGATGAACTTGAAGATAGGTTAAGAGAATTAAATAGTCAAGGAAAGTTGTTAGAGGCTCAAAGATTAAGACAGAGAACTAATTATGATATTGAAATGATTAGGGAAATGGGTTACTGTAGTGGAATAGAAAATTATTCAAGAATATTAGATGGAAGAGCACCAGGAACTCCGCCTCAAACCTTACTAGATTACTTCCCTGATGATTATTTAATGTTTATAGATGAAAGTCATGTCACTTTACCTCAGGCTAGAGCAATGTATGCAGGAGATAGATCGAGAAAAACTACATTGGTGGATTATGGTTTTAGACTTCCTTGTGCTTTTGATAATAGGCCATTAAAGTTTGAGGAATTTGAAAAGAAGATAAATCAAGTTATATATGTAAGTGCTACACCAGGAGAATATGAATTAGACCATTCAACAAATGTGGCTGAACAAGTAATAAGGCCTACAGGCTTATTAGATCCAGTAATAGAAATAAGGCCAGTTGAAGGACAAATAGATGATTTGTATGGAGAAATAAGAAAAACAATAGATAAGGGTTATAGAACGCTTATAACTACATTAACAAAGAAAATGGCAGAAGATTTAACTAAATACTTATCTGATTTAGGTATAAAAACTACCTATATGCATTCAGATATAAAAACTATAGAGAGAATGGAAATTATAAGAGATTTAAGACTTGGAAAATTCGATGTATTAGTTGGAATTAACCTTTTAAGAGAAGGATTAGATATTCCTGAAGTTGCATTAGTTGCAATATTAGATGCAGATAAGGAAGGATTCCTACGTTCAGAAACATCCCTTATACAAACAATTGGTAGAGCTGCAAGAAATGCAGAAAGCAAAGTTATAATGTATGCTGATGTAATAACAAGGTCTATGGATAAAGCTATAAAAGAAACAAAAAGAAGAAGAGAGAAGCAGATTAAATACAATGAAGAACATAATATAATACCTAAAACTATTGTTAAAGATATACGAGATGTAATAGAAGCAACAAAAACAGCAGAAGAACCATCTATTTATGAAGTTATTAAGGAAGGCAATGTAGAAATTTCATCTAAGGACAAAAAGAAATTAATTAAGAAATATACAGAAGAAATGATGGAGGCTGCTAAAAATCTACAATTTGAAAGAGCAGCGGAATTACGTGATTTAATTAATGATTTAAAAGGTAAATAAATATTAAAAGAGATTGGTTATAAAAATCAATCTCTTAAATTTTATATTTGTTTTGTAAACTTTTCCATAATTGAATAGTAATGTTTCTTATGATAAAATTTAATTTAAATATAAAAATTGATTTGGGGATTTATATCAATTTTTTTATTTAAGGAGGGCTATAATCATGGAAGTAAGAATTATCAGGTACGGTACTGATGATTATCAAAAAACTTTAATTCTAAGAAATGAGGTTCTTAGGAGACCTTGGAGGCGCAGCATTTATGATGATGATTTAAGAAGTGAAGTAGATAAGGATGTCATTTTTGGGGCATTTAAAGAGGAAGACATCTTAGGAGTTGGAACTTTAAGTCATAGTGATAATAAAAAAATAAGAATAAAATACTTAGCTGTTAATTCTAAAAATCAAGGAAAAGGAACTGGTTCTGCCATTTTAAGAGCTATGGAGAATTATGCTAGAGAATTAGGATATAAAAAGATAATTCTTGAAACAAGATTGAGTGTTAGAGAATTTTATCTTAAGAATGGTTATAGAACTACAGGTAAAATATTTATCTCAGAAGTTATACCAGTCAAACATATTAATATGGAAAAGAGAATACCATAAAAATTAAGAAATAGGGAGCCTTTAAAAGAGCTCTCTTTTTAAATGCAAAAACATAAATTGGAAAATTAAAAACATTGACAAGGATATATTAATTGACAATAATTATAATAAAATTTAGAATATAATTAGGAACATTAGTTCGAGTTTAAAAATTTATATATAGAAAAAAATATATAATATAAACAGAAAGGGATTTATTTTATGAAAGATAAAATAATAATAAAGGGAGCAAAAGTAAATAATTTAAAAAATATATCACTTGAAATTCCAAGAGACAAATTAGTTGTTTTAACTGGCTTATCTGGATCGGGAAAATCCTCTTTAGCTTTCGATACTTTATATGCAGAAGGACAGAGAAGGTATGTAGAGTCATTATCTTCATATGCAAGACAGTTCCTTGGGCAAATGGATAAGCCTGATGTAGAAAATATAGAAGGATTATCCCCTGCAATATCTATTGCTCAAAAGACTACTAGCAAAAATCCAAGATCTACTGTTGGAACTATAACAGAAATATATGATTACTTAAGACTTCTATATGCAAGGGTTGGTAAGCCATATTGTCCTAAATGTAAAATACCAATTGAACAACAAACTGTAGATCAAATTGTGGATAAAGTCATGAACTTTGAAGAAAGAACCAAAATTCAAATATTAGCTCCAGTAATTAGAGGTAAAAAAGGCCAACATGAGAAAGTTCTTGATAAAATGAAGAGAAGCGGATATGTAAGAGTAAGGGTTGATGGTTCTATTTATGATTTAACTGAAGAAGAAATAAATTTAGATAAGAATAAAAAACATAACATTGAAGTTGTAGTTGACAGAATAATTGTTAAAGAAGGTGTAGAAGCAAGATTAACAGATTCAGTTGAAGCAGCTTTAAAACTTGCTGATGGTATAGTAGTTATAAACATAATAGGAGGAGAAGATATAACTTTTAGTGAGAAGTTTGCTTGTCATGAATGTGGTATGAGCATAGATGAAATAGAACCTAGACTGTTTTCATTTAATGCCCCATATGGAAAATGTGATCATTGTGATGGACTTGGGTCATTAATGGAACTAGATGAAGATTTAATAATCCCAAATAAAGAATTGAGTATAATGGAAGGTGCTATTGCAACTTGGGGAGAAGGAAGACTAAAAGAAGACTCTTGGACTTATGCAATTTTACAAGCCTTAAGTCATGAATATGACATAGATTTAAATAAACCTGTTAAGGAGTTAAGCAGAGAGGAATTAGATTTAATTTTATATGGAACTAATGGTAAGAAATTAAATGTAACATATATTAGAGATGGAGTTAAAACTCAATATAATTATGCATATGATGGTGAAATAAATTCATTAAAGAGAAGATATATAGAGACAAATTCTAATGATATGAAAGCATATATTGAGCAATTTATGGGAAATAATACTTGCCCAAAATGTAAGGGTGCAAGATTAAATAAGGAAGCTTTAGCTGTTTTAATAGGTGATAAAAATATTTATGAATTTACAACTCTTTCGATTAAGGAGGAGCTTGAGTATATAAATTCAATAGAATTTTCTGAAAAGGACAAAAAAATCAGTGAACAGATAGTAAGAGAAATTAAAAATAGACTTACATTCTTGGTGGATGTTGGCTTAGATTATTTAGATTTAGCAAGAAGTTCAGGTACCTTATCAGGGGGAGAAGCTCAAAGAATAAGACTTGCAACCCAAATAGGTTCAGCTCTAATGGGAGTATTGTATATATTAGATGAACCAAGTATAGGACTTCATCAAAGAGATAACGATAAACTTATAGCAACTTTAAAGAAATTAAGAGATATAGGAAATACAGTTATAGTTGTTGAACATGATGAAGATACAATGAAAGCAGCAGATTATATTGTAGATATAGGCCCGAGAGCAGGAGAACATGGTGGCAAAGTAGTTGTTGCAGGAACTTTAGAAGATGTAATGAACTGTGAAGAATCAATAACAGGCCAATATTTAACTGGGAAGAAAAAGGTAGAAGCTCCAAAGGAAAGAAGAAAGGGAAATGGTAATTTAATAAAAATCAAAGGAGCAAAGGAAAACAACTTAAAAAATATAAATGTATCAATACCTTTGGGAACTTTAACAACAGTTACAGGTGTTTCTGGTTCAGGAAAGAGTACTTTAGTTAATGAAATTCTCTATAAGGGATTAAATAGGATAATAAATAAAAGTAAAAATCCAGTTGGAGATTATAAAGAGATATTAGGATATGAAAATATAGATAAAATAATAGATATAGATCAAAGTCCTATAGGAAGAACTCCAAGATCAAACCCAGCTACATATACAGGAGTGTTTGATATAATAAGAGATTTATTCTCTACAACAACTGAAGCTAAAATGAGAGGATATAGTAAAGGTAGATTTAGCTTTAATGTAAAAGGAGGAAGATGTGAAGCTTGTTCTGGAGATGGTATAATAAAAATTGAAATGCAATTTTTATCTGATGTTTATGTTCCTTGTGAAGTATGTAATGGAAAAAGATATAATAGAGAAACTTTAGAAGTAAAATATAAAGGTAAAAATATTGCTGATGTTTTAAATATGACAGTAGAGGAAGCATTGGAATTCTTTGAAAATATACCAAGAATAAAGAATAAGCTTGAAACATTATATGATGTAGGCCTTGGATATATAAGATTAGGTCAGCCTTCGACACAGTTATCGGGAGGAGAAGCTCAAAGAATAAAATTAGCTGCTGAATTATCAAAAAGAGGTACAGGAAAAACTCTTTACATTCTTGATGAACCATCAACAGGTCTTCATATAGATGATGTAAACAGATTAATAACTATACTTCAAAGATTAGTAGATGCAGGTAATACAGTAGTAGTTATAGAGCATAATTTAGATATAATAAAATGTGCTGATTATATAGTAGACTTAGGACCAGAAGGCGGAGATAAGGGTGGAACTATAGTTGCAACTGGAACTCCAGAAGAAATAATTGAGGTGGATCAGTCTTATACAGGTAAATATCTTAAGAAAATCCTAAGATAATTATAAGATTAAGCCAGTTGTTATTTTTATTTAATTATTTTAATATATAATGATAGTATAATAACTAATTAGAGGTGAAAAGATGGATTTTTCGAAGGTTATAAGACTGGTTTTTGGAATAGCGTTTATAGTAATACTTTATTTCATTATTTTTTATGCTTTAAAGATAATGTATAAGGATGTAAAAAGTGGTGGAAGAAAAAGACCAAGTTCTACTAAAAGAAACTATGGAATAGAAGTTGTTAGCGTAGGAGAAAATTCAAATTTAGAAGAAGGATCTATTTTATTACTAAGAGATGTAATTACCATAGGAAGAAAAGAAGGTAATACGATAAGACTTAGTGATCAATATGTATCTGGAAATCATGCTGAAATTAAACTTAAAAATAATGAAATAATTATTAGAGATTTAGAAAGTACCAATGGTATTTTTGTTAATGATGTAAAAATAAAAGAATATTTTAAATTGAGAGCAAACGATAAGTTTAGGATAGGTAGTGCAATATTTAAAGTTATTAGATCAGATAAGAATTAGGAGTATAAATATGAATAAATTAAAGTTAGAAAAAAGAGTGCTTAAATTAATTTATTTATTATGTATTTTAATATTTACTAATTTGGCACTACTTGAAAAGCCTTTAAACAAGAATGCAGTTTTTATAGGATTAGGTCTTTGTCTTATAATAGGTTTTTCTCATTATTTAATAAGAAGATTTTATCCAAATGGAGATAAATTCTTATTTATATTTTCAAGTATATTAGCAGTTATTGGAGTGGCTGTACTATTTAGAATAGATCAAAGTATGGCAATTAAACAATTGTTATGGGCAATATTAGGAATAACTGCTTACATAGTTATTTCAGTAGCTCTGCCTAATATGAGTAAGTTTGCAGAGTACAGGAAAATATATATGATTATAACTTTAATCCTTATGCCAATGGGATTGATTTATGGACTTATATTCAATGTTGAAACAAATGGGGCAATGAATTGGGTATATTTTGGCCCCTTTGGATTTCAACCTTCTGAATTTGGGAAAATATCTTTAATTTTATATTTAGCTTCTTCCTTGAAAGATTATGAAAGTAAAAATAATATAAAAGCAGATTTCAAACAGCTTATAGTACCAGCTCTAATTGTAATGTATTCTTTAGTATGTATGGTTCTTCAAACAGACTTAGGGTCTACACTTATATTTTTTGGTATAGCAGTTACTATGCTTTATATAGCAACATCTAAGAAGAAATATGTGTTTACATGTCTTGGTCTTTCAATAGTAGGAGCTATAGGTGCATATGGGGTATTTAGTCATGTTAAAAGAAGAGTTATGGTATGGCTTGATCCTTGGAAGTATGCAAATGATGAAGGTTATCAGATTGTACAAGGTTTATATGCAATAGCATCTGGTGGATTATTTGGAGTTGGATTAGGTAATGGATTTCCAGATTTAATATTTGCAAGCGAAAGTGACTTTATTTTTGCTGTAATATGTGAGGAATTTGGAATAATATTTGCAGTAGGAATTATGATATTATACTTCCTTCTATTTTATAGAGGAATTAGAATAGCTTTTGTTACTAGTGATAAATTTAGTCAATTGTTGGTAGTTGGCTTAAGTACAATGATTGCATGTCAAACATTAGTTATTATAGGGGGAATATTCACTGTAATACCACTTACAGGTATAACATTACCCCTTATAAGCTATGGAGGAAGTTCAATGCTCTCAATGTTCTTTGCACTAGGAATGTTACAAAAGGTATCAGAGGAAAATTAAATAAGGAGGAAGCCATGAATTCTCTAGCAAAAAATGTTAAAAATGTAATGATAATATTTCTTTTTTGCTTTATAGCATTGATATCCTATATAGCATATTTTCAAGTATTTAAAGGACCTGATATAGCAGCAGATTCAGGTAATAGAAGACTTTGGGCAAAAAGAAATGAAGTAATAAGAGGAACTATTTACGATAGAGATGGTAATCCTATTGTTACTAGTGCAAGAATTGACGAATATAATCAAAGTAGAGATTATGCATATGGAGACTTATATGTTCATGCTTTAGGTTATATAGATGAAAGATATGGTATTACAGGTTTGGAAGAAGAATTTGATGAAGAATTATCAAAATATAATAGCTTTACAAATAGTTTTAGAAGTCTGCTAAAGGATTTTGATTTAAAAAGTGCAATAGAAAATAGAAATGAAGAAAAAGTAGGAAATGGTATAATTACAACCTTGGATTATGATCTTCAAAGAATTGCCTATGATGCTTTAGGAGATAGAAAGGGCTCAGTGGTTGCTTTAAATCCTAAAACTGGAGAAATTCTTGCTATGGTATCTAAACCTACTTATGATCCAACTAATTTAGAAAGAGCAATGGAAGATGCTAATAGCGGAGAAGATACTGAAAGCAGGCTGTTAAATAGAGCCTTATATGGAATATATCCTCCGGGATCTGTTTTTAAAACTGTAACTTTAGCTGCGGCTATTGAAAATGATCCGGCTGTAACAGCTAGAATTTTTGATGATCAAGGTAAGATTACATTTGAGGATGGAATAGAACTTAACAACTTTATGAAGCAGGCTCATGGAAGTCTAGACTTAAAAACTGCTTATAGAGTATCAAGCAATGTTGTATTTGGAACTTTAGCCATGGAAATGGGTAACGATAAATTAAAGGAAGTTGCAGAAAGGTTTGGCTTTAATGCAAGAATACCAGGAGTAGGTGTATCTATATCACAAAGTACTTTTCCGAAGTTAGGAGAATATGAATTAGGGAATATAGCTCAAAGTGGTATTGGTCAAGGGAGTGTGGCTGTAACCCCTATGCAGATGGCTATTGTTGCAGCAACTGTTGCAAATGATGGAGTTTTAATGCAGCCTAAATTAGTTAATAAAGTTATCGATAAAGATGGAAATACTATAAAGGAAATAGAAAATAAAGCACTTAAGAGTGATGTGATTTCAGCAGATATAACGGCTATTATAAAAGAATATATGAGTTATTTAGTTTCTAATAATATATATAGATGGCCATATTTTGATGGAACTAATGCAGGGGGAAAAACAGGAACAGCAGATTATATGGAAAACGGAGTAGAGGCAATTCCTCATGGATGGTTTATATCAATAGCACCAGTTGATGATCCTAAAATTGCAGTTGCGGTTATAGTTGAAAATGGAGAAAGTGGGGCAGGTTCTGCTGCAGATATTGCATCACAGGTGGTGCGGCAAGCAGTGCTTGGCAATTGATAGTTGAAAATCTAAAATATATAAATAGAGATAAGAACAATTTTTCTTGTTTTTATCTCTATTTTTTACTTTTCAATCAATTATCCATAGCTAATTATTAACTGAATAAGGTTTTGATTCATATATTAAAATGTAAAATCATTTAAATTTTTAAATACAAGAGAAAAAATTTATGATTAAGGAGAAGGATATATGTTTAGATTTGAAGAATTAGAAGTAGATGGATGCTATTTAATAACCCCTATGGTTTTAATGGAAGATAAATGTGATTTTATAAAAATATTTAATAATACACAGTTTAATATTTATGGATTAAGTACAGAATTTAAAGAGGAGTGCTATGCAATTGCAAAACCAGGTGTAGTTAGAGGAATGCACTTCCAGAGACCTCCAGAAGCACATGATAAATTAGTTACATGCTTAAGTGGTTCAATTCAAGATGTTGTAGTAGACTTAAGAAAAAAATCAAGAACCTTTGGGAAATATACTGTGATAGAGTTAAACGAAAATAATAGAAACATTATATATATTCCAAGTGGTTGTGCTCATGGTTATTATATAAAAGGAGAAAAAAATGCTATAATCTATTATAAAGTTACAAAACCCTATATCTTAAGTTTAAGAGATGGAATTCATTGGTCATCACTAAATATACCTTGGGAATTTTTAGATAAATATGAAGTAGAAGTTGAAGAAGAAGATGAAAAATGGCCAAGATTCGAAGAGTTTGAATCACCGTTTTAGGTAAAAGTACCTTTTGCAGTTCACAATTCACAGTGTACAGTATGCATTATGAATTGTGAATTGCAATAAAATTCCTTTTGTTTACTTAAGATTAAAATGTTAAAATTTATATACAAAGGAAAAGCTTTATGGAGGAGTGTAATGTTTGATTTTGAGTACCATTTGAAAAACTTACCAGAGAAGCCTGGAGTTTATTTAATGAAGAATTCTCTCGGAGAAGTTATTTATGTAGGTAAGGCTAAAATATTAAAAAATAGAGTTAAAAGTTATTTCCAAAATTCTAAAAATCATACCGAAAAGGTTAAGGCAATGGTTAAGAATATAGCAGAATTTGAGTATATAGTAACCGATAATGAAATGGAAGCCTTAATTTTAGAAGGTAATTTAATAAAAAAATACAGTCCTAGGTATAATATCTTACTTAAAGACGATAAATTTTATCCTTTCATAAAAATAACAACTAATGATGATTTCCCAAGAGTATTTGTAACTAGAAGATATGTTAAAGATGGTGGTAAATATTTTGGACCATATACAAATGGAACTGCAGTTTATGAAACAATAAAATTAATATATAAAATATTTCCTGTAAGGGATTGCAAATTATTAATTAAGGAAGATGGTCCAAAGGTTAGACCATGTTTAAATTACCATATTAAAAAATGTGTAGCACCATGTGCAGGGTATATATCAAAAGAAGAATATAGAAAAATGATTGATCAAATTATAGATATACTTAATGGTAAAGATAAAAAAATAAAAAATTATCTTAAGGAAAGTATGGAAGAGGCATCAAGAAATTTAGATTTTGAAAAAGCAGCTAAGTTAAGAGATAAAATATTTGCCATAGAAAATATTGTAGAAAAACAAAAGATATTTAAAACAATGGAAGGTGACGAAGATTTTATTAATATCTATCAGGATGAAAAAGATAGCTGTATTCAAATTTTCTTCTCTAGAGATGGAAAAATATTAGGAAGAGAAGATTTTATATTTGAGAATACTGTAAATGAAGAAATTGGAGAAATTCTAGAGGAGTTTATTACTTCTTTCTATGGCGGAACAGCAAAGATACCAAGATATATTTATGTTCCAAAGATAGAAGAGATAGAATTGCTTGAAGAATTTTTAAAGATAAAAAGAGGAGCTAATGTAACAATAAAGATACCTCAAAAGGGTCAAAAGAAAGAAATGCTAGAAATGGTAAAAAGCAATGCCAAAATTACTCTAGAAAAGTTTAAAGATAAGATACTTAGAGATAAAATGACTAATAAAATAGCTTTAGAAGAATTAAGAGATATATTAGATTTAGATGATATTCCATTTAGAATAGAATCTTATGATATATCTAATATTCAAGGTGTAGATTCAGTCGGCTCTATGATAGTATTTGAGGAAGGAAAAGCTAAAAATAGCGATTATAGAAGATTTAAAATAAAATCTGTTAAGGGAGCTAATGATTATGATAGCATGAGGGAAATTTTAGAAAGAAGATTTACTCATGGATTAAAGGAAATTGAAGAAATAAAAGAAAGAAAATTAAATTTTTCATCGGGAAAGTTTTCTTTCTTCCCAGATCTTATAATGATGGATGGAGGAAAGGGCCAAGTTAATGTGGCTTTAGAAGTATTAGAAAAACTAAATATCAATATTCCTGTTTGTGGTTTAGTAAAAGATGATAAGCATCAAACTAGGGGTATTATATATAATAATCAAGAACTTATTATTAATAGAAACTCAAATTTAATGCAGCTAATTAGAAGAATACAAGATGAAGTCCATAGGTTTGCAATTACTTATCATAGAACCTTAAGAGATAAAAGGACTTTACATTCAGTTTTAGAGGATATACCAAACATAGGAGAAAAGAGGAGACGAAATTTACTAATGAAATTTGGCAGCGTTGAAAATATTAAAAATGCTAGCTTTGAGGAGTTGTTAGAAACTCCTAGTATAGATAAAAAGGCAGCGCAAAGTATAATTGACTATTTTACTGTTAAAGAAAAGCTGTAACAAGGAAAAGAAAGTAAATATAATATGAATAATATAAATAAAAATATTGTTTATTATATGTTTTTATTTTATACTAGGTAAAGACAATTACTACGTTTTATAAGGAGTTAGGTATGAATCAATATAAAAATTTAAATAGTTTATTTGAGGAATTTTATAAAAAAGAAAATGTAATTCTTGATTCTGAAATGAAGAACCATGTTTATTTTAGAGTAGGTGGACCAGCTGATATACTTTTAATACCAGAATCTAAAGAGCAAGTTATAAAAACCATAAAAATATGTAGAGAAAAGAGCATACCTTTCTATGTAGTTGGCAACGGATCTAATTTATTGGTTAAAGATGGCGGAATAAGAGGAGTTGTAATAAAGTTAAATGAATTAAAAAACATAAGAGTAGATGGAGATATATTAGAAGCGGAATGTGGAGCTATGCTTAAGGATATCTCTAATGAGGCTTTAAAAAACTCTTTAACAGGCCTTGAATTTTCTTGTGGAATACCTGGAACAGTAGGCGGAGCTGTTTTTATGAATGCAGGAGCCTATAATGGAGAAATTGCTGATGTTATAGAATCTGCAGAAGTAATAAATGATAAGAATGAAGTAGTAGTGTTATCAAAAGAAGAATTAGAACTAGGTTATAGATCATCAATCGTTATGAAAAAAAATTATGTAGTATTATCAGCAAGATTTAAATTACAAAAAGCTGAGTATGATAAAATAAAAGAAACTGTAGATGATCTAACAAGAAGAAGGGAAGAAAAGCAGCCTTTAGAATATCCATCTGCTGGAAGCACTTTTAAAAGGCCAGAAGGATATTATGCTGGAAAGCTTATACAAGACGCGGGATTAAAGGGATATAGTATTGGTGGCGCAGCAGTTTCAGAAAAACATTCAGGATTTGTAATTAATAAGGGTGGAGCTACTGCTAAGGATATAATAGATCTAATAAAACATATTCAGAAGGAAGTAAAAGATAAGTTTGGTGTAGAACTTCATCCTGAAGTTAGAATATTAGGAGAAGACTAAACTAATTGACAGTTGGCAATTAACAAATGAGAAAATAATTCATTATAGTTGAATTATATAAATATTATTAGTTAAAAATTTAATAATAAATAATTAGAAAATAGAGCTGTTACATAAATTTTTATGTAATAGCTTTTCTTTTTATAAAATTTCAAATTTTTGCTATAAAAATATTGATTTTAATTAAGTGGTATATTATACTATATTTAAGATTTATACAAACCTTTTAAAGAGGTTACAAAAAATATTAAAAAGGGGAAATGTTAATGAGAAAGTTTTCTATTAATCAAAGATTATTTTCAATTGGGAGTAAGTTTGATGTATTAAATGAGCATGGTAAAGAGGAATATATAGTAGAGGCTGATAAGTTTGATATTGGTAAAAATATATACGTTTATGATTTGAACAATAGGAGAATATTATTTTTAAAACAGCAGATAAGGATTGGAGCGCATAGATATATTGCTTACGATTCCAATATGATGGAAATTGCTGAAATAAGGAAAGAATTTATGTTTCCTGAATATAATATTACTGGTCAAATGGGAAATATAAAAATGAGAGCAAGAGATGTTCTAGGAAGACATTATATAATAGAAAAGGAAAATAGAGAAATAGGTAGAATAGATAAGGAGATTAGTATTTTTACAGATTCTTATTCATTAGAAGTATTTGATGAGGAATATACTGTTTTTTTAATTGGATTACTAGTAATTATTGATATGGTAAGATATCATGAAAATAATTAAGAATAATTAAAATGCAAAGGAGATAGAAAAATGATAGCACATGAAATTGAATATGAAATTAAAGGGAATGAAATGCAATTTGTTGAAATTACCCTAGACCCTAGAGAAGCAGTAATTGCTGAAGCTGGAGCCATGATGATGATGGACAGCAGTATTAAAATGGATACTGTTTTTGGAGATGGCAGTAAAAAAAGCGGTGGCTTCTGGGGTGTTTTAGGAGGAGCTGCTAAGAGAGTAATTACAGGTGAAAGTTTATTTATGACTTCCTTTAGCAATACAGGTTATATAAAGCAAAAGGTAGCCTTTGCTGCACCTTATCCAGGAAAGATAATACCAATTGATCTTAAGAATTATGGCGGAAGAATAATCTGTCAAAAGGATGCATATTTATGTTCAGCTATGGGGGTAAATATCGGGATTGTATTTACAAAGAAATTAGGAGTAGGATTCTTTGGTGGTGAAGGCTTTATACTTCAAAAATTAGAAGGGGATGGTATGGCTTTCATAAATGCAGGAGGTACTATAGTAAAAAGAAGTTTAATGCCTGGAGAAACAATTAAAATAGATACAGGATGTTTAGTTGCAATGACTCAAAATGTACATTATGATATAGAATTTGTTGGAGGAATAAAAAATACACTATTTGGTGGAGAAGGAATGTTCTTTGCTACATTAACAGGTCCAGGAGATGTATGGATTCAAAGCTTACCATTTAGTAAGTTAGCTTCTAGGGTAATTGCAGCTGCTCCACATACTGGCGGAAGACAAGTAGATCAAGGAAGCATTTTAGGAACATTAGGTGATATATTTGAAAGATAGATTTAATTATAGTAATTTCAGTGATATAATTAACCTATAGAAGACTATGAGCAAGGGGGCATAATATCATGAGATTTATAATAGTTACAGGTTTATCGGGAGCAGGCAAGACAGAAGCAACAAGAAGTCTTGAAGATATGGGATATTTTTGTGTAGATAATCTTCCACCTAAATTGATACCTAAATTTGCAGAAGCGTGTATACAAAGTGATGGAAAAATTAATAAAGTTGCTTTAGTAATAGATATAAGAGGCGGAATTTTCTTTGATGATTTATTTGAAAGCTTAAATTATTTAAAAGAGCAAGATTTTAAATATGAAATTTTATTTTTAGATTCATCAGATGAAGTTTTAGTAAAAAGATTTAAAGAAACAAGAAGAAGCCATCCCCTAGCACCTAGAGGAAGAGTTATAGCTGGAATTAATGAAGAAAGAAAAAAATTAAGAGAAGTCAAAGATAGAGCAGATATAATAATAGATACTTCTAAATATGCAATTAAAGATCTTAGAGAAGAAATGAATAAACATTATGGAGATTCAAAGCAACCAAGAAAAAATCTGTCAATAACTATATTAAGTTTTGGTTTTAAACATGGAATACCAGTTGATTCAGATCTTGTATTTGATGTTAGATTCATACCGAATCCGTTCTATATACCATCCCTTAAGCCATATTCAGGAAATGATAAGCCGGTAAAGGAATATGTATTAGAACAGGAAGAAACTAAGAACTTTTTAACAAAGGTTGAAGATATGCTGGAATTTTTAATTCCTTGTTATAAAAAAGAAGGAAAAAGACAATTAATTATCTCGATTGGATGTACTGGAGGAAGACATAGATCAGTTGCTATAGCAAATGCAATATATGAAAAATTATTGAATAAAAATTATAACGTTTCTATAGAGCATAGAGATATTAAAGAGGATGTACATCAAGGAGCAAGGAAACTATGAAGTTTTATGAGTGGTTAAAACCAGGCCTAAAGGTAAAGAGATGGTTTTTCTTTGGAATATTTGGTGTTTTACTAATTGCTTTTGGATTCACAGAACTTGCTATTAGAAGGGTTTATGATTATTATTATAAATTATTTTATATATTTCTTAATATAACAGGAATTCTTGTAATAACCATATCAGTTATGGAAATAACTAAATCAATAATCAGAATAAATAATAAAAGGCAAGTCAATATTTCTTTAAATAGTAGAAAGATAGAAAATCTTATTGATGAAAAGAGGTTATTAGTAAAGGGCCCTAAAATAGTAACAGTAGGAGGAGGAACAGGACTTTCTACAATGCTAAGAGGATTGAAATATTATACCTCTAATATTACTGCTATAGTTACAGTTGGTGATGATGGTGGAGGTTCAGGAGATTTAAGAGAAGATTTAGGAATGCTTCCTCCTGGAGATATAAGAAACTGTATTTTAGCTTTAGCAGATACAGAGCCATTGATGGAAGATCTACTTCAATATAGATTTAAAGATGGAAGACTTAAAAATCAAAGCTTTGGAAATTTGTTTTTAGCTGCTATGAATGGAATAAGCGATAATTTTGAGCATGCAGTTCAGAAAATGAGTTCGGTTTTAGCTGTAACAGGAAGAGTATTGCCTGTTACTTTAGAGGATATGAAGTTAATTGCAGAGCTTGATAATGGAAATAGGGTGGAGGGTGAATCTCAAATACCTGAAGAAGCTCTAAGGCAAAATTCAAGAATTAAAAAAATTAGTATAGAACCTCAAAATGCAAAACCTTTAGACGATGCAATTAAAGCAATTGAGGAGGCGGATGCTATAGTTTTAGGACCAGGAAGTTTGTACACAAGTATTATCCCTAACTTATTGGTGAAAAATATAGCTGAAAGTATAAGAAAAAGTGATGCAATAAAAATATATATTTCAAATATAATGACACAGCCTGGAGAAACAGATGGCTTTAAGGCATCGGATCATATAAAAGTATTAAGAAAATATGGCGGACGAAATATTGTCGACTATGTTATTGCTAACAACGGTGATATACCAACAGAAATTAAGGAAAAGTATGCTTTAGATAATTCAAGTTTAGTTGAATTAGATAAAAAGGAAGTAAAAAAATTAGGAGTTGAAATAATAGAAGAGCCTTTAGCAAAAATAGAGAAGGGCTATGTGAAGCATGATTCTGAAAAATTAGGAGAAGTTATTGTTGATACAATAATGGAGAAGAAGCTTTTATATGATAGGAAAAAGATTATAGAATATATGTATGTTTCTAAAAAGATTAAGGAAAAGGAAAAAAGAAATAAAAGAAATCAATGATATTTATAAAACTTCTATAATTCTTATAGAAGTTTTATTTTTCTATTATTATATATTTTTATAAAAATATATTAATTAGTTAAAGTAAAAGTAACAAGTGTATAAGATATATAGCTAGAATTTGTATATAAAATTTTAGATTAACTTATGATATAATAATATGATAATAATAGAAATAAGGAGAATGGGAATATGTCGTTTTCATCAAAAGTAAAGGGAGAAGTTTGCAGATATTCAGAATTAACGAAAGAAAAAGCCTTAGCAGAAATATCTGCAATAATGAAAGTTAGTGGAACTATAACCTTTAGTGGCTCTGGGTTATCTTTTAGAATAACTACAGAAAACCCAGCTTCTGCAAGGCATATTTTTAGTTTATTAAAAGATTATTTTAACATACATTCAAAATTAATGGTTAAGAAGAGCAGTTCCTTAAAAAAGAATAATATATATATGGTTGTTATAGATGAAAGTATGGGAGTAAAAGATCTTTTAAGAAAGACAGGAATATTAAGGGAAGTTGATGGTGTATTAACCTTAGACTATAGAATAGATGAAGAAATGGTAAAAACAGATGAACTTAAAAGATACTATATTAGAGGTGCTTTTTTGGGTGGAGGAAGTATTAGCAACCCTGAAAAAACCTATCATTTAGAATTTGTAACTCATAGTGAAGAATATGCCAGAGATTTATCTAAATTAATTAATTCCTTCGGATTAAATACAAAAGTAATACAAAGAAAAAACAGCTATATAGTCTATTTAAAAGAAGGAGAACAAATATCAAATTTGTTAGGGATTTTAGGAGCTCATACTTCATTACTAGAATTAGAAAATATAAGAATAATGAAGGAAATGAGAAATAATGTAAATAGGCTAGTAAATTGCGAAACGGCAAATTTAAGCAAAACAGTAAATGCTGCAGTAAGGCAAGTTGAAAGTATAAAGTTAATTCAAAGGGAAATAGGTCTTCAAAGATTACCACAAAACTTAAGAGAAATAGCAGAGTTAAGATTAAACTATCCAGATGAGTCTTTAAAGGAACTAGGAGAAATGCTAGATCCTCCAGTTGGCAAATCAGGAGTTAATCATAGATTAAGAAAAATAGAAAAAATAGCAGAAGAGATTAGATCGGGAAACTATTAAAACAGTTTATAGCTAGGAGTGTGCAGTGGACAGTTAAGATTGAAACTGCTAAGGCAGTTTCTAAGATTTTTATCCTAAATTGTGCAATGTGAACTGTGAATTGAGAACCGAAAAGAACGGGGGTGTAATATGGAAAAGCAATTTACTCACTTACATCTTCATACTGGCTATAGTTTGCTTGATGGCTCTGGAAAAGTAAAGGATATAATAAGCAGAGCTAAAGAATTAGGAATGAAGAGCATAGCTATAACAGATCATGGAGTTATGTATGGATGTGTGGCTTTTTATAAAGAGGCTGTTGCCCAAGGGATCAAGCCTATAGTGGGATGTGAAATATATGTTGCAGCTAAGTCTATGGATATCAAGGTAAATGATAAGGAAAACAGCACCCATCATTTAGTTTTATTAGTTAAGAATGATGAGGGGTATAGAAACCTTATGAGAATAACATCAGAAGCTTCTATTAGAGGTTTTTATTATAAACCAAGGGTTGACCATGAGTTTTTAAGAAAACACAGCGAGGGACTAATAGCATTAAGTGCCTGCTTAGGTGGAGAGGTTCAATCTTGGATACTTAAGGATAATTATGAAAAGGCTAAAGAAACAGCTCTTCTATACAAAGATATTTTTAAAGAGGGGTTTTATTTAGAAATTCAAAATCATGGCATGGAAGAGCAAAAAAAGGTTATAGACTGGAATATAAAAATATCAAAGGAAACAGGAATACCATTGGTTGCGACGAATGATGTACATTATATATATCAAAAAGATTATGAAGCTCATGATGTACTTATGTGTATTCAAACAGGAAAAACAATAGATGACACTAATAGACGAAGATATCCCTCAGACCAATTTTACTTAAAGTCTCAAGAAGAGATGTGGGATATTTTCTCTTTTGTACCAGAAGCCTTAAAAAATACAACTAAAATAGCAGAAGAATGCAACTTTAATTACGAATTTCATGTTTCAAAACTTCCTAAATTTCCAGTTCCAGAAGGTATAAAACCTTATGAATATTTAAGAAATATTTGTTATTCTGGATTAATAGAAAGATATGATGTTTTTAAGGACTTCCTGAATAAACCATTAAATGTTGATGAGTTTATGAATTATTATAAAGAAAATGAAAAGGCTTATGGATATATTGAGAGATTAGAGCATGAACTATCAATAATTAATCAAATGGGATATGTTGACTACTTCTTAATAGTTTGGGATTTTATTAGATTTGCAAGAGAAAATGGAATTCCAACAGGACCAGGTAGAGGATCTGCTGCAGGATCAATAGTAGCCTATACTTTAGGAATAACAAAGATAGATCCGATAAAATACAATTTGCTTTTTGAAAGATTCTTAAATCCAGAAAGAGTGAGTATGCCGGATATTGATTCGGATTTTTGTTATGAAAGAAGACAGGAAGTTATTGATTATGTTGTTGAAAAGTATGGAATAGATAATGTTTCACAGATAATAACCTTTGGAACAATGGCTGCAAGGGCTTGTATAAGAGATGTAGGAAGGGCAATGAATTATTCTTATGCAGAAGTAGATAGAATAGCTAAAATGATTCCTTCAATGCTTAATATAACAATAGATAAAGCTTTAGAAATAAATCCAGAATTAAAGGAAGCTTATAATAATGAAGAAAGAGTTAAGGCTCTAATTGATGTAAGCAGATCTTTAGAAGGACTTCCAAGACACTCATCAACACATGCAGCAGGCGTTGTAATAGCATCAAAACCATTGGTTGAATATGTACCCCTTCAAAAAAATGAGGATTCTATTGTTACCCAATTTGATATGACAACTTTAGAAGAGTTAGGTCTTTTAAAGATGGATTTCTTGGGATTAAGAACATTAACAGTTATAAATGATGCAGTGAAAATGATAAAAGAAAATAAGGGGATAGACCTAGATTTAGATAAAATAGACTTTGAAGATCAGAATGTATATAAAATGTTTGGAGAGGGAAAGACAGCAGGTGTTTTTCAATTTGAATCTCCAGGAATGACTGCATTTATGAAGGAATTAAAACCTGATTCTATAGAAGATATCATAGCTGGTAATTCTTTATATAGACCAGGTCCTATGGCAGAAATTCCTAACTATATAGAAGGAAAGAAAAATCCAGATAAGATTAAATATATTACTCCAGAACTTGAAGATATTTTGGATGTCACTTATGGTGTTATAGTATATCAAGAGCAAGTTATGCAGATAGTTATGAAGCTTGCTGGTTATTCAATGGGAAGAAGTGACCTAGTTAGAAGAGCCATGTCCAAGAAAAAACATAAAGTTATGGAGGAAGAAAGAAAGAACTTTATTTATGGTATTGTAAAGGAAGATGGAACTGTAGAGGTTCCAGGATGCTTAAGAAATGGGATTTCAGAAGAAGCTGCAAATAAAATCTTTGATCAGATGATGGACTTTGCAAGTTATGCCTTCAATAAATCTCATGCTGCAGCTTATGCAGTAGTTAGTTATCAAACTGCATATTTAATGAAATACTATCCGGTAGAAACCATTGCAGCAATGCTTAATTCTGTTATGGGAACAAGTGAAAAGGTTGCTAATTATATAAATTTTGCAGAAAGTTTAGGAATAGAAGTTTTACCTCCAGATATTAATGAAAGTTATTCAAAATTCACCGTTAAAGGAGATAAAATAAGATTTGGATTAGCAGCTATAAAAAATGTTGGTTACAATGTAGTAGAGTCTATAGTATATTCAAGAAATAAAAAAGGTGCTTTTGAATCTTTAATGGATTTTATTAATAAAATAGACTTATCTGCAGTTAATAAAAGGGCTATAGAAAGCTTAATTAAGGCAGGAGCTTTAGATTGTTTTAAAGTATTTAGATCAAGATTATTAGCAGTCTATGAAAAATTAATGGATGGAGTTTCAAGTGAAAAGAAACGTAATATAGATGGTCAAATAAGTCTCTTTGCTTTAGATGAAGATATAATAGAGGCACCAGAAGTTAATTATCCTAATATAAAAGAGTTTTCTAAAAAGAATCTTTTAGCAATGGAAAAAGAAATGACAGGATTATATTTATCTGGTCATCCGCTAGATGAGTATACTTATAGCCTTAAAGTGCAAACTACAACTGATATAGAAAAAATATTTAAATCTCATGAGATAATACAAGAAGCTTATGGACATATAGAAGTTCCAGATAATATAATTCATGATGATGAAAGAGTTATTCTTGGAGGTATTTTAACTTCTGTAAATCAGAAGATAACAAGAAATAATACTATGATGGCATTTTTACAACTAGAAGATTTAACAGGAACTATAGAAGTTATAGTATTTCCTAAAACCTTAGATAAGGTAAGAGAACTTATAAAGGAAGATAGCTTAGTTGTTATAAAAGGAAGAATAAGCATTAAAGAAGATGAAGCTCCTAAGCTTATATGTGAAACTATAGAACCATTAGAAAAGGTTAATTCCACAAAGGTTTATATCAGAGTTGATAATGTAAATTTGGCAAAGGCTTTTATTAAAGAAGCAAGAGGAATTCCTGAAGAGTATAAAGGAGATACTGCAATTTACATATTTACTTCAAATGACAGAAAGCAATATAGAGCTCCAAGAGATATTTGGATAAACATAGATTCAGATGTAATTAGTTATCTTAAGGAACTTGTAGGAGAAAATAATGTTAAGTTAGTTGAATAGTATTAGGGCTGTTTTGTAGCGTTAGTTATAAAACAGCCCTAAATTTATTATTATTTATAAAGTTCTTAATAGATTGCAATTTAGCAAATGAAAATAGTGAAATTATTCACAAAAATTTTTAAAATTTGTAAAAAGGTAAAAGATTACAATGAAAGAATTGTAAAGTTGTCTGAAAGTTTAATAAAAATAATTAAATATTCTATAAAATCTGAAAAAATAGGTTATAATAAATATAGCAAACTATAAAAAAAGTCGATAAAAATCGTAATTATGCATTATTTTAGTTGCATAAAACTCGACTTCAAAGTAAAATAGATTAGTAGTAAATGTAGTTAATAATTTTATTTAAAAATAGCAAGCGATATAAATTTATTAAAATAAAAGACTAATTAAACAAAAGTTGGGACAAACTTTGCCCCTATGGTGTTAAGGAGGAAACGGCATGCAAAAAATAGCTATTTTAACAAGTGGTGGAGATGCTCCTGGAATGAATGCAGCAATAAGAGCAGTTGTTAGAACTGCACTGCATAAGGGAATTCAAGTTATGGGAGTTCAAAGAGGATACGCAGGTCTAATTAATGGAGAGCTTATTCCTATGAATAGATCATCTGTATCAGATATTATTCATAGAGGTGGTACAATCCTAAGAACTGCTAGATGTCCTGAATTCAAAAAAGAAGAAGTTAGAGAAAAAGCAGCAAAAATATTAAAAGCTTATGGAATTGACGCTTTAGTAGTAATTGGTGGAGATGGATCTTTCACTGGAGCCAAGCTTTTATCAAAGCTAGGAGTAAAAACTGTAGGAATTCCTGGAACAATTGATAATGATTTAGTTTATACTGACTACACAATTGGATTTGACACAGCATTAAATACAGTAATAGATGCAATAGATAAGGTTAGAGATACATCTACTTCTCATGAAAGAGTTTCTATATTAGAAGTAATGGGAAGAGATTGTGGAGATTTAGCTTTATATGCAGGTATTGCTGGTGGAGCAGAATATATAATAACTCCAGAAAAAGGTTTTTCAAGAGATGAATTATGTAAAGTTATTCTTGAAGGAAAGCAAAATGGTAAAGTACATAATTTAATTCTACTTGCAGAAGGAGTAGGTGGAGCTCAAGAATTAGCTGAATATGTTGAAAATGTTACAGGAATAGAAACAAGAGCTACAGTTTTAGGTCATATTCAAAGAGGAGGAAGCCCAACTGCAACAGATAGAATTTTAGCTTCAAGAATGGGTGCTAAAGCCGTAGAAGTTCTTTTAGAAGGAAAAACTTCAAGAGTAATTGGAATAAGAGATAATAAAATTATTGATGAAGATATAGATGAAGCTTTAGCATTAGAAAGAAAATTTGATGATGAACTATTTGATTTATCAGAAGCAATTTCATCATAAAATAAGATTGTAGTTTTGTTATAATTAATTACTGATTTAAAAAATTTATATCCAAAGTGAAGGAGTGTATTACATGAGAAAGACTAAGATGGTGTGTACAATAGGACCTGCTAGCGATACCCCAGAGATATTATCTAAAATAATAGAAGCAGGAATGAACGTATCTAGACATAACTTCTCCCATGGAGATCATGAAGAACATGCTAGAAGAATAAGATTAGTTAAGGAATTATCAGCAAAGTATAACAAACAAATAGCAGTAATGTTAGATACAAAAGGACCAGAAATAAGAACAGGAAAGTTTGAACCTAAAAAGGTTGAATTAAAAGCTGGAGATGACTTTGCTATTTATGCAGGCGAAGATGTAGTTGGAGATGCTACTAAGTGTTCTGTTACTTATGAAGGATTAGCAAATGATGTAAAACCTGGAGATACTATTTTAATAGATGACGGTTTAGTTGGATTAGAAGTAAAATCAGTTGAAGGAAATAGAATTAATTGTAAAGTGTTAAATACAGGTTTTGTAGGAACTCATAAGGGAGTAAATGTTCCAGGAGTTGCAATAAACTTACCTGCTTTAACAGAAAAAGATATTTCAGATCTTAAATTTGGATGCCAAATTGGAGTAAACTTCGTTGCAGCTTCATTTATAAGAAAGGCAGCAGACGTTGAAGCAATAAGAAAAGTATTAAATGAAAATGGTGGGGAAGATATAAAGATATTCTCTAAGATAGAAAACCAAGAAGGTGTAGATAATATAGATGCTATATTACAAGCATCTGATGGAATAATGGTTGCAAGAGGAGACCTAGGAGTAGAAATTCCTATGGAAAAATTACCTGCTGTACAAAAAATGATAATTCAAAAATGTAATGATGCAGGAAAGCCAGTTATAACTGCTACTCAAATGTTAGATTCTATGATAAGAAATCCAAGACCAACTAGAGCTGAAGTTTCAGACGTTGCAAATGCAATTTATGATGGAACAGATGCAATAATGTTATCTGGAGAATCAGCAAATGGAGATTGGCCAGTAGAAGCGGTACAAACTATGGCTAAAATAGCAGTAGAAGCTGAAAAACAATTACGTTATGAAATAGCTACATCTAAAGCTAAATCACATATACCTGCAACTGCTGGTGTTATTTCAAGAGCAGCTGCAAATGCTGCTTATGAATTAAAGGCAGCTGCAATTATTACAACAACTCAAAGCGGATCAACAGCAAGAAGAGTTTCTCAATGCAGACCAGATTGTGCAATAGTTGCTGTAACTCCATATGAAAGAGTAGCTAAGAGTTTAGCTGCATGTTTTGGGGTATATCCAGTAGTTTCAAATGAAATGACATCGACAGATCAAATGATGGAAGAATCAATTAAAACTGCTAAAGATAATGGATTTGTAAAAGAAGGAGATACTGTTATTATAGTAGCAGGAGTTCCACTAGCAGAAGTAGGAACTACAAACCTATTAAAGGTTAGTGAAGTAAACTAGTTGAGTTTTATTAAAATATAAATTATATACAATAAAAGGTTATTACATAAATAATTTTATGTAATAACCTTTTTTTACATTTTCTCAAAAATAAATATATAAAAATTAAATAATAAAATTAAGAAATTTTTGAATAAAAAAACATAAAAGAATGAAAAAATTAATGAATTGTTAAAAAAATCCTCTTGAATACATTTACAATAGATTTAATTAATAAATAATCGTATAAAAATTAATAAAAATGAAAAAATATATGCATTTTTTAAGAAAGTCGAATTTTAAAATTTTTAATAAAACTGCATATTTAGTATTAAAAAAATATAATAATAATTAATAAATTGATAAATTTATATATTGACAAAGGAAAAATTGAATATATAATATTAATTAAGAAATTTTTATAAATTAATAAAAATTTAAATTCTTTCTAAAAATTTTAATGAATAAGGGGGCTATTTAATATGAAAAGTATCAAAAAGCTATTGTCTTTGGCAGTAGCAATGTCATTGACATTTAGCTTAGTAGCTTGTGGTGGGGGAAGTAAAACAAGCGGAAACAATGGTAGCGGCTCAGAAGCTTCAGAAACTTCTGGTGGTACTTTAAAAGTACAATTTGACGTTGAAGTTGCGTCAATGGATCCACAAATTGCTACAGATGGAACTTCTTTTGAAGTTATTGCTGCAGTTACAGAGGGTCTATATTCTGTTGATGCAGACGGTAATCCAATTTTAGCTATGGCAGAATCTGCGGAAAAAAGCGAAGATGGATTAACTTATACATTTAAATTAAAAGACGCAAAATGGTCAAACGGAACAGCAGTAACTGCAAATGACTTTGTATTTGCATGGAGACGTCTTGCTGATCCAAAAACAGCTAGTGAATATGCATTTATGGCAAGTATTGCAGGATTTAAAAATGCTGATGCTGTTTTAGCAGGAGAAAAGGGAGTAGAGGAATTAGGTGTAAAAGCTGAAGATGATAAAACATTAGTAGTTGAATTATCACATCCAGTTACATTCTTTGAATCATTAATGACATTCCCATCATTCTATCCTGTAAATGAAGAATTCTTTAAGCAGGCAGGAGATAATTTCGGAACATCAGCTGATACTATTTTAGCTAATGGTCCATTTAAGATTGCTTCTTATGAACCAGCAGCAACAACTATAGAATTAGTAAAAAATGATCAATATTGGGATGCGTCAAGTGTTAAGTTAGATGGAATACAATTCCAAGTAATTAAAGAAGCTCAACAAACAATGCTATCATACCAAAATGGTGATTTAGATGTTGCAACACTTGCAGGAGAGCAAGTAGAACAATTTAAGACTGATCCAGAATTTAATAATGTTGCGGCAGGTTATTTATGGTATATTTCACCTAACCAAAAGGTTAAGGGATTAGAAAATGAAAATTTACGTAAAGCAATCGCATTATCTTTTGATAAGGAAGCAATAGTTAATAATATATTAAAGGATGGTTCAATCGTAGCAGATTTTGCAGTTCCAAAGTTACTTGCTACAGGACCTGATGGAAAAGACTTTAGAGAAGGTGTACAACCTTACCTTTCTACTGATAAAGAAAAGGCAAAAGAATATTTTGAAAAAGCTAAGAAAGAATTAGGACAAGAAACATTCACATATAAAATGGTTGTAGAAGATACAGAATCAGCTCAAAATGTAGCTCAATTTATTCAAGCACAAGTTCAAGAAAATTTACCAGGATTTACAATAGAATTAGAAGTAATGCCTAAGAAAAATAGAGTTGAAAGAATGCAAGCTGGAGATTATGAAATTGGATTAACTCGTTGGGGTCCAGATTATGCAGATCCAATGACATATTTAGATATGTGGACTACAGATAGTCCTAATAACTATGGATTATGGTCAAATGCTGAGTATGATAAAATAATCGAATCAGCGAAAAATGGTGAACTTTCATTAGATCCTGAAGCTAGATGGACAGCATTAAAAGATGCAGAAAAAATGGTTATGGATGAAGCTGTTATATTCCCTGTATATCAAAAGGGTAATGCAGTAATGATTAAGAGCAACGTTTCAGGAATAGAGTACCACTCAGTTGGAGTTACAAGAATCTTTAAGAATGTAACTAAAAAATAAGAAGTTTAAATAATTATTAAATATTACAGTGGTAATAGTTTGCCACTGTAATTTTTTAAAGGAGGAATTGCAGATGAAAAAATATCTGCTAAAGAGAATAGTAATTTCTATTACAACACTGTTACTTATTTTATTAATACTATTTTTAATGCTTGAGTATATGCCAGGCTCTCCATTTAATGATGAAAAATTAACAGCAGAACAACTTGCTTTATTAAATCAAAAATATGGACTAGATAAACCAGTATTTGTGAGATTTTTTAATTATGTTAAGAACATGCTTACTGGGGACTTTGGAGTTTCATATACAATTTCAAAAAATACACCTATATCTTCATTATTAGCAACACGTCTACCAATATCAGTAAGAGTTGGAGGACAAGCTGTTTTTTTAGGAACAATAATAGGATTGGTTTTAGGTGTAGTAGCAGCTTTAAAGCATAATACAATATGGGATACAATGACTACTGTAATTTCGGTATTAGGTGTTAGTTTACCTTCATACGTTTTTGCATTAGGGCTATCTTATTCATTGGGATTTAAAGTTAATTTATTTCCTCTTTTATATGATGGCGGTGCACCATTTAAATCCTCGGTACTTCCAACAATAGCTTTATGTATGTTTACAATAGCAACAATTGCTCGTTTTACAAGAACAGAAATGTTAGAAGTATTAGATTCGGATTATATGCAGCTTGCAGAAAGTAAAGGAATAAATGGAATTAGATTAATAACAAGACATGCATTAAGAAATGCTTTAATTCCAATTATTACAGTGCTAGCACCATTAATTGTAGGTTTAATGACAGGAAGTTTGGTTATTGAAAAGATATTCTCAATTCCTGGAATAGGAAGTCTTTTAGTAACTGCAATTCAATCAAATGATTATAACGTAATAGTAGCAATAGCATTTATATATAGTGCAATGTATATAGGCATAATGTTATTAGTTGATATATTATATGGAGTTATTGATCCTAGAATAAGACTAGCAAAGGGGGATGAACATGAGTAATACAACATTTAATGAGAAAATAGAATTTTTAGAAGATGATTTTGAACTAGTTGGTGCTGAAAATGTTGGTACTGTTGATAAGGTTTATGTTAGTCAATCTTATTGGCAAGATGTTCTAACCCGTTTAAAGAGAAATAAGGGGGCAATGATAGCGTTAATATCTATTATAATAATTACCTTACTTGCAATATTTGGTGTTGGAATGAATGAGCATAGTTATGATTCTCAAATTATTGCCCATCAAAATCTTGCACCAAGAGTTCCAGGAATAGAAAAGCTAGGAATATTTGATGGTAGTGAAACTATGAATACATCTTCAGGAGAGGTTGAAGTTAATAGATATGTATCTAATGATGGAAGCAAAACAGGATTAGAAGATGTATATTATTGGTTTGGTACAGATATTTTAGGAAGAGATATATTTACAAGAACTTGGATGGGAACAAGAATTTCTCTTTATATTGCTGTAGTTGCAGTTTTAATTGATATAATATTTGGTTTAAGCTATGGTCTTATTTCAGGATATTTTGGCGGAGCAGTTGATAATGCAATGCAACGTTTTGCTGAAATATTAAATGGTATTCCAAACTTAGTAATTGTAACTTTATTAATTATTGTATTAAAGCCTGGACTTATTACAATTACCTTTTCGCTTATGATTACTGGATGGATAGGAATGAATCGTATTGCTAGAGCTCAAATGCTTAAATTGAAGGAACAAGAATTTGTTTTGGCTTCTAGAACATTAGGAGCAAAAGATTTCTTTATCATTTTTAAAGAAATTCTTCCTAATATACTAGGACCTATAATTACTAATACAATGTTCTCAATACCAAATGCTATATTTACAGAAGCTTTCCTAGCATTTATTGGATTAGGAGTTCCAGCTCCTATGGCTTCATTAGGTTCATTAATAAGTGATGCCTTTAAGTCATTTACAACCCATCCATATATGATATTGCCGCCAGTAATAGTACTTGCAATATTAATGTTAAGCTTCAATATACTAGCTGATGGTATACGTGATGCGTTTGATCCAAAGATGAAAGAAAGATAGGAGGCTTGGATAGATGGAAAAAGAAAAAATATTATCAATAAAAGATTTATCTATATCCTTCGAGACATCAGCAGGTATGATGAATGCAATTAGGGGAGTTAATTTAGATTTATATAGAGGAGAGACCCTTGCAATAGTAGGTGAAAGTGGTAGTGGGAAATCAGTTACCATGAAGGCTGCAATGGGAATATTAAGTAATAATGGGAAGGTTAATTCCGGAAGTATTGATTTTACCTATTATAGAGATAATGAAAAAGTTCAAGTTGATATTTTAAAGCTTTCAAAGAAGGAAATGAGACAGAGGATTAATGGAAAGAGAATAGCAATGATTTTCCAAGATCCTATGACATCTTTAAACCCAACAATGACAATAGGTGCTCAAATAATGGAAGGTATGATATGGCATTATAAGACACCTAAAGAAGAAGCGCGAAAGAGAGCCATTGAACTATTAGATCTTGTTGGTATTACAAATCCGGAAAAGAGAATGAAAAGCTATCCTCATCAACTTTCAGGTGGAATGAGACAAAGAGTTGTTATAGCTATTGCTCTTGCTTGTAATCCTGACTTATTAATTTGTGATGAGCCAACAACTGCTTTGGATGTAACTATACAAGCAAAGATTCTAGAGCTAATAAAAGATATTCAAAAGAAATTAAATATTTCAGTTATATATATTACTCATGATCTTGGGGTTGTAGCAAAGGTTGCAGATTATGTAGCAGTAATGTATGCAGGAAAGATAATTGAAAAGGGAAAAGTAGATGAGATATTCTATGATCCTAGACACCCATATACTTGGGGCTTATTATCTGCAATGCCTGATATTAATACTAATGATGATAGACTTTATACAATACCAGGAACCCCAGCAAATCTACTAAACAAGGTAGAAGGAGATGCTTTTGCTTCAAGAAATAAATATGCCTTAAATATTGATTTCAGATTAGAGCCTCCTATGTTCAAAATTACAGATACTCATTATGCTGCAACATGGCTATTACATGAAAAGGCGCCAAAAGTTGAAATGCCTAAGGAGCTACGTGATAGAATAGAGAGAATGAAGAAGGAGGCGTATTTAAATGCATAATAAGCAACCTTTATTAGAAGTGAAAAATTTAAAGCAACATTTTAAGGTAAGCAGAAAGTTTACAGTGAAGGCTGTAAATGGTGTTTCCTTCGAAATTTATCCAGGAGAGACTTATGGTTTAGTTGGTGAATCAGGAAGTGGGAAGTCTACAATAGGACGTTCAATTATTCGTCTATATGATCCTACTGATGGAGAAATAAAATTTGATGGGATAGATATATCTGGTAAGTTAACTAAGGAACAAGATAAACATTTAAGAACTAATATGCAAATGATTTTTCAAGATCCTATGGCATGTTTAAATCCTCGTAGAAAAGTATTAGACATTGTTGCACAAGGATTAGATATTCACCGCTTATATAATAGTAAGGAAGAACGTGAAGAAAAAGTATATAAAATACTAGAGAAGGTTGGTCTATCAAAAGAACATGCAAATAGATTTCCACATCAATTTTCAGGTGGTCAAAGACAACGTATAGGAATAGCAAGAGCTCTTGTAATGAATCCTAAACTAATTATAGCGGATGAAGCAATAAGTGCCTTAGATGTATCTATTCAAGCTCAAGTTGTAAACTTAATGAAGGATATTCAAAAAGAGACTAACACTGCATTTTTATTTATTGCACACGATTTGTCAATGGTTAAATATATTTCAAATAGAATAGGAGTATTACATTTAGGATATTTACTTGAAACAGGAACTACTGAGGAAATTTTCTCAAATCCTATTCATCCATATACTAAATCATTGTTATCTGCTATTCCTCATCCTAATCCAGCAGTTGAAAAAACAAGAATATCTGAAACTTATGATTACGAAACAAGTGGAATAGACTATTCAAAAGGCTTAAATAAGCATGTAAGTGGTTCTCATTATGTATTAGCTACTGATGAGGAATTTGAAAAATGGACAAATAATAAATAGAACCCCATTCATAATTTATATATAAACCTATACCCTATAGAATAGATCTTTATATATCTAATCTATAGGGTATATTTTATTAATATGCATTTTAAATACAAAAAATAATTTAAAGGGCATTGACAAAATATAAAGATAAGAATACTATATAAATATACCCCTACCGGGGGGATAGGGTGAAAGGAGTAATGCTATGAATAATGAGAAAAAACAGGCTTTAAAAACATTAAAAATAGCTAAGGGGCAAGTAGAAGCAGCTATTAAGATGATTGAGGATGAAAGATATTGTGTAGATGTATCTAATCAAATTATTGCTGCCCAATCTCTTTTAAAGAAGGCAAATCTGCTTATTTTAAAACAGCATATGAATCATTGTGTTATAGAAGCCGTTGAAAATAATAAAGGACCAGAAAAGATAGAGGAAATTATGAATCTTTTATCAAAGGTAATTGGGAAATAGGCATTATCTAAGGAGGTATGTAAATGGCAAAAAAGTCATTAAAGATAGAAGGAATGACCTGTGCAGCTTGTGCAAAAGCAGTAGAGAGAGTAACAAGAAAGCTAGATGGAGTAATAGAATCAAATGTTAATCTTGCTACAGAAAAGTTAAATATAGATTTTGATGAGGAAAAGCTTAAGCTTCAAGATATTAAGAATGCTATTGAGAAAGCAGGATATAAAGCTATTGATAATACTGTTAGCAAGACAATTAAGATAGAAGGAATGACTTGTGCAGCTTGTGCAAAAGCAGTAGAAAGAGTAACAAGGAAACTAGATGGTGTAGTGGAATCAAATGTGAATTTAGCAACAGAAAAATTAACAATAAGTTATGAAGCAGATAAGTTAAGACTTTCAGAAATAAAAAAGGCCATCGAAAAAGCAGGATATAAGGCGGTTGAAGAAGTTGTTTCAGTAGATACAGATAAGGAGAAAAAAGAAAAAGAAATTAGTGTTTTATGGAAAAAGTTTATAGCAGCTGCTATATTTACAGTTCCATTACTTTATATATCAATGGGACATATGTTAGGGGCACCTCTTCCAATGTTCTTAGATCCCCATATGAATCCTGAAGCCTTTGCATTTGTTCAGTTAATTTTAACTATACCAGTAGTAATTGCAGGAAATAAATATTATAAGATTGGATTTAAAACCTTATTTAAAGGAAGTCCTAATATGGATTCTCTTATTGCAATAGGAACATCAGCTGCAGTGCTTTATGGAATATTTGCAACTTATAAGATTTTCACAGGACATCATGAATATGCAATGGATTTATACTTTGAATCAGCAGCAACTATTATTACTTTAATAACTCTAGGTAAATATTTAGAGGCAGTTTCTAAAGGAAAAAGTTCTGAAGCTATTAAGAAATTAATGGGCCTTGCTCCTAAGACAGCTTTAGTTATAAGGAATGGAAAGGAAGAAGAAATTTCTATTGATGAAGTAGAAGTAGGAGATATAATAGTAGTTAAACCTGGTGAAAAGATGCCAGTTGATGGAGAAGTTGTTGAGGGAATTACTTCTGTAGATGAATCAATGTTAACAGGAGAAAGTATTCCTGTAGAAAAGAACGTTGGAGATAAAATAATAGGTGCAAGTATAAATAAAAATGGTACTATTAAATACAGAGCTACTAAGGTAGGAAAAGATACAGCCCTTTCCCAAATAATTAAATTAGTAGAAGAGGCTCAAGGTTCAAAAGCACCAATTGCAAAATTAGCCGATATTATTTCAGGATATTTTGTTCCAATAGTAATTGTATTAGCAGTTATTTCTGGATTAGGATGGTATTTTATAGGCAAGGAATCAGGAGTATTTTCTTTAACAATATTTATAGCAGTCTTAGTAATAGCTTGTCCATGTGCTTTAGGCCTTGCTACTCCAACAGCGATTATGGTTGGTACAGGTAAGGGGGCAGAATATGGAGTGTTAATAAAGAGTGGAGAGGCATTAGAGACTGCTCATAAAATTCAAACTATTGTATTCGATAAAACAGGCACTATTACAGAAGGAAAACCAAAAGTAACAGATATAATTGTTTCTAATGGCTTACATGAAAATGACTTATTACAATTAGCAGCCTCAGCAGAAAAGGGTTCAGAACATCCTTTGGCAGAAGCTATTGTAAAGGCTGCAGAGGAAAAAGGACTAGAGTTTAGGAAGGTTAACTTCTTTAAAGCAATTCCTGGTCTTGGTATAGAAGTTAATATAGATGAAAAGTCTATATTTATAGGAAATAGAAAATTAATGAATGAAAATAAAATTTCCTTAGAAAATTTAGAAGAAGTTTCTAATAGATTAGCTGAAGAAGGTAAGACACCAATGTATATATCTATAGATAATAAAATAGCAGGAATTATTGCCGTAGCTGATACAGTTAAGGAAAATAGTAAAAGGGCAATAGAAAGACTTCATGCTATGGGAATTGAAGTTGCAATGATTACTGGAGATAATAAGAAAACAGCAGAAGCAATAGCTAAGCAGGTTGGAATAGATAGAATTCTTGCAGAAGTTTTACCAGAAGATAAGGCTAATGAGGTTAAAAAACTACAAGTTGAAGGCGAGAAGGTTGCTATGGTTGGTGATGGTATTAATGATGCTCCGGCATTAGCCCAAGCAGATATAGGGATAGCAATAGGTTCTGGAACAGACGTTGCTATGGAATCCGCAGATATAGTTCTTATGAGAAGTGATTTAATGGATGTGCCAACAGCTGTAGAGTTAAGTAAAAGTACTATAAGAAATATAAAACAAAATTTATTCTGGGCTTTTGGATATAATACTATTGGAATACCAGTTGCAATGGGATTACTTCATATATTTGGAGGACCACTATTAAATCCTATGATAGCAGGAGCAGCTATGAGTTTAAGCTCAGTATCAGTAGTAACTAATGCATTAAGATTAAAGAGATTTAAGCCGAAAGCTTAAGTAAAAGATTGCGAAATACTTTTTAAATGCTATTAATTAAAAAACATGTAAAAAATATAAAAATGTTAATTAGGAGGAATTTATTATGAAAAAGAAGATATTAATTGAAGGAATGAGCTGTGGACATTGTGTTGCACATGTTAGAGAAGCTTTAGAAGAAATAAAGGCAGAAGTTTTAGATGTAAGTTTAGATACAAAGTCAGCTACTGTTGATTTAACAAATAGTAATGTTTCTGATGAAGACATAAAAGCTATAATTGATGATTACGGCTATAAAGTAGTAGGAATAGAAGTAGTTTAGTTATCAAATAAAAATAGAGCTTGATATTATTAATTATCAAAGCTCTATTTTTTTATTTAATATAATATTTGTTAATCACAATTATAAATTGGTTCGAAAAAAGCAATTTGTCTTTTACCAAGTTTAAAATATTCTATTCGCTTAAATAATTTATGTTCAAGCTTTGTTTTCTTATCAGCTATTACTACCATGAGAGAGTGATTTTTATCAAGAGCTTTATAGCTATTTTCAAATAGCTTCTGAATAGGATTTTCACTATTAGTATTCCAATCAACGATATTTCCATAAGGAATATCAGTAATAATAATATTAACTTTTTCAATAGGAAAAGCTTTCATATCAGTAATATCTCTTTGCATACATTTAATTTTAATATCCTCTTTTTTTATTAAGCTTTCTAAATTAGCTATACTTTCTAATGCTTGCAAGTGAGAATCCTTTCCAAAGGCTTCAATATATCCTTGAATTTCTTTACTTCTTTTATTTAGCCCTTCTTTTGAAAGTAATGAAAGATTTTTTTTGGCAATTTCCAATACCTTAATATCATAATCAGTAGCTATTATTTCAGAAATTAAATTATTATATAAAAAGCCGATAGTTGTAAGTATAAATCCTCCCCCACAGCAAGGATCATATATTTTATATGGTCCATTTGCTCCTTTAGCTTTAAGAATATGGAAGGCTCGTTGAATAATCTCGCTTGTTAAGCGAACAGGAAAAGCTGTTGTATTTAGGCCATTATATAAAACACGTCCGCTTGAAAAGTCGCTAAAATCTTTTTTAGATATTTCAAATTTATATTGCATAAAAAGTCACCACTTTCTTTCTTCTGCATAAAACAAGTAATCATATAATATTTTAACATAATTAAATTGAGAATACTTGATATATTTTATATAAGTCAAAAAGAACAGCAGATAGATTAAATCTATCTGCTGTATTGTAACGCTGTGTTATAATTATTCAGCTTTTAATTCTTGAACTCCAGTTATTTTTGAAGGAGTATCTCCATCTTTATCAGCGATTTTGAATGTATCCATAGCTTCTTGATTTAAGAAGTAAACATTTCCTTCAATTGTTTGATTTACTAAAGAGAAGTTTTTACCTGCAATGTAAAGATCTCCCTTGAAAGTTCCATGTTGAAGACTTCCGTTTACACTATTAAATGTTAATTTTGGAGCTGTTAAAGTAAACTTAGCAGTTACCTTCTTGTTTTCATCTTGAGTATAAAGAGCTATCTTACGTTGGAAAGTTTCTTCTCCAGTTTTTTCATCTTTTTTACCATTTTTGAAATCGCCATCTACAACTAGTTCTTTATCAAAAGTTAAATCTCCTAATGTTGCTATTATCCAAGTTCCATCTTTGCTTATAGCTTTTTCAAAAGCTTCATTATCATTTACTATTGAAGCAGTAGTTACTACATCGTTTGTTTCTTTTTCTTCTGTTTTTGTTGTATCTTCAGCTTGATTTTTATTATCAGCTTGTCCGCAAGCTACAAATGCAGTTGTTGCTAGTGCTAATGATAATGCAACTAAAAGTTTTTTTGTTTTCATCTAAAATTCCCCCTAAAATATGTTATATAATGTACTTTTTTCTTGCACATTTCTATTATATATCGGTGTGAAAAAAATAACAATATTTTTTTGAATTTAATTTAAAATTAATATTTAAATATTCTTGTTACTTGGTAGATATTTGTAGAAAATTAGAAGTTATAAAAAACAATATGATTATTAAAAAATAAACCTGACTATGCATTATAGCCAGGTTTATTTTTTAATAATCACCATAAAGCAACATGTCCGTATTTACATGATTCTCAGCAAAGTATTTTTCTATTTCTGAACGTACCTCTAACAGTAATTTTTTTGTTAATTCAATTTTTTCAGAGTTAGCTCTAAAAGCAGGAATGCTTACACTAAGTGCTGCGATAACCTTTTCGTCATTAAATAAAGGAACAGCTACACAATGTTGATAATCGTTAAGTTCACCAAATTCTGAGGCAAATCCATCAACTTTTATTTTTGAAGTTTGTTTATATAATTCATCAAAACTTGTTACTGTATTTTCTGTATATGCTTTTAGCCCTTCAGGATATAGCACTTTTAATGCAGCTAAATCCTTATTACATAATAAAGATTTACCCATTGCTGTACAATATGCGGGAAATTTTTTTCCTATAGAAGAAACAAGCCTAATAGGTTCATCTGATTCTACTTTTGCAATATAAAAAACTTCATTTTTATCTAAAACTCCTAATTGACATATTTCCTTAGCTTGATTTACAATGTACTGCATTTGCATCTTTATAAACTTAAATACATTTGTGTTATTAGCATAAGAAATACCAACACCATAGGAGGATATACCTATGCTATATCTTGAAGTGTTTTTATCTGAATATAAGAATTTTCTTTCAGACATTGTATGAACTATAGGATAAATAGTACTTATAGGAGATTTAATCTTATCAGAAATTTCAGTAAGGGTTAGCCCCTCAGGATGTGAAGATAATAATTCTAATATATCAAGAACTCTTTCAGTAGGTCTATGTTCAGTTTTCTTCATTGCAATTATACCTCCTATTACATAAAAAAATTATAACAAATATAAGGAGCTAAAACAATAAAGAGGGAATTCATTTAACTCTAAAAAATGGAAGAAATTTCAGGCGTAATATAACGAGAAAAGAAGTTAATGAAAATGATTTTCAAATGAAAAAGATATTGGTATAAATATAGTATAAATATAGTTAAAAATATATATAAAATATATAAAAAATAAGAAAGTTTACAAAAAATTAATATTTATATTTATATAAATTAAAGTATAATGTATAATATCTTAGAAAATAGTTATAATAAAAAATAGGAATTAAATGGCAACTAATTCTGAATACGGCATCGCATGGTGCCATTTTTTTTTGTATTTTATTATTATAAATGATAATATTATATATAAAACTGTTTGAGGTGATAAGCTTGGTCGAAAAAAATAAAGAATACATATTAGATATAGTTGGAACGGGATATGAAGGAGAAGGTATAGCTAAAATAAACGGATATCCAATATTTATAGAAGGTGCTATCGAGGGAGAAAAAGTAAGAGCATTGATAGTAAAGGTTAAAAAGAATTTTGCTTATGGAAAATTAATTGAAGTTATAGAAGTGTCAGAAGATAGAGTGGAGCCAAAATGCCAATATTATAAGAGATGTGGCGGATGTTCTGTTCAACATATGAATTATAATAAGCAATTGGAATATAAGCATGAAAGAGTTAAAGATTGTATATCTAAAATTGGAGGCTTAGATGAAAACTTAGTTAAGTTCCCTCTTGGAATGGCTCGTCCTGAAAGATATAGAAATAAAGTTCAGCTTCCAGTAGGTATTGTAAAAGGGAAACTATCAATAGGTTTTTATGCTCCTAGAAGTCATAATATAATAGATTTAGATATCTGTCTAATACAAGATAAAGTTGCAGATATAGTTACAAAGATAGTTAGAGAATGGATGGAAAAATATAATCTAGCTCCTGCCAGCATAGATGGAATATTTAATAAAAAGGGACTTATAAGACATATTATGATTCGTAGAGGGTTTAAAACGAATGAAGTCATGGTAGTTTTAGTTTCTACAGATGAAAAAGTTCCATATATTACTGAGTTAATAGAAAATTTAAAAGAAAACATAGATGGCTTAAAGAGTATAGTTTTAAATATAAACAAGGCAGAAACTAATGTAATATTAGGACAAAAGTGTATTAGCTTATATGGAGAAGATACAATAACTGATTACATTGGAGAATTTAAATTTAATATATCACTATTATCCTTTTTTCAAGTTAATCCTAAACAAACAGAAGTTTTATATAGAAAGGCTTTAGAATACGCAGGATTAACTGGAGAAGAAACAGTATTTGATGCCTACTGTGGAACAGGTACAATAACATTATTTTTATCTCAAAAAGCAAAAAAAGTTTATGGCGTAGAAATAATAGAAGAAGCTATTCACAATGCAAGAAAAAATGCTAACAGTAATTCTGTGGATAATGCAGAGTTCTTTGTTGGTAAATCTGAAGAAGTAATTCCAAACTTAATAAATGAGGGAATAAAACCAGAAGTAATAGTAGTAGATCCACCGAGAAAGGGCTGTGATATAAAATTATTAGATGCAATTGGTGAAGCAAAACCAGAAAGAATAGTTTATGTTTCCTGTGATCCAAGTACTTTAGCTAGAGATTTAAAAATATTAACAGAAAAGGGCTATGAAGTTAAGGAAGTTCAGCCTGTAGATATGTTTCCACACACTAGCCATGTTGAGTGCGTAGTATTGATGTCAAGGATAGAGAAATAGGGGTATTCAAAACATTGATAAATAGTAAGCGTAAAAAATTAAGTACCTAGATAGCATATCCTCCCAATTGATAAAATTAAGAAAAAGATTATTAATGGGAGGATATAATTATGTCTAGAAAATTAGATAATGCAACCTGGGAAGAATATATTAATAAATTTGATGCATGTAAGGGGACAATAACTGTTAAAGATTTTTGTATAGAAAATAAACTTACTAAAAGTCAATTTTATTATCATAAAAAAAAGATTAGAGAAATCAGAAGTTGAGAATAACACACCTGTTTTTCATGCTATCTCTTTAGATAGTAAAGAAAAGACTATCAAAGAAAATACATTTGCTTTGAATGAAGTAAAAATTACAATAGGTAATGCTATAATAACTATACCTGTTAGTGAAGCTATTCTAATATCATCAATAGTAAAGGAGTTAGCTGCAAAATGTTAAATATAGATAAAGTAGAAACAGTTTATCTTGCCTGCGGCTACACGGATTTAAGGAAAAGTATTGATGGGTTAGTTATGATAGTTCAAAATCAATTCAAGCTAAATCCTTTTGAAAAAGCGTTATTTGTTTTTTGTAATAGACAAATGGACAAATTAAAAATTCTTCACTTTGACGAAGGTTTTTGGCTATATTATCACCGTTTAGAAGCGAATCGCTTCAAATGGCCTGCTACCACAGAAGAAGCATTGAAAGTAAATATAGAAGAATTACGGTGGCTTCTAAAGGGCTACGAAGTAAGAACAAAATCTAAGTTTAAACCTATAAAACAAAGTAATTATTTTTAAAAGTTTATCACTCCAAAACCGTTGAAAAACCTTTATTTTCAACGGTTTTTGTGATATAATAAATATATAAAATAAATCTAAAGAGGTAATCATGAATCACGAAATTTTAACTAATGAACTTGATGAAAATACAAAATTATTAATTGAAAAAATGGAAAAAGAATTAAACTCAAAAGATGAGGAAATAAGAAAGCTTAAAAACGAATTAAATTTCTTAAAAGCTGTTATAACAAATAAAAATAGAAAGATATTTGGAGTATCTAGTGAAAAGGCAGATGCTAATCAACTATCTTTTTTTAACGAGGCCGAAAAATATAGTGATTCAAAGGTGGAAGAACCTGCTTTAGAGGAAATTACATATAAAAGAGCTAAGAAAAATACATATACAGGAAAGAAAGATAATCTAGCAAACTTAGAAAGAGTTGTTATTGAACATAAATTAGAAGGTGCTGACCTTAACTGTAAAGAATGCGGAGAGCAATTAGTTGAAATAGGTGTAAAATCAAAAAAAGAGATAATTAAATATATTCCAGCTAAACTTATAGTTGAAGAACACGTGATTTACAGCTACGCTTGTAAATCCTGCGAAAAAGAAACCAGTGAAAGTAATATAATTTCAGCAGAAGCTCCACAAACTATTTTTTATAATAGTATGGCTTCTAATGAGTTAATTGCTCATACTCTTATACTTAAATATCAACATGCTATGCCTCTTTATAGACAAGAAAGCTATTTTGATATGATGGGTGCTACTCTTTCAAGACAAACTCTATGTAACTGGACTATGTCAGCAGCGGAAGCTTTAAAACCAATATATAACCACATGAAAAAAGAATTACTAAGCAGAAATTATATTCATGCCGATGAAACTACTCTAAGAGTAATTAATGACAATGGAAAAGATTCTAAATCTCAAAAATATATGTGGTTATATATGAGCGATACTAATTCAAAGCCGGTAATTTTATATGATTATCAAAGTACCAGATCCAGCTCTTGTCCTAAGAATTTCCTAGGAGATTTCAAAGGCTTTCTCCAAACGGATGGTTATAGTGGTTATAACTCCGTTACAAAGGCTACAAGGGTGTATTGCTTAGCTCACATAAGAAGATACTTCCATAATATAATTGTAGACTTAGATGAAGAAGCCCTAAAAAATTCTAGAGCAATAATAGGGTTTAATTATTGTGAGCAAATTTACAAACTTGAAAAAGAGCTTAGAGAATCCTTTTCAAGTAAGGACGATTATTATGATATTAGATTTAAAATAAGAGCTGAAAAATTAGCTCCAATTATAGATAACTTTATTGATTATGTTGAAAGAGAAATAAAAGATGCTCTTCCAAGAAGTCCGCTTGGTAAAGCACTTGATTATGCTAAAAAACATTTACCAGGATTAAAAAATGTACTACTAGATGGTTCTTTAGAAATAGATAATAATGCAGTGGAAAGAGCTATTAAACCTTTCGTTATAGGTCGTAAAAATTTCCTTTTTGCAAACACTGCTAAAGGTGCAACTGCAAGTGGCAATATTTATAGCATTGTTGAAACTGCCAAGGCTAATAAATTAGTTGTAGAAAGGTATTTGGTTTATTTATTTGATAATCTATCAAAGATAGATGTATCCGATAGCGAAAGCTTAGATAATCTTATGCCTTGGTCTAATAAGATCCCTGAAAACATGAAAATTAAAGATAGGAAATAAATTAATCCTTGTAAAGCTTAATAAATTGCCTTACTTAGGATATTTTAATGCTATTTTTGAAGTTATTAAAGGTACTAAAAATTTGACGCTTACTATTCTACTTGGTAAATGCGGGACAGGCAAAACTAGTCTTGCTATTCATCTTGGAGAAACAGCGATCGACAAGGGACATAAAACTTATTATGCATCCATTGATACTTTTGTATCTATTGTAGAGAACAAAGATATAAACCCAAAAGCAGGAGCAGCCTTCTCCTATATGCGGGAGTGCGACTTGATCATTATTGATGATGTATTTTATCTAGAACCAACTAGGTCAGAGCTGCAGGCTTTTTATCGAGCAGTTACTTTTCTTAATGAAACAAGAAGTATCATTTTTATTACCAATCGTGAAATATCTGCATGGTTAGATGCAGTGGAAGACAAACATCTTTGTCAGACTCTGTTAGATAGAATAACAGCTAATTGTCAGATCATTCGCTTGACTGACAGATAAATTAAAACACTCACCTCTTTTCTAAAAAAGGGTTAATACTCAAATTTGAAAACTATGCCGATTAACGGTTTTATATAGATGCAAAAAATCTCACGAAAAATAAAGAATTACTTAACTTTTGAGATTTTCTACAGTTTCTGGGGTAGGGGGGTCTAAATCTCTACCACTTTTCGCCCCGGAAACGGGCGTGGGGTAACGCGTGAAAATTCGCGGTTTCAAACAGTGTGGCGAAATATACCGTAGAGTTCATTGGAATAACCGAGGTAAAAAATCGATTGTTTGGAGATGCATCAGTAGACTTGAGAATACAGGGTTAACTTGTCATTCCCGAACCGTGCTGGAGGATATGATAGGCCTTGCTACGGTGGAGGCAATTAATAAACTAATAGGGCAAAAGGATGACTTTTTAACTATCTTAAAGGAAAACATAGAAACAGTGATAAGTGAAACGGACAATAATATTGTTTCCGAGATAGATAAAAAGCTAGAGGAATTACAAAAAGATCTTTTGAGACTGGCCAATTCCAAAGAGGATTATAACGACATTGCCGATGAGATTTATAGGCTCAGAGAAGAAAGGCATAAGGCTTTAGCAGAAGAAGCTGGCAAAAAGGGCTCCAAGCAAAGGCTAGAAGATATGGAAAAATTCATTAATGAACAATCCATCCTCCTTGAGGAGTATGATGAGCAACTAGTAAGGAGACTTATAGAGAAAATAACGGTCTATGATGATAAACTAACTATTGAATTTAAATCTGGTATAGAAATTGATATAGAAAAATAAAACGAATTTGACCGCCGATTGAGGTGCAGTGGCATCTTGGTCGGCGGTTTTTGTAATTAACTTATTACAATTACAAAATCATATTGACAACTATCGATATGCTTGATATTATTGTCATATCGAGAACATTCGATATCATTGATACATATAAATATAAAGGAGGTAATTTTATGAAGCATTCATATGCAGATTATGTTCCTGCAATTAAGGCTATGTCAGATGAAACACGGTTAAAGATTATTGATATGCTATCGTGTGGAGAAATGTGCGCATGCGATATATTAGAAGAATTCAGTATTTCTCAATCCACTCTTAGTTATCATATGAAGATTTTATCTGAAAGCGGCCTTGTAAATGCAGTACGTGATGGGGCTTGGATGAGATATACATTAAACAAGGAAAAAACGGATGAGGTTATAGCTTTCTTTACATGCATAACAAACGATAAAGAAGATTGTATTTGTAAAAAGAGCAAAAATAAAAAATCTGATAATCAATGTTGTTAAGGAGGATTTAGTAATGAAAAATATTGAGATTTTTGACCCAGCAATGTGTTGCTCGACAGGAGTTTGTGGCCCATCTATTGACCCAGAGCTGTTAAGAGTAGCAACTGTTATTAATTCGCTTAAAGAAAAAGGGATTATTATAAAAAGGCATGGTTTGTCAAGTGAACCTCAGGATTTTATCTCCAATAAAGTTATAAGTGAAATTCTACAAAAGGAAGGAGCAGATATTCTTCCTGTAACACTTTTAGATGGTGAAATTGTAAAAACTAAAAGCTACCCAACAAACGAAGAGTTTTCAGAATGGTTAGGGGTGGAAATAAGCACAAAAGCTCAAAAGAAGAGCGGCTGCTGCGGACCAAAGGGGTGCTGTTAAGATGTTAAAGAATAATTATGAGCCATTTAGTTTAGATGGGATAAATCTGACTAAGTATATGTTTTTCACAGGAAAGGGTGGTGTAGGTAAAACCTCAACCGCTTGTGCTGTGGCAGTAAATTTAGCTGATAATGGAAAAAGTGTTCTCCTTATAAGCACTGATCCTGCATCCAATTTACAGGATGTTTTTAATACTGAGCTTGATGGCAAAGGTGTGCCGATTGATGGAGTGCCGGGTTTAGTTGTGGCGAATCTTAACCCAGAGGAAGCTGCCAGAGAGTATAGGGAATCGGTTATTGCTCCATATAGGGGGAAGTTGCCGGATAGTGTAATTGTAAATATGGAGGAACAACTCTCAGGTTCATGTACAGTTGAAATTGCCGCTTTTGACCAGTTTTCGAACTTCATCACTGATAAATCCACAGAGAATAAATACGATTATATTATTTTTGATACTGCTCCGACAGGGCACACACTTCGTATGTTGCAATTGCCATCAGCCTGGAGTAATTTTATTAGTGAAAGTACACATGGGGCGTCATGTTTAGGTCAGCTCGCTGGACTTGAAGATAAAAAGGATATGTATAAGAATGCGGTTGAAAACCTTGCGGATAAGGATAAAACAACTTTGATACTGGTCTCAAGACCGGAGGAAACTCCTTTGATTGAAGCTGAACGTTCAAGCCATGAGCTTAGTGACCTAGGGATAAACAATCAAGTTTTAGTTATCAATGGTATACTGAGTGAAGCAACTGACGATGTTTCGAGTAAAATGTTAGATAAGCAGCAAAAGGCTTTGGAAAATATGCCACAGGGTTTAAAAAAGTTTAAAATTTTCACTATACCACTTCGTTCTTATAACGTTGTAGGTATTGATAATATTAGAACATTTTTATACAGTGACGATTACGCAAAAAATAATATTTATAGCAAATCCTTAAATTTAAGACACCTAGATGTTCTGATTGAAGATATTTATAGGGCAGGTAAAAAAGTGATATTTACAATGGGTAAGGGCGGTGTTGGAAAAACAACTATTGCTGCAACCATTGCTGTGGCTCTTGCTAGAAAGGGTGTTAAGGTACATTTAACATCTACAGATCCAGCTGATCATCTCAAATATGTGGTTGAAGATACTGAAAATATTAAACTAAGTAAAATAGATGAAAAGCAGGAACTATTGCGATATCAAAATGAGGTATTAAGTAAGGCTCGTGAAACAATGAGCGAAGATGATGTTGCTTATGTTGAAGAGGATTTACGCTCTCCATGCACACAGGAGATTGCAGTATTTAGAGCTTTTGCTGAGATTGTTGACAAGGCTGAAAACGAAGTTGTAATTATTGATACTGCACCAACGGGTCACACGCTTCTGTTGCTTGATTCTACACAGAGTTATCATAAAGAGGTTCAGAGAACAAAAGGTGAAACGCCAATATCTGTTCAAAGATTACTTCCAAGACTTCGGGATGAGAAACAAACAGAGGTTATTATTGTTACATTGCCTGAAGCAACACCGGTATTTGAAGCTCAGAGACTGGGTGATGACCTAAATAGAGCGGGAATTAATAATAAATGGTGGGTGGTTAATCAGTGCCTTTCATTGACGAATACTAAAAATAGTATGTTAATAGCTCGCGCTGATGCTGAAAAGCAATGGCTGGAAAAAGTTAAGGAAATAAGTTCTGATAACTTTGTTGCAATCCCCTGGTTTCAGGATGCATCAATTGAAAATATAGTGGACTTTTCTGGAGGTAGTAAAAGCGATGAATAAAAGTGATGCTGGCTGTTGCTCTTGTGGCAGTGGTTGCTGCGGACAAGAACAGGAAAAAAGGCAGATTATAATAGAATTTCTTTATCTTGATCTGAGTGTATGTAAGAGGTGTCAAGGAACTGAAACTAACCTCTATGATGCAGTCAATGAAGTATCAACGGTATTAAGAGCAGCAGGGTTTGATATAGTTATGAACAAGATTAATATAAATTCAAGGGAGTTAGCCATTGAATACCATTTTTTGAGTTCACCAACAATTCGTGTAAATGGCAGGGATATTGCTCTTGAGGTTAAGGAATCTTCCTGCAAAGAATGTGGGGATCTGTGTGGCGACTCTGTGGATTGCAGAGTTTGGGTGCAGGATGGTATAGAATATACGGAACTACCAAAATCCATGATTATTAACGCAATTTTGAAAGAAGTTTATAATGGCCATAGTTCAATCCCCTTGACAAATGAGAAATATGAAATCCCACAAAACTTAATTACATTTTTCGATAGCTTAGAAAGAAAGGAGGATTGATTTACATGAGTAAGGAACGTAATAGTGGAATTGGATTTTTTGAAAAGTACTTAACTGTATGGGTTATTTTATGTATGTTTGCAGGTGTATTGATTGGAAAGTTTTTACCCGGAATCCCAGCGTTTTTAGGACGTTTTGAATATGCAAATGTATCAATACCAATGGCGATTTTAATCTGGCTTATGATATATCCAATGATGCTAAAAGTAGATTTTCAAAGTATTAGAAATGTAGGCAAAAATCCCAAGGGACTTTTTGTTACATGGATAACCAACTGGTTGATAAAGCCATTTACTATGTTCGGCATTGCATGGCTGTTTTTCTTTGTAATTTTTAAATCTCTAATTCCGGCAGAATTGGCACAAGACTATCTTGCGGGAGCAATACTTCTTGGAGCAGCACCGTGTACAGCGATGGTATTTGTATGGAGTTATTTGACCAAAGGCAACGCAGCTTATACCGTCGTGCAAGTGGCAACAAATGATCTTATAATTCTCATAGCTTTCACGCCTATAGTTGCGTTTCTTCTAGGTGTGGGCGGCGTAACCATACCCTGGGACACTCTTATTTTATCTGTAGTATTGTTTGTTGTTATCCCGCTAGCTGGTGGCATAATTACCCGTAATTACATCACAAAAAGGCGAGGACTCGATTACTTTGAGAATAGCTTTATACCGAAGTTTGGGAATGTCACCACCATAGGTCTATTGCTAACATTAATAATAATCTTTTCATTCCAGGGCGATGTAATTCTGAATAATCCACTGCATATTGTTTTAATTGCTATACCATTAATTATTCAGACTTTCCTAATCTTTTTCATTGCATATCTAGCAAGCAAGGCTATAAAACTTCCTCATGAGATAGCAGCGCCTGCTGGCATGATTGGCGCCTCTAACTTTTTTGAACTGGCAGTTGCCGTTGCGATTGCATTGTTTGGAACTCAAAGCCCAGCTGCACTTGCTACCATTGTAGGAGTTCTAACAGAAGTGCCTGTTATGTTGATATTAGTAAAGATAGCGAATAATACAAGACACTGGTTTCCAGAAAAATCAAGAAAGTAGGTATGGCCAATGAGTAATAAACTAAAGGTTGCATTTATATGTGTTCATAATTCATGTCGAAGCCAAATAGCTGAGGCACTTGGTAAGCACTTTGCAGGAGATATATTTGAAAGCTACTCTGCTGGCACAGAAACAAAACCTCAAATTAACCAGGATGCTGTGCGCCTAATGAAAGAGCTTTATGATATAGATATGGAGAAAACTCAACATTCAAAGTTGCTTGATGAAATACCTCCAGTAGATATTGTTATTACAATGGGGTGTAATGTGGAATGCCCTTACCTTCCATGTAAACACAGGGAAGATTGGGGGTTGGATGATCCTACAGGTAAGAGTGATGAGGAATTTAAAAAAGTAATATCAACAATAGAAACAAAGATAAAAGAGCTAAAGGAAAAATTAAAATCACAATAATTATTGACGCCAATTACAAATCTAGTAGTTGGCGTTATAATTATATATGTCGATATGTTCCCGCCTACCGATAGTGCAAAAAGTACCTTTGACTTGTTCCCGACTACCGACAATGTAAAAGACATCAATCCACCCCGCTCGTTGCATGTGGAGTGCGTTGTCTTGATGACAAGGGTGGATAAATAATATTATTTAAAACACTGATAAATAAGGGGTTTCCTGACATTGAATTAATCTCTCGTGAGCTTGGTCGAGAGATTAATGTCAGAAAACCCTTACTTTTTTATTGTTTGTGATAACATATCAACTGTCCTGAAAGTGATAGGGTTGAGGAGATAGTATAGATGTATTACTTAATCATCTCCTATAGCTAATGTATCGAAATTTTTATCAAGTTTCTTATTTGATGTAATGCCACGAACTTTATTCTTTATTCTGTAAAAAATTATATGTGTCATTAATAACGCTGTATGAAAGAGAGGGGAGTTCAAAAAATGTCCAAGTTTGTCTTGGTATCTATTTAATATTATTACCCTGCAAAACTCATAGACAATATGTCGGGTATTCCAATTTTGATTTTGATATAATAGTTCTAAACTATGGAAATAATTAAAACAGAGTAATTTAGCATTAATAAAGGAGTTATTAAAATATGATAAAAAATAGAGTGGTAAAGATAAGTAAAGAAGATAATAATTTTCAACGCTTTGAAGTCATTAAAAGAAACCGAAACAAACGACATAAATATAAAGAATTTTTTGTTGAAGGTGTAAGAAATATTAACGAAGCCATTAAGAATAAATGGGAGATAAGCTCTTTTATTTATTCAGGAGAAAAAGAATTATCGGGTTGGGCTAAGAGTATACTAAGCAACGTTAAGGAAAGTTTACAATATCAATTGCCTAATCACTTAATGGATAAATTAAGCGGAAAAATAGATACATCAGAATTATTAGCAATTGTAAAAATGAAAGCTAATGATTTAAGCAGAATAAAACTAACTAAAAATCCATTAATTGTTGTAATGGATAGACCATCAAACAAGGGAAATTTGGGAACCTTAATACGATCGTGTGATGCACTTGGCGTTAATGGATTAATAATAACCGGACATGGTGTTGATTTATATGACCCAGAGACAATAGCTGCATCGGTTGGTACATTTTTTAGTCTTCCAGTGTTAAATTTACCTTCTCATAAAGAGTTGTATGAGTGGATTCAATCATTAAAAAGTCAATATCCAAACTTTCAAATTATTGGAACAAGCGCCCATGGTGATAAAATAATTAATAAGTGTGATTTCCAAAGGCCTACAGTATTACTTTTGGGAAATGAAACATTTGGTCTTAGTAGAAATTATAAAGAAATATCTGATTTATTGGTGGGGATACCAATGGATGGAGTGGCATCATCTATGAATGTTTCTTGTGCAGCATCGATAGTACTATATGAAATAAAAAGACAAAGAAGTTTATAAGAATCTTATCTTATATATAAAGCGATTTGTTAAATAAACTAATTTGTAAAGCTGGAGAAAAGTTTAATGATGTATATCAATTAATTAGTTTTGAAATAACTATTTTGATTATAATACTATTTAATAAATGCCTAATTAGAACTTGCTTTATAATAGAAAGAAGGAGGTAATAAGATTATTATGGAATACAAAATTATTAGCTTTCCATTGACTATGTCCTTTGCTAATATTGAAAATACAGTTTATCCAACATTACTTTTGGATAAAGAAAATATTATTCTTGTTGACTGTGGGTTTATTGGATCACTTCCTATTCTTGAGAATCAACTAAAGCGATATGGAGTGTCAATAGATCAAATAACTGGACTTGTACTAACTCATCATGATCATGACCATATGGGGGCAGCTGCTGCAATTAAAAGGAGAAATCCTGCTATTAAAATATATGCCTCTGCTGTAGAAGCAGCATTCATTTCCGCTGAAGAAAAACCTTTACGCTTAGTGCAAGCAGAAGAAATGCAGAAAACATTACTTCCTGAACAACAGGATTTTGGTAAGGCCTTTTGTGAAATGCTGCGTAAGGTTGAACCGGTAGAAGTAGATGTTTATCTGAATAATGAAGAGTGCATGGATTGGTGCGAAGGATGCAGGATTCTTGCAACACCAGGTCATACACCTGGACATATTTCCCTTCTTATGGAGAAGGATTATATTGTCATAACTGGCGATGCAATTGTAGTTGAAGATGATAAGCCTGTTATTGCAAATCCACAGTTTACCCTTGATATTAAACAAGCTGAAAAATCTATGGAAAAATTATTGTCGTTAAAGGCGAAGGCTTATTATTGCTATCATGGCGGAATTTATGTTCCAGCAGAGAGTAATATATAAATTATACATTGAATTGTCTTATATGATGTTTTATAATAAAGACTAAGCAAAATTAGAGTTATGAGGTGATTAGTAGAAACGATCAGATAATCTTATCCATTAGTTTTTTAGGTACAGTAGTATAGGTAGAGTCTAACATATCTATTTATTTTTAGATATGTTTTTTGCGGACCCTAGACTATTATAAGTTTTGGATAGGATTATAGTATCAAATTTAAATCATATTTGTAGAGGAAAAGCTGATTTTATTTTTAGAATAGTTTTTCTGCTAACCCTATATATTGTGATACATAAACCTTTCCGAAGCTTGATAACTAGGAGAGGTTTTTTTGTGTTTAATTATATTATTATGAAAGGATGGTAAATATATAGCTAGTTGGAAAAGAGTATTGATAAATTAAAAGGAGTAGATATTTTATGAAAGGTCCAGATAAGAATAAGCTTTATCCAAATGAGAATATTAAAACAGTTTGCTATATAAGTAATCTACCGAAAAGACCTAATGTAGAAATTGGAGATTATACTTATTATAGTGATAATAAAAGGTCCCCTGAAAGATTTTATGAAAATATAGAGCATCACTATGAATTTTTAGGAGATAAGCTTATAATTGGTAAGTTTTGTGCAATTGCAGAAGGTGTTAAGTTTATTATGAATGGGGCAAACCACAGAATGGATGGAATTACAACCTATCCTTTTAATATCTTTGGAGGTGGTTGGGAGAAGGTTACCCCAGCTGTAGAACAATTGCCTTTTAAGGGAGATACAGTAATAGGTAATGATGTCTGGATAGGACAAAATGTAACAATTATGCCAGGCGTTAGGATTGGTGATGGTGCAATTATTGCTGCTAATTCAACAGTAGTTAAAAATGTTGAGCCATATACAATATATGGTGGAAATCCAGCTAAGTTTATTAAAAAGCGCTTTAGTGATGATAAGATAGATTTTTTACTAAAACTTCAATGGTGGAACTGGAGTGAAGAGGAGATATTTAATAATCTTGAAATGTTAACATCAGAAGAAGGATTGAATGAACTAATGAAAAATTTTTATACTTAGCTTGTTCCTAATAGTTAAGCCTTCTTTAATTTGTAAGAGAAGGCTTAATTATTAGAAGGAGGATATAATAACTAAAAGATTTGTGAAGGTTGACTTTCGATCGAACGTTCGATATAATGTGATTATGGAAAAGAAATATAACAATAAAAAAGAACTTATTTATCAGACGACGATTGAGCTTCTCAATGAAATTGGACTATCAGAAATATCTATGTCCAAAATTGCAAAGAGGGCGAATATCTCCTCGTCGACTATTTACTTTTATTTTGAAAGTAAAGAAGATTTATTGATTAAGCTATACTTTAAGCTTAAGGAACAAATGCATGAGAAGATGTTTATTGGTGTAACGGCTGATATGCCAGTCAAGACTGCTTTTGAGAAGATTTTGCTTAATTATTCTAGCTATATTGTGAATAATCAAGCAAATTTTCTGCTGATGGAACAGTTTATTGATTCTCCGTTTATCCAAAAAAGATGTAAAGATAAAAATGGTGGTGTATTTAAGCCAATGTATCCTTTATTTGAAAGGGGGATTAAGGAAGGTCTGCTAAAGGATTTGGAAACGAATCTTCTCGTTACTTACGCTTGTTTGCCATTTGTTCAGATGGGCAAAGAGTATATTAATGGGGAGTATGAATTCAAACCTGCTAATATTGATAAAATGATTCAAATGAGCTGGGATGCAATTAAATGTTAAATAAAAAATGAATTTTATTGCTATTTGAACGAACATTCGATTAAAGGCAGCTAAAGTATATAAGCTCTAAAGAAGAATCTGAGCAATTATAGTAAAAACAACAAAGGAGAGATTTTTATGGAAAAAAGAGCCCTTGGGTCAAGAGGGCTGAAAGTCTCAGCTATGGGATTAGGCTGTATGACCATGTCTGATTTTTACGGCAGTGACCGAGATGAGAAGGAATCTATACATACGATTCATCGAGCATTGGATCTTGGTGTAGATTTCTTAGATACCTCAGATTTATACGGTGATGGAGAAAATGAAAAATTGCTGGGAAAAGCGATTAAAGATCGCCGTGATGAGGTTGTTTTGGCTACCAAGTTTGGTGTAATACGTGATAACTTAGGAGGATTTTTGCGTTATAACGGAAGTCCGAAATATGTTAAGGCAGCTGCCGAAGCAAGTTTACGAAGATTAGGCGTTGACCATATTGATTTATATTATCTGCATCGAATTGATCCTTTTATTCCTATTGAGGAGACAGTAGGAGCAATGGCTGATTTAGTTAAAGAAGGAAAAATACGTTATATTGGTCTTTCAGAAGCTTCAGCAGATATGATACGCAGAGCACATGCAGTTCATCCAATTACAGCGGTACAAACGGAATATTCCTTGTGGTCAAGAGATATTGAAGATGAAGTTCTTCCCACCCTTAGAGAACTTGGTATCGGATTTGTTGCTTACAGCCCCCTTGGGCGTGGTTTCCTAACTGGGACAATTAAGAGATACGAGGATTTAGATTACGGTGATGTAAGACGAAATTTCCCAAGATTTAAAGGACAGAATTTACAGAAAAACCTTCAATTTGTTGCTCAGATTCAAGAAATGGCAGCTGAAAAGGGATGTACTGCCCCTCAACTGGCGTTGAAATGGATTTTGATGCAAGGCAATGATATCGTACCTATTCCAGGAACGAAAAGAAGAAAATATTTAGAAGAGAATATTGCAGCTTTAAAGGTTGAGCTTACGGATTCGGATCTTCAACGTCTTAATCAAATCGCCCACAAAAATGTTGCTGCAGGACATCGTTAATTATAGAAAATAAGGAGGAGCAGCAATATCTAGTGGATTTGGAATGTGATTGTTTTTCTCTTAACCTTATTAAGAGCCGTCCATTTAGTCGGCTCTTTTTTTTATGTACTAATAATTAGGAATAAATTGAAAAAAGAGTCTGCTGTGGTCTTGCTAGTGGAAACTACTAGCTGAAAGGAAAGGTGTCAAACAAGTGCTTGAATTAGATTAAATTAGTTGTCAGCTTGCAAGCCATTAATTATGAAAGAAACAACAGTATCTGTGAGTTGTTTAATATTATCATCAAATTTTGACTCATACCAGTAGTATGCAGCACTATAAATGGCAGCACTTATCATGGTGGCATTGATAGATGCATTAATTGCTGTATTCTTTTTTTCTAATATAGATTTTATAGTCTCATATAAAATATGCTTCACTTTGCTATAAATCTGTTGAGTAATGGACTTTGTAGTATGTTTGCATGTTCGAGAAAACATTACGATGTAGTTATAGGTTAATTCAATAAATTGACGGCATATATCTTCTGTAAACTCTTGAGCCTGTATAATTTGCTCTGGTAACATATTTTCGAATGTTTGCACAATAATTTCATCCAATAAAGCATATTTATCTTCATAATGAGCATAAAAAGTGGCACGGTTAATGGTTGCTCTTTCTGCGATATCTTTTATGGTAATTGCATCAAATCCTTTAGTTTTTAGCAAGGCTCTAAAAGCATCTTTTATTATTTGTCGTGTGCGAATAACCCTTGGATCATCTTGTTTCATTTTATGTATCCTCCTTTCAAAAGCATCAAATATCAAATTATGTTATCTAAACAACACTTTAGCTAATTTGTTGGTTGAAAGTAAAAAAATAGAGTACTAATATTATATCATACAGGTGTTGCTTAAACAACGAATGCTTAATTTTTTAATGAAGGGAAGGATAATATTGAATTTAAAACAAAAAAGACTTTTGATATTTGGTGCTGGTGTAGTTGGAAGTGTGTACGCACTAAGATTTGCAGAAGCTGGTATGGATGTTACGATGCTTGCTAGAGGAAAGAGATTGGAAGGACTTAAAAGGGATGGATTACGATATAATGACAAGGGAACTATAAAGAAGGCATCTATAAAAGTAATTGATACTTTGGAAGATAATGATATCTATGATTTCATCTTTGTTCCTGTACGCTATGATCAGGCTGAATCTGCTCTAACTGCAATAAAGAATAATAAGAGTAAAAACATTATTACCTTGACTAATACTATGGGTTATGATAAATGGCTTGAGATCGTTGGGGACAGATTACTTCCTGGATTTCCAGGTGCAGGTGGAGATATAAAGGATGGTGTTTTATATGCTCAATTTGGTTCTGAGAAACACCAAGGAACTATTTTTGGAGAAATAAATGGACAAATTAGTGAAAGAGTGAGAGAACTTGCTCAAATACTTGAAGAAGCAGGTTTGCATTATATAATACAAGAAGATATTAAAGCCTTTCATATTTCCCATGTAGCAACTGCTATAGTTATTAAGCACTTCTATACAGATGAAGGAATGATGGATGTTGAGACGGCAAGAAGTGAAAGTACTCTTAGGAAGGTAGCCGTAGAATTGAAAGAAAATATTAGTTTAGTAGAGAAATCAGGAATCCCAGTAATTCCGCAAGAAACAAAAGCGATGGGGGACATGTCAGAGGAAGATATTATATCAATGTATCGCAAGATGTTAAGTAATGATTTTACAATTGATGTTATACTTGGAAACCATGCTGTTACTGCAAAAACAGAAATTATGTTATTGGATGAGTTATTTCGCAAAAAGGTACAAAATTAAAGAAGAGTGAAAAAATTATAAAAACAAAGGGTTTCAGATATTGAGTTTTTCTTGTTTTCTCAGCCGGAAATACTCATATTAAGAAATCCTTATTTTTTATTATTTGTGCTAATCTATCAATTGTATTGAATAGATAAGAATTTAATAGAAAAAGCAGTTTATAATATTATTCATAATGGTGTTGTATATTCTCATTTGGGAGAAAAAGTTATTGTTAAATTAGAAGAGAATGGAGATACTGGTTTGATTAATCTTAGTGTCTTAAACACTGGTGCTTATATTCCTGAAGAGCAAATGGAAAAGATATTTGATCCATTTTTCCGATTGGAGAAATCCAGGAATAAAAATAAGGGGGGCAGTGGCCTTGGCTTGTACCTTGTTAAAAAGGTATTTGAAGCTTTGTCTATTAATTACTCAGTTAAAAATCTAGAACAAGGTGTTTTGTTTAGCTGTGAGTTTTGTAAAACGAAATAATGCTGAAGCTTCATTCAAACTTCATATTACCTTCATATTAATTACATTATATTTAGGTATGTTATTAGCAAAGGAAGAAAAATATCTTCCTTAAATAAAAATTTGGAGGTATAAAATATGAAAGGTAAGAAAAAAACTACTACATTAATTTTAGGAGCGATTTGCACAATGTCTTTGATCGGTAGAAGTGTTTTTGCAATGGAGAACAGATGGATAAGGGATGATAAAGAGCCAACAGTATCTACAAAGGGTGATGGAGAATCATACAGTCGTGAAGAATTAGCTGATAAATTAGGAATGACATTGGATGAATTTGACAAACAAGTAAAAACTCATGAATTTTCATTGACAGACTCAAGCTCATTATCAGGCAAAGTAGAAAATGATGTTTTAACTCAGTAATAAGGTTTTTAGTAGATTCAAAATAATGGTATAAAAGAAACAAATATTAAGAACGCTGATTTAAGTTTAGATATAAACAAAATCAGCGTTTTTTATGGTTAAGGATCAAGGTAAAGTAGAGATTTACATGTTTGTAATAATATGGGATTAAAAAATTATCAAATGAAGAATATTAGTACACTGTGACAATTCCTTTAGACCTAGAAGAAGGTATTGAATTCTAGTGAGTTTGTTTGATGATATGGTGATTGGGCTATAGTTGAATAAGTTAAATTATAATTGCAATAAGATTATCACATAAATATATAACGAATATTGTAAAAATATATAATATAAAAATATTTACAATTATGTAATATAAAAGGTAAAATTATAAATATATATAATTTAAATTTTAAATGATATTTAGAATATTATTTTTTAATTAATAATATGAGAGATAACATAATTCAAATATTAGGCATGAGAATACCAAAAGAAAATTTAGTAGGAAGTGAGGACAGTAAATAGATTTGTGTAAAGCAAACTATCTACTGTCTTTTTTATATAATTAGATTTGGTTGATTAATTCAACTATTAGTTGAATTTAAAGGTTATGAACAACTATCATTCCATTGATAGATTTTTTATATGAATTTATACTTTTATTAAAAGGAGAGGTTCTATGAAAGAATTTAAATTTTCTGATAATGTTACATTTTTACGAAAAAAATATGGAATGACCCAAGGAGATGTAGCTGCATATATAGGGGTGTCGAGTGCAGCAGTGTCTAAATGGGAACAAGGATTAAGCTATCCAGACGTATCCTTATTACCTCGATTGGCATCTTTGTTTCATACAACTATTGATGAATTACTAGGGTATGAACCACAACTAGCCAAAAGCAAAATAATGGAGTTATATCGTAATTTTTCAAAAAGATTTCTTACAGAAAGCTTTGAAACAGTTCAGGCAGATGTGGAAAAGGTGATAAATGAATATTATTCTTGTTTTCCATTATTGGTAAGAATGGCTCAATTATACTTGAATCATTATTTTTATTCGCAAGATCCTCAAAGTGTTTTGGGACGAATTGAGAAATTGTGTGAGCGTGTAGTTTCTTTGAGTGATGATCATAAGCTAATTCAAGAAGTACAGATAATTTATGGCTCTGTATTATTAATCAAGAACAATCCCCAAGAACTTTTAAAAAGTGTAGGTTCTGAAGTTCCTATTCAATTAGGAGTAGAAAAATTGATAGCAGAAGCTTATGCAATGCTTAGAGATTATGATAAGGTTAAAGAAACATTGCAAGTTACAAGCTTTCAGCATTTATTTAGTATGATATCAAGTGAAATTGAATTATTAAAATATATTACTGATAATCAAAATTTATTTGATGAAATGGTTAATCGTTTGGAAAAAGTAATAGAAATATATAATATTGAACAATTAAACGGCCTTATAAAACTTGTCTTTTTTTATGAAGTTTCATTAGGTTATATGAAACAACAGCGTTATGCAGATGCATTGTGTATGCTTGAATGTTTTTATCATACAAGTAAAAATTTATCATTTCCTATTAAATTTAGCGGGGATAATTATTTTTATACTGTTGACAGTTGGATAGAAAAGAATATTCAGACAGGACCTTATGCTCCAAGAAATGAGCAAGCAATTAAAGAGGATTTACTTAATATGTTACAGAAAGAACCACTATTTGCTCCATTGCACGAAGAACCAAAGTTTAAATTGATAATTAAAAACTTGCAAAGTATGTTTCAAGTTAAATTAGAAAAGTAATTAATAATATAAAATTAGTCAATGAGTTAACAAGATATGAAGTTATTTATAAAATTTATAATTGGTAATAGTTATGAAATTAGAATGTTAGGAGTTGTTAGTAATGAAAAAAATAATTGTTGTAATAATTTTAGGATTGATTGCTGGTGTGGTTTTAGGAGTACAGCAAGTAACTTCTTTAACGCCTGAAATGGAAAAGCAAATCGTTGCACAACTTGGATCGAAGCAAGTCCTTATTATCGCAGCGATGATGCAAACAGCAGTTATGGCGAGTATTGCTGCAATAGTAGGATTTTGGGCCTCTACAAAAGTAGACTTGAACAAGCCTTTTGTTTTTAATAGAAAAAGTATTTTTGCAGCAATTGTTATTGGAATTGTATCTGCTAGCTTCATTGTTATTTCAGAGAAGTTTATCTTTGCTGAAGTATTGGGACTTGGGGATAAATTTGAATTTTCCTGGCTTTATTTTCTTGGAAGTATATTATATGGAGGCATAATTGAAGAAATACTTTTAAGGCTTGGTCTTATGACATTTATTATATGGATTGCTAGCAAAATGATAAAAACCATAAATAGTAATGGAATTTATATTGCTGGAATTGTTATTGCCGCACTTCTATTTGCAGCTGGTCATATTCCTGCAACAGCACAAATGTTGGGCTTAAGCTTGGTATCTGTTCTTCGTACCTTATTGCTTAATTTTTTACCAGGGCTTGGCTTTGGTTATTTATATTGGAAGCACGGATTAGGATATGCAATGCTTGGACATATTTCAACCCATGTTATCAGTCAACTAATCCTTCTCCCTTTATTTTTCAATTAAATTTAGCTGTAAGTTTATAAATAAGGAGGAAAAGTAGTGCAAAAAAATCACAAAAATAAATTTTTAAGTAAAATAAATTTATATATGCATTGGAAACATCTTTCCACAGGATGGAAAGGAGCAGTAATAGGATTAAGTATTGTGTCTTTATTATTATACATTGTACAAGCATATTATATGATAGGGACGCGTGGAATTGGTGATTATGTAATTGGCAGTGCTGCTTTCTTGATTGCGATAATTCTATTATCTGCTTTTATCACATTATTCATTCGATTGATAAAGAAAATTCCGTTTATATACATATGGATTATGTTTGCAAGCTTTTTTCTAGTATTTATATGTTTTATCGGTCCTTTGAAATTAATGTTTATTATAACGATATCTATTATGGTTTCTTTTTCTATCCTAGGAATGTTTATTTGGCGACTATTGAAGGGCCAATATCGTCAGTCAGGTAAGGTATCAAGAATTATAACAATTTTATTGTCATTTTTATCAATAGCTTATATTCTTATCGGTGCTTATTGGTTATTTCATAATGGTGATAATGAAGTACCATTGTCATATAAACTGAAGTCAATAAAAGCAATAGAACAGTATTCTCTTCCATTACCTAATCCATCTGAACAGGGAGAGTATCAAGTAAAGACATTAACATATGGAAGCGCTAACAATTATCGAAAAGAATTCAATGCTGAAGATTCATTGATTACAAAGTCAGTAGACGGTTCGCCTTTTGTAGAAAATTGGTCATCAATTCGAACAAAAACATTTGGATTTGGGCCAGATCAAATGCCTCTTAACGGAACTGTATGGTATCCTGATGGTGATGGTTCCTTTCCATTAGTAATTGCTGTTCATGGTAATCATTTGGCGACAGACTATTCTGATCTTGGATATGATTATTTAGGGAATTTGCTTGCTAGTAAAGGTTATATTTTTGTATCGATTGATGAAAATTTCTTGAATACTTCACCATATGATGACTTATTTATGTTAAAAGTATTAAAAAATGAAAATCCTGCTCGTGGCTGGCTCATTTTAGAACATTTAAAGATGTGGAAGGAGTGGACCAACTCAAAGGATCATCTATTTTATAATAAAGTAGATATGCAGCGAATTTCATTGATTGGACATTCGCGTGGTGGTGAGGCAGTGGCAATTGCTGCACTTTATAACCAATTGCCTTCCTATCCCGAAAATGGAAATATAAACTTTGATTATAATTTTGGCATTAGGTCTATTATTTCTATTGCAGGGACTGACAGTCAATATAAACCTGCCGGAGAACTAACAGCTTTAAAAGATATCAGTTATTTAGCAATTCAAGGCTCCCACGATATGGATGTAAGTTCATTTGATGGTGTTAATCAGTACGCTAGAATTGACTTTACAGAAAATAGTCCTAATTTTAAATCAACGATCTATGTATATGGAGCTAACCATGGACAGTTCAACACAAAATGGGGAAAATATGATGGAGCTGGTTTGGGTAATAGGCTTTATAATATAGCAAAAATTTTGCCGCAGGAGGATCAATTACAAATTGTCAAGGTACTTGTTTCTTCATTTTTGGAAACAACTTTAAAACAAAAAATGGAGTATCGATCTATATTTCAGGATATTGGTTATGCTAGGGACTTGCTTCCAGATACGATATATATAAGTGACTACTTGGATGGAAATACTATGATAGTTGCAAACTTTGATGAGGATATTGATTTTTCTACAACAACGTTAAAGGGAGGAAGATTGGTTGGACAAGCCTTGAAGGAATGGCATGAAGAAATGGTCAAGATGAAATACTCTGATAGTATTTTTCGTGCTGTGAGGCTTGACTGGGATTGTACAGAAACTAATGAAATTCCAAGCTATTCAATTTTTCTTTCTGGCACAGAGGTTGATATAAAAGAAAGTGATTATATCGTATTTTCAATGGCTAATAGAGAAGAAAAGGATTTGGATAGCATAGATGAACTTCTTGATTTATCAGTTCAAGTAGAGGATCATAGCGGTAATATTGCAAGTTTACCATTAAGCAGTGTATCAAATTTATTGCCAATGATTAAAGGAGATATTATAAAAAGGCCTTTTACAGCTTTGATGCCAACAAAAGAGCCAATATTTCAGAATTTTGCATTTAAGTTAGAAGAGTTTAAAAAAGTAAATAGTGAATTTAATCCAGAAAATGTGGCTAATATTAAATTTGTTTTTGATAAGAGCAATAAAGGGTCAATTTATTTAAGTAATATTGGTATACGTAAAGAGTTTTTAGATTAGATTTAACTTATTATGACTATTCCTTTGATATACATTTATGGGAAAATATCAAGTTGTCCTTTTGTATTTACTAAAGTATAATCATTGATAGCAAGAAACTATTCCTATTATACATGGGAGTTATTAAAGAGATTAACTAATGACGAGGAGTAAGGATTTAATGAAATTAATTTTTAACTACATAAAAAAAGAAGCAGTATTAAGCATATCTTTCTTACTTGCTATTATATCCATGTTATTTGTACCATTGGACAATAAATATATTAGCTACATTGATTTTCATACATTAATTGTTTTATTTAGCTTAATGCTTATAATGGCAGGGCTTAGAAGCCTAGGAATATTTTCCATGATAGGTAGCTGGATGCTGAAAAAGATGAGGAATGTGAGAAGTTTATCAATAGTATTAGTTCTGCTTTGTTTTGCTTTCAGCATGCTTATTACAAATGATGTAGCACTTATTACTTTTGTTCCCTTTACAATTGATATACTTGTTATGACTGGGTTAGAGAAATATATGATTTCTATTATTGTGTTGCAGACTATTGCAAGTAATTTAGGGAGTATGCTTACACCATTAGGTAATCCACAAAATTTATATTTATTTTCTTTAAGCGGAATGAGTTTGAACAAATTTCTTTCGTTAATGATGCCTTATACTTTGCTTTCATTAATTGGTCTATTAGTAGTTTGTTTAGTATTAATTGATAGAAAAGCTGTTGAGGTAAAGCTGCAGTTAAATCATAATCTTATATTAAATCAAAAGAAAAAAATTATTGTTTATATATTGCTTTTTCTTTTTGCTTTGACAAGTGTAACTCATATAATTTCAGTTTATATAACAGGAACGGTAATTTTACTAGCAGTTTTTCTAATAGATCGTAGAATTATAGGAAAAGCTGATTATGCTTTATTATTTACATTCATATTTTTATTTATATTTATCGGAAATATGAAACGTATTCCTGAAATAAGTTTTTGGTTTAATAGTGTTATAAAGGGAAATGAATTGATTACATCAGTTCTTGCAAGTCAGGTTATTAGTAATGTTCCTGCTGCTATCCTCCTTTCCGGCTTTACAGATAATATATCAAGCTTAATTATAGGTACAAACTTAGGGGGACTTGGAACAATAATAGCATCTATGGCAAGTCTTATTTCTTTTAAATATTATGCTAAAACAGAAGGTAAGCGAAATGTAGTTTATCTTGTAGTGTTTACCTTACTTAATTTAATTTTTCTGGCAGCATTATTGATTTTATATTATATACTTGCCAAAAGATAATTAATATCATTTATTTGATTAATTCATTATGGTAAAATGATTTATAAGACACTATAATAACTTAGATAAAATTCAAAGATATTTGTTTATGAAGTTATATAAGTTAGTTATTAGATAAATCTATCCATAAAGGAGGAAAAGTAATGAAGTTTATCTCATGGAATATTGACTCATTAAATGCAGCCCTGACAAGTAGTTCAGCAAGAGCTTTGTTATCTAAAGAAGTATTAAATACAATTAAAGAGCATAATCCAGATGTGATTGCTTTACAGGAAACAAAACTGCCATCTAGTGGACCTAGTAAAAAGCATTTAGAAATTTTAAAGGACATGTTCCCAGATTATAAAATTGTTTGGAACAGTTCAGTTGAACCAGCTCGTAAGGGTTATGCAGGTACAATGTTTTTATATAAGGATAATTTAGAACCAGTTGTTAGTTATCCTAAAATAGGTTCACCAAGTACTATGGACTATGAAGGAAGAATAATTACATTAGAATTTGATGATTTCTTCTTAACTCAAGTTTATACACCTAATGCAGGAGATGGCTTGAACCGTTTAGGAGAACGTCAAATTTGGGATATAAAGTATGCAGAGTATTTAGAAAGCTTGGATAAGGAAAAGTATGTAATTGCAACAGGTGATTTTAATGTAGCTCATAAGGAAATAGATTTAGCTCATCCTAATAGTAATCGTAATTCACCTGGATTTACTGATGAAGAGCGAGAAGGTTTTACAAACTTATTAGCAAAAGGCTTTACAGATACTTTTAGATATATTCATGGAAATATAAAAGATGTTTATACTTGGTGGTCTCAGAGAGCTAAAAGCAGTAAAATTAATAATTCTGGCTGGAGAATTGATTATTGGCTAGTTAGCAATCGTATTGCAGATAAGGTAACTAAATCTGAAATGATTGATTCAGGTGAAAGACAGGATCATACCCCAATATTACTTGAAATTGATTTGTAGAATATAATCTTTTACCCTCGATATGACTTTATGAGAAGCTATCGAGGGTATTTTTATATTTACATTAAATAAATTTATTCAAGAAAAACAGGAAGTAGTATTTCATCAACTAATTGTTCAAGATGATTTTCTTTAATGGCATCTTTATGAATTAAATTTCTTACACGGATTAAGTCAAAAGGAAGGGTTAAGGTTGTATCACTTACTTCTTTTATTTTTTCACCCCTAGCTTTTGCTAAACTAAGTAATTTTCGCATAACAAGAATGTTTTTATTAGTTGCGTTAACTTCAATTTCAGACATTTTTTTGCTATCTTGCCCCATCTCATATAAGACTGCGTTCATGATTTCATAGCTGCCTTCCGTATAAATCCTTTGATAGAGTGTAAGAAGATGTAATAAATCTCCACGAAGGCTTCCAGTATCCTGAATTTTATCAATTAATTCGCCACCTAATACCTTTGCTGTTTTATATGTCATAATCTCATGAATTAATTCAAATTTATTTTTCCAGCGGCGGTATATTACAGTACGACTTGTTTTTGCTTCCTGTGCGATTTGTTGAAATGTGAGATTAGTATATCCGACCTTTTTAATCATTTCTATAGTGGCATTATAAATACTTTCACTTAGTATATCTCCACGTTTTCGCATGTTTTTCATCCTTTCCCTGGCAAGAGTAAGTATATAAATTTCCAAAATGCTTATAAAAACATTATAACATTTTTTTAATAAAAAATAAGATACATATTGCACTTTATTTTAAAAAGGAGTATATTATTAGGGTACAAAATGTATCTTAAGGAGATGGCGATATGAAAAAAGATAAATCAATCAAAGAAATTATGAGTATAGCATGGATTTTGGTATTTGGGGCACTTCCACCAATGTTAGATACTACTATTGTCAACATAGCTGTGAATGATTTGGCAAAAATATTTTCAGCATCTTTTTCTAGTACTCAGTGGATTGTAACTGGATATACCCTTGCTTTAGGAATTGCAGTTCCATTTTCTGGATGGTTGATTCGTAAATATGATGGTAAAAAAATATTTATGGGAGCTTTAGGAGTATTTTTGGCAGCTTCACTGCTTTGTGGTCTATCATGGGATATGAATAGTTTAATTACATTTCGTATATTTCAAGGTTTTGCTTCTGGAATAATGATTCCAACCTTAACAGCTTTGGTTGTACAGCTTGCAGGAAATGATAATATTGGACGTTTAATGTCTATTGTTGGAATACCTATTGTTTTTGCTCCAATTATTGGTCCGGTTATTGGGGGATTAATTATGCAATATTCATCTTGGCATTGGTTGTTTTTTGTGAATCTTCCTATTGGAGCAATTGCTTTATTGATGATGCATTGGAAATTACCAAATTTTAAGGCAATAGATAAATCTGCTAAATTAGATTGGATTGGTGTTTTTCTACTTGTAATGATGTCAGGAATGTTTATCTTTGGTGTAACTGAAATAAAGGCCTCAGGGGCTAATTCAATAGCTGTTTTATCCTTTGCATTGGCTAGTATTTCCTTAGTAATATATTTATTTTATGGTTGGAAAAAGAAGGATTTAGCTTTGATTCCATTAGAGTTGTTTAAATCTAAAAATTTTAGTGCATCCTTTATTTCTTTATTTTTAGCTGGATTTGCTACTAATGGACCTATGCTTTTATTTCCAATGTTCTTTAGAAATGTACGAGCTTTAAATGTTATTACATCAGCTCTTTGGTTAATACCTCAAGGTATAGGAATGCTGGTTACACGACCTATCATTGGTAAAATGACTGATAAAATTGGAGCCAGATTTGTTGTTCTACCTTCAATTATAATAACTATTATGGGAACTCTGCCATTTGCATTTTTTGATTCTGATACAGCCTATTGGATTATATGGCTTACTTTATTTTTACGTGGAATAGGAGTTGGAGGTATAACTGTGCCTATTATGAGCGATTCTTATGTAGGTCTTAAAAATACTCAAGTTCCAGCAGCCAGCGTTGCTACAAGAATTATTCAAAATATAGGTGCTGCATCTGGTTCGGCGATTTTGGCAACAGTTGTTAGTAACTCTCTAAATATGAAGGAAGGGACTATAGCTAATTTAACTATTGCTTATCATATGGGTTTTATTACAAGTTTAATATTTATGTTAATTAGTATTATTCCTACATTCTTTTTGACAAATAAAATTAGAAAAGATGCTATTTTATTTAAATAATTAAATATAAAAGAAATGACACTTAGTAGTTTTATTAATTACTGAGTGTTTATTTTTTATTAATTATTTATTTTGAGTTACTTAGATTACATTGTAAAGCTTTAAGTCTAGAGCCTGATTAATATAAAGTTATAGTTATAAACTATGGATAATGATAAATAATGGATATTACACTATAGAAGGATTTTTATGGTAGCATTATAAAAAACAAATATGAAAGGTAGGGGTGATATGAAAACATCTGTTATAGGATACCCAAGAGTGGGAGTTTTAAGAGAATTAAAATTTGCAACAGAAAAATATTTTAAAGATGCTTTTACCAAGGAAGAACTTCAAGCTATTGCTATTAATTTAAGGGAAACCCATTGGAAGGTTCAAAAGGAAAAAAGAATTGACTTTATATCTTCAAATGATTTTTCTTTTTATGACAATATGCTAGATACTGCTGTTTTACTTAATGTGATTCCAAATCGTTATAAGAAACTTCAACTAGATAGTCTTGATGAGTATTTTGCTATGGCAAGGGGATATCAAGGGGAAAAAGGCGATGTAAAAGCTTTAGCTATGAAAAAATGGTTTAATACTAATTATCATTATATGGTACCTGAAATTGAAGATGGAACTGAAATTACTCTCATAGGAGATAAGCCTTTTAAGGAATTTTTAGAAGCTAAAAGCTTAGGAATTGAAACTAAACCTACTATAATTGGGGCTTTTACATTTTTAAAGTTAGCAAGATTTACAGGTGAAAAAACGATAGCATACTATATAAATGATATTATTCGCTCGTATTCAGATATTTTAAATAAATTTAATGATTTAGGGACTCAGTGGATTCAGTTTGATGAACCTTACCTTGTTATGGACTTATCAGAAGAAGATATACATCTTTTCACTAGACTATATGATTCTATCCTTAATGAAAAAAGGAAGACTAAAGTGTTATTACAGACTTATTTTGGTGATATAAGAGATTGTTATGGTAGAGTTATTGCAATGCCTTTTGATGGGATTGGTCTTGATTTTGTTGAAGGAAAAAAGACATTGGAGTGTATTAAAGAATTTGGTTTTCCAGATAATAAAACTCTTTTTGCAGGTATAGTTAATGGAAAGAATATTTGGAGAAATAACTATACTAATACTGTTAATTTGATTATAGAATTAAAAAAGTACTGTAAGAATATTGTTTTAAATACATCTTGTTCACTTCTTCACATTCCATATACTCTTAAAAATGAAGATGGTCTTTCTGAAGAGTATAAAAAGTATCTTGCTTTTGCAGAAGAAAAGCTAATGGAGCTATCGGAATTAAAAAGAATATTATCTAATAGTGATTCAGTTTTTACTGACGAATATAGGGAAAATAAAAAACTATTCAACCAGGTGAGATGTTATAAAAATGAAAATGTTCATACAGCTGTTTCTGCACTTTCTCAAAATGATTTTATTAGACAGCCTAACTTTGAAGAACGTGAAAAAATTCAGAAAGAAAAGTTGAATTTACCATTACTTCCAACAACAACAATCGGTTCATTTCCACAGACAGCAGATGTAAAAACAAATAGATCTAATTATAAGAAAGGAAAAATTTCTTTCGAGGAATATGTAACCTTTAACAAGAAAAAAATTGCAGAATGGATTGAGCTGCAAGAAAAGATAGGTCTTGATCTCTTGGTTCATGGAGAGTTTGAGCGTAATGATATGGTTGAATATTTTGGAGAGAATCTTGATGGATTTTTATTTACTGAGAAAGGCTGGGTTCAGTCTTATGGTACAAGATGTGTAAAGCCGCCAATAATATGGGGTGATATTTCTCGTTCTAAGCCAATAACTATTGATTATTCTGTTTATGCACAATCTCTTACATCAAAATATGTAAAGGGAATGTTAACAGGTCCAGTAACGATTTTAAATTGGTCATTTCCACGTGAGGATATATCCTTGAAAGATTGTGTATTCCAAATTGCCCTTGCTATAAGAGGAGAAGTCCTTGATCTTGAAGCAAATGGAATTAAGGTTATTCAAATTGATGAAGCAGCACTTAGAGAAAAATTGCCTCTTAGAAAAAGTGACTGGCATAGTGAATATCTTGATTGGGCAATCCCTGCTTTCAGATTTACTCATAGTGGTGTAAAAGCTGAAACACAAATTCATACTCATATGTGCTATAGCGAATTTGCAGACATTATTAAAGATATCGATAATATGGATGCTGATGTAATTACTTTTGAAGCAGCACGTTCTGATCTTAGCATTATTAAAACAATAAGGGAAGGTGGATTTAAAACGGAAGTCGGTCCTGGTGTTTATGATATTCATTCGCCAAGGATTCCAAGTGTTTTGGAAATTAAGGAAGCACTTTTTAAGATGCTTGAAGAAATACCAGGGAATAAGTTATGGGTTAATCCTGATTGTGGACTTAAAACAAGAGGAAATGAAGAGACTATTTCTAGTCTTGAAAACTTAGTTATTGCAGCAAAGGAAATCAGAAAGAGTTTGTCAGAATGAAAACATGCGAACTATTTAAAGTGAAAAGAGTTCTGTCCTTTGAAATATTTCCTCCAAAAAGGACAGACTCTGTTAATATAATTTATGATACTATTGAAAAATTAAAAGGAATTAACCCAGATTTTATTAGTGTCACATATGGTGCGGGAGGAAGTGAAAGTAGTAGTAATACATTAAAAATAGCATCTGATATTAAAAATAAATACGGTCTTGAAAGTGTTGCACATCTTCCTTGTATTAATCTTACAAAAGGTGAAGTTCTTAAAATGTTAGATGATTTCAAAAAGGCTGGAATTGAAAATATTTTGGCTTTAAGGGGGGATGTTAATACTAGATTTATCCTAAAAAATGATTTTAAATATGCAAGTGATTTAATTTCCTTTATAAAAGAAAATGGAGATTTCAATATAATAGCAGCTTGCTATCCGGAAGGTCATTTTGAATCTTCAACAATCATTGAAGATATTCGTAATTTAAAACGTAAAGTAGATGCAGGGGCAAACCAATTGATAACACAGTTGTTCTTTGATAATAATTATTTTTATTCATTTAGGGAACGTGCTGCTATTGCTGGAATAAACGTTCCAATTGAAGCAGGCATTATGCCAGTTGTGAATAAGAAACAGATTGAGAGACTGATTAGCCTTTGCAGGGCTAATCTCCCTAAAAAATTTTTGACTATCATGACTAGATATGAAAATAATCCAGAAGCTATGAGAGATGCTGGTATTGCTTATGCTGTGGATCAGATAGTTGATTTGATAGCACAGGGAGTAGATGGAATACATCTTTACACAATGAATAATCCCTACATTGCCCATAGAATCTATGAAGCCATAAATACTTTACTTGTTGCATGAAACAATGCCTCTTTGGAGGCATTGTTTTTTATTTTAAGTTATATCCATATTCGCAAATCCATTTTTTTAATTTTGAAATATATTCAATGGCTAATGAACTAAGATGAGATTTTTCGTTTGCAATCCAGCCAATACGCATTTTCTCATCTGTTATAAGGGGAATCGATATAATATTATCTCCGTTTAGATCGCTGCTTAAAATACCTGAACAGATTGTATAGCCATTTACTCCAATTAATAAATTGAAAAGAGTAGCACGATCGCTGACATAAATAGTTTTCTTTCTAGGAAGAGTGCTAAATATTTCTTCTGAAAAATAAAATGAATTATATACACCTTGTTCGAATACAAGAAATGGATAATTATCTAGATCTTCCAGACTAATAGCTTTCTTATTGGCAAGAGGATGCTTTGAGCTGACAAAAATGTGAGGATTAGCTTCAAATAGAAGATTGAATACTAAGTGGTTTTCTTTTAATATCTTGTTGAGAACTTTTTCGTTAAAATTACTTAAATATATAATTCCTATCTCACTTCGTAAATTTTTTACATCTTCGATAATTTCATAAGTTCTCGTTTCTCGTAGAGTAAAATCATACTCATCTACATTTAAAGCTAAAATCAGTTCTACAAAAGCATTAACAGCAAAAGCGTAATGTTGAGTGGATATTGAACATAGTTTTTTTGAAGGTTTTTTTCCTATATAACGTTGTTCCATAAGTTCTGTTTGCTCTATAATTTGGCGAGCATAAGAAAGAAATTCTGTACCATCAATAGATAGTGATATTCCTTTTGGAGTGCGGTAGAAAATTTCTATTCCGAGTTCTTTTTCAAGATCTTTAACAGCTGCTGAAAGACTAGGTTGTGTAATAAAAAGTTGTTTAGCAGCTTCTGTAATTGAACCGCATTCAACAATTTTTATTATGTATTTAAGCTGTTGTAATGTCATAATATCACCTTTTCCATATTTTTCTATAATTATAAACTATAACTAAATATCAATCAATATAATTTGATTTAGCTAATCTTTTTTATTTATATTTCGATTTATCCATTATATTTTAATCTCTTTAAGTTTTGTTTATAATAATATAATAGAGCTTAACATTAATAAAGTTTTAAACTTGAATAAATATACTTTAGTATTAAGCCAAAATAGGGGGTAGATTTCTTTATGATGGTCTTTGCTCTTTTGTTAGTAATATCAATTTATGCTTTAGCAAATTTTTATATAGTAAAAAGGATTTATCCAGCAGTGAATTTTATAGAAAATCCTATATATTCTAAGGGATTTTTAGCAATATATATTATACTTGCAATAATTCTAGTGGGTAGATTTTTATGTAGTTTTATGAATATTAATAAAACAATAAAAAAGACTATTAATATAATATCTTCTTATTTTATGGGAATATTTGTTTATATGTTTTTATTTTTAGTAATAGGAGATATATTAGTTTTAATTTCTATATTAACTAGGATTACATCCTTAAATTATATTAATGAAATTAGGCCATTTATAAGCATAATTTCAATATTAATAGCACTAATATTAAGTATTATTGCAATATTTAATGCTAAAGAAACAAATGAAGTCTTTTATAGTATTAGTACAAATAAAGAATTAAAAGAAAAAATAAAAATTACTTTTATTAGTGATGTTCATTTGGGAGCTGTAGGTTCTGAAAAAAGATTAAAAACTATAGTTGAAAAGATAAACTCCCAGAATAGTGATGTAGTTTTAATAGCAGGAGATTTTTTTGATACTGATTTTAGTACAATTAATAATCCAGATAAGGCAATTGAACTTTTAAAAAATATAAAATCAAAATATGGAGTTTATGCTTGCCTTGGAAACCATGATGCAGGTAAAACCTTTGATGAAATGAATGACTTTCTTAAAAAGAGTAATATAAGATTATTAAATGATGAATTTGTAGAGATAGATAATAAATTTATAGTTTTTGGTCGCTTAGATGCTTCTCCTATAGGAGTTCAAGGAAACTTAAAAAGAAATCTTTTAAAGAATTTAAATTTTAATAATAAAAATAAATTGCCTGTTATAGTAATGGAACACAATCCAATGAGAATTAATGAATATAATGGTGATATTGATTTAATTGTGGCAGGCCATACCCACAAGGGGCAAATTTGGCCGGGCAATATAATTACAAGTAAAATGTATGCTGTTGATTATGGCTATTATAGAAAGGATGAAGATAGTCCTCAAGTAGTTGTAAGTTCTGGCGCTGGAATATGGGGAATGCCAATGAGACTTGGTTCAAAATGTGAAATAGTAAATATAAATTTAAAATAATAAAATAAAAACTTGTAAATAAATTTGGCTGTATACTACAATTTTGTTATAATTTAAATTAGTAAAGATTATTTTAAAAACAAAGAGATTTTATGGGAATAATATACAAGAAGGGGATATATTATGATAAGACATATTGTAATGTTTAAATTTAAGGAAGAAGCAGAGGGAAGAAGTAAGAAGGAAAATATAGATATAGCTAAGAAGATGTTTATGGAATTAAAAAATGAAATAACTTATATATTTAAAGATGAAGTTAAAATAAATTCAGAAGAGGCAGATAGCAGTAATTACGATTTAATTTATATTGCTGACTTTAATAATATAGAAGAACTAAATAAATATTCAGTTCATCCAGAACATTTAAAATTAGTAAGTTTCATAAAAAATGTTAGAGAAGAGAGAGCCTGTATTGACTTTGAAATTTAAATTTAAAAATACTGTTTGCTTAAAAGTAGGCAGTATTTTTAATTTATTTTTTATTACAATTCTTCAGTATAAAATAGTCAAAATAAATTTTTTATAAATATATGGAACTTTTTAGAGGGAATTTGAAACTCTATATTTGATATGTTAAAATAACAAGGATTAAAAGCAAAATTTAGGAGGGATAAGAATGAAAGCCTCAATACGTTTAAGAATAGTTCATTATAATCTATGCAAAAATAAAGGGTTATAATGGATTATTAAAATAAATTCATTATAACCCAAATAGGAGTGGTTATAATGAATAAAATAAATATAAAAGATAGTCAAAATTTTATTACTTCAAAAAATAATATTGAAAAAATAATAAAATATATAAATTTAAAAAAGGATGATCAAATTTTTGAGATAGGTGCAGGTAAGGGGCATTTTACTTATGAATTAGCAAGTAGATGCAATTATGTGACTGCAATAGAAATTGATAATAAATTATGTGAAATAACTGATAGTAAGCTTTCAAAACATTTAAATTATGAAATAATAAATAAGGATATAATGAAATTTAAATTTCCTTGTAATAGATCATATAAAGTATTTGGTAATATACCTTACAATATAAGTACAAGTATAGTTAGAAAAATTGTTTATAAAAGTGTTGCTACAGCTAGTTATTTGATAGTTGAATATGGTTTTGCTAAAAGATTATTAGATACAAAGAGGTCTTTAGCACTACTTTTAATGGCAGAAGTTGATATTTCAATATTAGCAAAAGTACCTAGGCATTATTTTCATCCTAAACCTAAAGTAGATAGTTCATTAATATTATTAAAAAGAAAAGCAATAAGAATGTCATGTAAAGAGAAAGAAATATATAAATACTTTGTTATGAAGTGGGTTAACAAAGAGTATCAAAAACTATTTACTAAGAATCAATTTAAAAAGGCCATGAAATATGCTCAAATAAGTGATTTAAATAATATAACTTATGAACAATTTTTATCACTTTTTAGAAGTTATAAATTATTTAGGTGTTAATAGGTTTATTTAAAGAAGGATTTAGAGAATTAAAATAATCAATTATTTAGAAAGAGTTGTTGTGTTAAGTAATTAGCACAACAGCTCTTTTTTGTATTTATAATTTCAAAATCACTTTGATATGCTTCTTTTATTTAATATAACTTAAAGAAAAGATAAAAATTTAGATATTTTAATAAATAGAAAATAATAAGTAATATGATATTATAATTATAAAGAAAGCTAAATAATCAAGATATATTTAATATTTCTAGTTATAATTAATAAATTATTTTTAAGTTTTGATTTTTAATAAATTATATAGAGGTAAAAATGAAAAAATATTAGTTTAGCAATTGATACTTTTAATATATTGAAGCTTGCAATAAATGGCATTAAAAGTCGGGTATAATTTTTATATTAAAGTTATAATAAAATTACGCTGGAAGGGAGATTATAGTATGAATGGCTGGATAGACGGGATTCAAAATGCAATTGAGTATATTGAAGATAATCTTACAGAAGAACTGAATATTCAAGAAATTGCTAAAAAAGCATGCGTTTCAGCATTTCATTTTCAAAGAATTTTTAATGTATTATGCGGTTTTACAGTAGGAGAGTATATTAGAAGTAGACGATTAAGTATAGCAGCAGAAGAATTATCAAAATCTAGTATTAAGATAATTGATATTGCCATAAAGTATGGTTATGATTCTCCTGATAGTTTTACCCGTGCTTTCACCAAGTTTCATGGAGTTTCTCCTTCAGCAGCTAAATTAAAGGGTGTAAATTTAAGATCCTTTGCACCATTAAGAATTAAATTAATATTGGAGGGCGGTACAATGCTTGAATATAGGATAGTTGAAAAGGAGCAGTTTACTGTTATGGGTAAACTAAGAAGATTTGATATTGAAACTTGCTATGTTGATATTACAAACTTTTGGCAGGAGCATATGCAAAGCGAAGATAGTAAAATTGTTTGTGGAATGTACGGAGTTTGTATGGATAGTGACGGAAAGGAAATAGATTATTTAATTGCTGATAATTATTTGCCATGGAATGATATACCTGATGGTTATGTTACTAGAGTAATTCCTGCTGGGACATGGGCAATATTTCCATGCAGAGGGCCGTTACCAAAATCATTACAAGATGTTAATACAAAGATTTGGAGTGACTGGTTACCAAACTGTAAAGAATATAAGCTTGCTGGAAACTATAATATTGAAATGTATACTCCACCTCAAGAAAATCCAGAGGATTATTATTGTGAAATTTGGATACCTGTAGAAAAAGTTTAGAGAATGATTAGGATAATTATAAGAAAAAAATGGGTTTTACAAATAATTAAGAATACATGTTAAAGTCAAAAAAAGAGCTACTTTTAACGGATTTTAATCCATTAATGAGATAGCTCTAATTTTTTAAGAATATGAAAATTCTAATTATTTTACTTCAATGGTCCAGTTCATAGTATCTGTAACTTTACCTAATTGAATACCTGTTATAGTATCATATATTTTTTGACTTAGTTCTCCAATTTTTCCATCTTGTATTGTCATAACTTCATCTTTCCATCTAAACTTTCCTACAGGAGAAATTACTGCTGCTGTACCTGTACCCCAAACTTCCTCAAGTTTACCTGTTTTATAGGCATCATAAATTTCGTCGATAGATATTTTTCTTTCTTCTACTGTTAATCCCCAGGATTTACATAATGCAATTACAGAATCACGAGTAACTCCTGGCAATATGCTTCCATTTAATTGTGGAGTAACTACAACCCCATCTATTTTGAAGAAGATATTCATAGCACCAACTTCTTCGATATATTTACGTTCAACACCATCTAACCATAATACTTGTGAAAAACCTTCATCATGAGCTTTTACTTGTGCTGCTAGGCTTGCTGCATAGTTACCACCAGTTTTTGCTTCTCCAATACCACCACGAACAGCTCTTACATATTCATCTTCAATCCAAATACCTACAGGTGCTAGACCGCTTTCATAGTAAGCACCGCTAGGAGACAGGATTATAATAAATAAGTAAGTTTTAGAAGGATTTACACCTAAAAATTCATCTGTAGCAATTATAAATGGTCTTATATATAAAGAAGTACCTGGTGCAGTAGGAATCCAGTCTTCATCAACCTTTACAACTGTTTTAATAGCTTGAACAAAATCTTCTTCTTTTATTTCTGGTATGCAGAGTCTTTTATTAGTATTATTTGCTCTTTTTGCATTCATTTCAGGACGAAATAAAAGTGTTTTTCCATCTTCTGTTTTATATGCTTTTAATCCTTCGAACATTTCTTGACCATAATGGAATACCATAGCGGCAGGGGATAAAGATAGATTATCAAAAGGTACAACTCTAGGATCATGCCAACCCTTACCTTCTGTATAGTTCATAATAAACATGTGATCTGTAAAAATCTTTCCAAAACCTAATGGATGATCTTTTTTTGGTTTTTCTTTTGGTTTTGTAGTTTTAACAATTTTAATATCTAACATAGCTGTAGCCCCCAAACTTTTTATTATTAGTTGTTAATATTTACTCAATATTTTGATAGTAATTTTATCATACTAACATTAAATTCACAATATAATTAATAAATAAAAGAAGGCGCTCTATTTATATATTTATCTCAGCAGTTATAAAGCAGATATAGGAATTAAATTAGCTTGAATATAATATTTTTTGAGAATAAAGAAATAAAATAAAGCAATAAAATTTTTATATAAAATTTTATTGACATATGCTGGATAGGGTGTTATTATAATACACAAGAAAATTGAATAAAAAAATCCTCATCCTAATGGGTGAGGTAGAGGTGCGATTTCTAAGAGTATCTATATGGAAGCCGGAAGCTAGTGAAGTATAGAGAAAGGAGGCATCGCCGAAGCTTCAGATACCAAAATCTGTTGCTGGGTCTGCAGTTAAGAGCTGCAGGACTGTCATCATAGTATTTGCTCGATATTATGATGTTGTGCTATCTCACATTGAGCTATAAGGGTAGAAGGATTGCTATACTTTTTTGTTATACGCGTTTAGCACCCGACAAACCTGTCGGGTGTTTTTTTAACTAAAAATAATTTGAATATTTTAATTATTCTAAAAATTTACTTAAAATAATAGTTATTTTATTCTTGCAAGAATAATTTAATAATATATTCAAAGCTAGGGGCATGCTTAAAAGGCAATAATAAAAGCAATAAATAATAATTTAGGAGGCTGATTATATGAAGGAAAAAATAAGATTAGGAATTGTGGGATATGGAAATTTAGGTAAAGGAGTAGAGCTTGCTATTAGTCAAAATCCGGATATGGAGCTAGCAGCTATATTTACTAGAAGGTCTGTAGATAGTATAAAAAGCTATGGTAAAGGGGTAAAAATAGTTAATATTGATGAAGCTAATAATTATGTAAAAGATATTGACGTAATGATTTTATGTGGAGGATCTTCTACTGATATACCAGTGCAAGGGCCTTATTTTGCTAGTATGTATAATACTGTAGATGCTTATGATAATCATGCTAAAATTCCAGAATATATAAAAGCTATGAATAATGTTTCTAAGGAAGCAGGTAAAGTTAGTGCAGTATGCTTAGGATGGGATCCAGGTTTATTTTCGCTTAATAGGGTTTTACTTGATGCTATGTTGCCAAGCGGAAAGACTTATACATTTTGGGGACCTGGTGTAAGTCAAGGTCATTCAGATGCTATAAGAAGGGTAGAAGGAGTTAAGAATGCTATTCAATATACAGTTCCAATTGAAGAAGCAGTTGAAAGAGTAAGAAATGGCGAAAATCCTGAATTATCTGTTAGAGCAAAACATAGAAGAGAGTGCTATGTAGTAGCAGAAGAATATGCAGATAAGGATGAAATTGTAAATGCTATCAAATCTATGCCTGATTATTTTGTAGATTATGATGTTAATGTAACCTTTATTACAGAAGAGGAATTAGCAAAAAATCATTCTAAATTATTCCATGGTGGTTTTGTTGCAAGAAGTGGAAGAACAGGTGAAGATCGTACAAATAATCATATAGCAGAATTTTCATTAAAACTAGATAGTAATTCAGAATTTACAGCAAATGTTTTAGTAGCTTATGCAAGGGCAGTGTATAGATTAAGCAGTGAAGGAAGCAAAGGTGTTAAGACTATATTTGATATACCATTAACATATGTCTCTGATAAATCTATAGAGGATTTATGTAAGAGTTATCTTTAAGATAGTCTTTCATTAGATTGTAACTATGGGGGGATTGACATTATGCAGTTAGTAGTACAAAAATATGGGGGCTCTTCAGTAGCAACACTAGAAAAGATGAATAAGGTTGCTAATGCTGTAATTAAAAGAAAAAAAGAAGGCTTTAATGTAGTAGTTGTAGTTTCTGCAATGGGAAAAACCACAAATAATCTTATTGAAATGGCAAAATCTATTTCAAAAGAGCCGTGTAAAAGAGAATTAGATATGCTTATGGCAACGGGAGAACAAGTATCAAGTTCTCTCTTATCAATAATTTTTCAGGAAAAGGGATATGATTCAATATCTTTAACAGGTTTTCAAGCAGGTATTAAGACAGAGGGGGTTCATACAAAGAATAAAATTAGTGAAATAGATACTGATAAAATCAAGAGATATCTTGAAGAAGATAAGATTGTAGTAGTAGCTGGATTTCAAGGAATAAATACTGAAGGAGATATAACAACATTAGGAAGAGGCGGTTCAGATACTACAGCAGTAGCGTTAGCAGCAAAATTAAAATGCGAATGTGAGATATATACAGATGTGGATGGTATATATAGTGTAGATCCAAGACTTTTTTCTAATGCTAAAAGACTTGATTATATAAGTTATGAGGAAATGATGGAAATGTCTTGTTTAGGAGCTAAGGTAATGGAAGCAAGGTCAGTAGAACTTGCTTACAAATATAATGTGCCAATTTATGTAGCTTCAAGCCATCAAAAAGGAAAAGGAACATATATAAAGGAGTTGGATAAAGAAATGGAACATAAAGTTATAACTGGATTAACTGTAAGTGATAATGTATTAATGGAAACTATCAATCAAGTTCCATACTCATCAGAATATATTTCAGATATTTTTAGCAGGTTAGCAAAGGAAGAAGTAAATATTGATATGATAAGTCAAACCTCCTCAGGTGATGGTTACGTTAATATATCTTTCACAACTTCAAAAGAGGATGAAGGTACAGTTGATGCAGTAATGAAAGAATATATTAAGAATACACCTGGAATAAATGTAAAGAAAGATACAGATATAACTAAAATATCAGTAGTTGGAATGGGAATGAGAAATGAATCTGGGGTTGCTTCTAAGATATTTAAATTATTCTCAGATAATTCTATTAATTTTAAGCAAGTTACTACTTCTGAAATTAGTATTTCATATATTATAAATGCTTCTGATAAGGAAAAGGCAGTAAATGTTCTATGTGAAGCGTTTAATCTATAAATTTAAGCAGTAAATAAGATACGGGGGGAAAATAATGAAAAAAATTAATATAGCTGTTGTTGGGGCTACTGGAATGGTAGGAAGAAAAATAATTGAAGTTTTAGAAGAGAGAAGATTTCCGATTTCTCAAATTTACTTTTTTGCTTCAGCTAAATCAAAAGGACAAGTTATTAATTTCAGAGGTAAGGACTATTTTGTAGAAGAACTTAATGAAAATTCTTTTGATAGAGAAATAGATATAGCCTTATTTTCAGCAGGAGGAGAAACTAGCAAAAAGTTTGCAGCTATTGCTAGAGATAAGGGAGTTATAGTTGTAGATAACAGTAGTGCGTGGAGAATGGACAAGAATGTACCTTTAGTTGTTCCTGAAGTAAATCCAAAGGACATTAAATGGCATAATGGAATTATAGCCAATCCAAACTGTAGTACTATTCAATCAGTAGTGCCTTTAAAGGCTATAGATGAAAAATTTAAAATAAAAAGGATTATATATTCCACTTATCAGGCAGTATCTGGTTCTGGAGTTGCAGGCATTAGGGAATTAGAGAATGGCTTGAATGGATTAGAGAATACAAATTATCCTTATCAAATAGCTTTTAATTGTCTGCCACATATAGATGTATTTATGGAAAATGGCTATACAAAGGAAGAAATAAAAATGATTGAAGAGACTAAGAAAATACTTGGCAGGCCAGATTTAAGGATAACTGCAACAACAGTAAGAGTTCCTGTTAGATATGGACATAGTATATCAGTTAATTTAGAACTTGAAAAAGAATTTGAACTTAAGGAAGTATATGATATTTTAGGGAAGGCTAAAGGGGTTGTAGTACAAGATAATCTGAAAGAAAATATTTATCCTATGCCAATATATGCAGAGGGAACAGATAGTGTTTATGTAGGGAGAATAAGAAGAGATTTTAGTATTGAAAATGGACTTAATATGTGGGTTGTAGCGGACAATATTAGAAAAGGTGCTGCTACTAATGCTGTCCAAATAGCAGAATTGTTGTTGGAGGAGTTGAGAAAGTGAGACTTTTTAGGGGATCTGGGGTAGCAATTGTTACCCCTTTTAAGAATAATAAAGTAAATTTTGAAAAGCTTGAAGAACTTATAAATTGGCATATAGAAAATAGTACAGATGCAATAATAGTTTGTGGAACAACTGGAGAATCTGCTACTATGAGTAAGAATGAAAAAAAGGAAGTATTAAGATTTGCAGTAGAGAAAGCTGCTGGAAAAATTCCTATTATAGCTGGAACAGGGAGCAATAATACAGCAGATGCAATAGAAATGAGTAAATTTGCTGAAAGTATTAAAGCTGATGGACTTTTGCTTGTAACGCCTTATTATAATAAAACAACTCAAAAGGGTTTAATTAAACATTTTACTGCTATTGCTGATGAAGTAAATATACCTATTATATTATATAATGTTCCAGGAAGAACAGGAGTAAACATACTACCTGAAACTGTAGCAAGTCTTGAAAAGCATCCTAATATAATAGGGATTAAGGAAGCTAGCGGAAATATAAGCCAGGTAGCAGAAATAGCTAGATTGTGTTCTGATAATTTTTATATTTATTCAGGAAATGATGATCAAATTGTAGCAGTTTTATCTCTTGGAGGCTGTGGGGTAATTTCCGTAGCAGCTAATATTCTGCCAAAGGAAATTCATGATTTAGTTTTTAGCTTCTTAGAGGGAAAAGTAAATGAAGCTAGAAAACTTCAGCTTAGAATGAATTCTTTAATTAATTCATTGTTTATAGAAGTTAATCCTATACCTATAAAAACTGCAATGAATTTAATAGGAATGGATGCAGGAGAGCTTAGATTGCCCCTTGTAGAAATGGAAGAAAAAAATAAAAGTATATTAATAAAAAATTTATTAGATATGGGATTTAGAATTGAGGGGAAATAAGATGATTAAGGTTATGATATATGGGGCAAATGGAAAAATGGCTCAAGTTCTAAGTAGACAGATAGAACTAGAAAAAGACATGGAAATTGCAGTAGGTATAGATAGATATAATAGTGATGGAAAAAATAAATATCCTATTTATAGTGATCCTTATGAATATAATGGTGAAGTAGATGTTATAATTGATTTTTCTCATCCATCTAATCTAGATCAGATGTTAGATTTTTCTATAAAAAGAAAAATACCATTAGTTATTGCTACAACTGGACTTTCAGAGGAGCAGCTAAAGGAAATAGAAGATGCAGCTAAGAAGACAGCTATTCTTCATTCCTCGAATATGTCTCTTGGGATTAACATTCTTTCCAGGGTATTAAGAAATATAAGCAAACTATTAAGTGAAGATTTTGATATAGAAATTATAGAAAAACATCATAATAAAAAGGTAGATGCGCCAAGTGGTACAGCTTATTTATTAGCAAATGTAATTAATGAAGTTTTAGATAATAGTAAAGAATACACCTATGGCAGGGAAGGTAAAAATGTTAAAAGAGAAAAAAATGAAATAGGAATTCATGCCATTCGTGGAGGAACTATAGCGGGAGAACATACAATAATATTTGCTGGAGATGATGAAATTATAGAGTTAAAGCATACGGCTTTATCAAAAAATATTTTTGCCTTAGGTGCTATTAAAGCAGCACGCTTTATAGTTAAGTCTGAGGAAGGACTTTATACAATGGATGATATATTTTGTAAATAGTTTATAAAAGAATAGACTTCAAGTAATTTTTTATAAGTAAAAATATTTTTAAATTTTTAACTTTAAAGGTGCTGTTTCAGACAGCACCTTTTTAAATATTATGGTTTAACAAGAGTTAAATCATACAGAAGAGGCAATGCTCCCAAGGAATATTGGCTTAGAACTCTTCCTGTAATGATCCCAAAGACATGCCCTTAGGATTTGATTGTTATTATAGGTTTTAAAGTAATATTCACATGTATTAGTGTTCATAAAAGCAACATATTTGGTATAATCATAGGTGCCTTTATCAGTTAACACAATACCTTTAGGAATAAAAAGACTATTCATAATATGAAAGCATGTAATAAGTGTTTCATACGAATTTTTTGGAACTGGTACGTGAGATTTTAAAAAAGCTGCACGAATAAAACGTTCAGGGGAGGTAAAACCTCCAGGGAGTGCCATAGTTCCGGAACCTTGTCCAAAAGGAGTTAATGATACATTTCCCCAGTAGACTTCATTTTGCTGAGTAGTTGATATATTCATATAATTTCTTAAATTAGTAATATGCCATCTGAAATCAGGACTATTAGCCATAACTCCTATAGGGTTATCAATTACTTCAAGACCATCTTCTGTTTGTTCAATAACAACAGATTTACCACTTTTGTCAGTGGCGATCCAATGCAGAGGTGCAGCTGTTCTTGTAACTGGATCTAATATGCCTACAATAGTAACATTTTTTAATAAAGATTTTAAATCATCTATGCAGCTGCAACGACCTAAAATAAAATGTAAAAAATCTAAAGAAGCAATTTCTTCTTTATCCTTTATAGGTAAGTTATAGTAGGCGTAACCTGCAAAATATAAGACGGCAGCGGCAAATCCTGTTTCATTTACACCATCAAAAAAGCCAAGCATACCATCAGTTTCTTGCCCCATAGAAATAAAACTATATTTATCAATATACCTTTTCTCTGTTGCAAGGCTGTACCATTCGTAATCTTTAGGTATTACAAAAACTCCAGGTTCAATAGGATGGGAGAAATCCATGGTTCTTCCAAAGAAGTTTTCCTTTTGCACGGATTGGAGTGTAATGGCGGTGCACATAATATAGAACCTCCAATATTATAAAATTATGCTTATAATATATGGTTTCTCAGTAAGGAAAGTGAAGCTTTTTATTCCTTTTACCTCCAAAAAGTTTTACAGTCAGCCTTATCTAATATGTTAAACTGAATTATTTTTTCAAGTAGTGAATAGTCTATAGGATTTTTCCATTTGATACGGAAAATTCTTTTAGTATGTTCATATCCCGATTTTTCTATATCTTTAGCAAATTTAAGTATCACAGCATCTTCGGGTGCAACAGCTATATGCTGCTTTGAAACACTAAAAGCTATAATAAAGGTTCCTTGGTGAGTAAACATAGGCTGATTCCACTTGATTACTGGATTTAACTCTGGAAATTTATTTATAATCCAGTTTAAAATTTCTTCTAATTTATTACGATGATCTGGGTTTTCAATTTTTTCCAGAAAATCAGAAAACGTATTCATAATTATTCCTCCTAAAGTATAGTCTTTTCACTTAAAGAAAAGCTTTTAGTTTATTTTTATATTATTATTATCGTTTATTATCAATGATAATTAAGATTATTTTAATCTTATTCTAAGATAAATATTATTAAATTAATGCTATAATAGATAATAATTTTATTAAATGGGGTGATAACTTGAAGCTTCTATTAGTTGAAGATGATAAAACAATTGCTTCCGGCTTAGAATATTCTTTAGCAAAGGAAGGTTTTAATATAGTTTTATGTCATGATCTTGCTTCCGGAAAAAAAGCTTTTAAAGAAAACAAATTTGATTTATGTTTACTTGATGTATCTTTGCCAGATGGAAATGGTTATGATTTATGTAGAATTATAAGAGAAGAAAGTGAAATTCCTATTATATTTTTAACTGCCTGTGATGATGAAGTAAATGTTGTTATGGGACTTGATATGGGGGCAGATGATTATATAACAAAACCCTTCAGGCTTAGGGAGCTTATATCTAGAATAAAGTCGGTACTGAGAAGATACAATAAGGATGATTCGAATAAGATTATTGAAATAAATAACTTAAAGATAAATACCAATGAGGCAAAGGTTTACAAAAATGGAGAAGAAGTTAATCTTACAGCATTAGAATATCGTTTGCTATTAATCTTTGTAAATAATAGGGGGCAAGTTTTGTCTAGAAGTCAGTTATTAGAAAGAATATGGGATGTAGCAGGAGATTTTGTTAATGATAATACCCTAACAGTTTATATTAAAAGAATTCGTGAAAAATTAGAGGATGATCCCCAAAAGCCTAAAATTATTAAAACAGTACGTGGTTTAGGGTATAAGGTAGGTGATTAAAATTAAGATACTTAGAAATAAGGAAATTAGAATTTTATTATTCTTATTAATAGGAGTGTCAGTAACAGGAACTTTTCTAGTTTTTATTATAAATCCTATGGCAGGACTTATAACTTTTATAGTTTCTTTTTTAATAATATATCTAGCCCTTTTATTTACTTTAAAAAGATATAAGGAAATAGAAGATTTATCTGGATATTTACGTGATATCAGCAATGGAAATTACTCTATGGATATAAGGGATAATGAAGAGGGAGAACTTAGCATTTTAAAAAATGAAATTTATAAGGTTACCCTTATGCTTTCAAAACAGGGAGAATATTTAAAAAAGGATAAGGAAGCTTTAGCTGATGCTCTTTCTGACATATCTCATCAATTAAAGACACCCCTTACCTCTATGATGGTTATGATAGATTTATTAAGAGAAGAAAAGTTAGAAGCAGAGAAAAGAATAGAATTTACAAAGAATATAGAAACTCAGCTTAAGCGTATGGAGTGGCTTCTTACATCTCTACTAAAGCTTTCAAAGATAGATGCAGGTACAGTGAGTTTTAAAAAAGATAAAGTATTAGTAGGAGAGCTTATTAAAAAAGCATTGAATCCTTTATTAATTCCTATGGAGATTAAAGAGCAGAAGTTATTTATAGATGGAAAGGAAAATACATCCTTTATAGGAGATATAAATTGGACCACAGAGGCAATTGTAAATATATTAAAAAACTGCATAGAACATACTAAAAATGAGGGTATAATATCTATTTTTTATGATGAAAATCCCTTATATACTGAAATTAAAATAAAAGACAATGGAATTGGTATAGAAAAGGAAGATTTGCCTTATATTTTTAAAAGATTTTATAAAGGTAAAAATGCTAGTGATGAAAGTGTTGGTATAGGGCTTGCTATGGCTAAGAGTATTATAACTAATCAAAATGGAGATTTAAGTGTTAAAAGTAAGAAAAGTGAAGGTACAGAGTTTAGTATAAAGTTTTATAAAGAACAAAAGTGACTAAATTGTAATAAATAAGTCACTCTATAGTCATCTTAGATGGATATACTTTAGGCATAGTAAGAAAATTGGAGGTTTTATAATGGAAATAGTAAGAGTGGAAAATCTGTCTAAGCAATATGGCACTGGAGAAACAGCAGTAAAAGCACTTAATAATGTATCTTTTTCTGTAAATAAGGGGGAGTTTGTTGCAATAGTTGGTGCATCAGGTTCAGGTAAATCTACCTTATTACATTTACTTGGTGGTGTGGATAGACCTACAAGTGGTAAGGTTTTTATTGATAATACAGATATCTACAGTTTAAACGAAACTCAGCTTGCTATATTTAGACGCAGGCAAATTGGGCTTATATATCAATTTTATAATCTTATTCCTGTACTTAATGTGGAAGAAAATATTACCCTTCCTTTATTGCTTGATGGACATAATGTAGATAAAAAACAGTTTAATAAAATAATAAAAATACTTGGATTAGAAAATAGGCTAAAGCATCTGCCTAATCAGCTTTCAGGGGGACAACAGCAAAGAGTATCTATAGGAAGGGCTTTAATAAGTAATCCTGCAATTATGCTGGCAGATGAGCCTACAGGAAATTTAGATAGCAAAAATGGAAATGAAATTATTGAATTATTAAAAATGTTTAATAAAACCTTTGGTCAAACTCTTATTATGATTACTCATGATGAAAGAATTGCCTTGCAAGCAGACAGAATCATTACTATAGAAGACGGTGAAATTACTAAAAATGAGGTGATTCATTCATGAATATTATAAATAAGTTGACTTTAAGACAGTTGCTATTAAATAAGAGACGAACTCTTGTTACCATAATTGGAGTAATAATTTCTGTAGCAATGATTACAGCAGTAGCATCCCTAGGCATTTCTTTTATGGATATGATGAGAAGAAACAGTATATCAAATGAGGGAGAATGGCATGTTCTTTATGAAAATGTAAATAAAACTCAATTAGAGGCAATTAAAAATGATGAGGAAACAAAAGAGCTAATTTTAAGCAGAGGATTAGGATATGCTTTTCTAGAGGGAAGTCAAAATGATAATAAACCATATATTTTTATACAAGAGTATAATGAGGCAGCTTTTGAGAACTTTCCTATTAAATTAATAGATGGGAAACTACCTGAAAGGGAAAATGAAATTGCAATTTCTGAAGCAATAATAAAAAATGCAAAGGTTAATTATAAAATAGGAGATACCGTAACTTTGGAGATTGGACAAAGACATTATCAAGATGAGGATGGTAATGATATAATACTTAGTCAAAAGGATGACTTAAGAAGATTTAATGGTACAATTCAGGAAACATTAATAAAAGAAGTTACAAAATCCTATACAATTGTAGGAATAATAGAAAATCTTAAATGGGAATATTCCTGGGCACCAGGGTATAATGCAATATCTTATATTGATGAAAATATTATAAAGCCAGAGGAAGAAGTAAATTCATCAGTTATTTTAAAGAATATAAATTCTAAATTATTTAAAAATGCAGAAAATTTAGCTTCTCAAAATGGTATAGAGAAAGTAAGCTTTAATAATGATTTATTAAGATGTTATGGAGTTATTAAAGATGATAATCTAAGAAATATGATTATAGTTTTATCTATTATTGTTACAGCGATAATAATGATTGGATCTATATCTTTAATATATAATGCTTTTGCTATTTCTGTATCAGAACGTTCAAGGCATTTAGGAATGTTATCAAGTGTTGGTGCAACAAAGAAACAAAAGAGAAATTCTGTATTTTTTGAAGGAGCTGTTATTGGGATAATAAGTATTCCTGTTGGAATTATAGCTGGTTTATTAGGCATGGGCATTACTTTTAGATTTATAAATTCAATGATTCAAGGGGTATTAGGAATAACAGAAAATCTAAAATTAGTAGTGTCACCAGTATCAATTTTAATAGCAATTTTTGTTTCTATCATTACTATTTTAATTTCAACTTATATACCAGCAAAGAGGGCATCAAATGTTTCTGCTATAGATGCAATTAGGCAAACACAAGATGTTAAAATTAAAGGAAAAGAAGTAAAGACCTCAAAGTTAACAAGAAAAATATTTGGTATAGAAGGTGAGCTGGGATTAAAAAATCTTAAACGAAATAAAGCAAGATATAGAGCTACTGTATTTTCTTTGATCATAAGTATGATTTTGTTTTTAGCGGTATCTTATTTTACCTCAAGTCTTAAAAAATCTTTATTACTTACTCAAGATGGAATTAATTTTGATGTGGTAGTCTATTTTAATGATAGAGATAGGGTGAAGCAGGAAGAAATAATTAATAAAATAATCTCCTTAGATAATATTTCTGAATATAATTATATTTATAGTCTAGATCTTAATTCCTGGGTTAAAGAAGAATTTGTACCTGACTATATAAAGGAGTTCCAGCATGAAGCCTTGTCAGATGGAAAATATCCTTATGATATATCAGTAAAAGCATTGGATAATGAAGCTTTAAAAGTTTATTCAGAAGAAGTTGGACTTGACTTTAATAAACTACTAGATGTAGAAAATCCTTCTGCTATAGTTATTGATACAATAAGATATGAAGATGGAAGGACAAATAGATATATTGAAGAAAAGGCGATTAAGACAAAGATAGGAGAAAAACTAGATTTAGAATTTTATGATTATGAATTTAATGAAAGGGTTTCTGTTGGTTCATTAGAAATAGCTGCTTTAACTGATAAGGTTCCTATGGGAATTTCATCATCCATTTATGGAGCTGCTTTTAATGTAATTATTTCTGAAGAGCTTTTTTATAAAATAGCAGAAGCTAATAAAAATGTAAGTGATAATATTAATAGAATTCTTTATTTAAAAAGTGATAATCCTTTAATCCTTCAAGAAGGTATTGAAGAAATCCAAAAGTCATATGTGCAAGATGAAATATCTTTTTATAATTTACATATGGCTAGACAGCGAGAAGAGCGAATGATTTTAATAATGTCAGTGTTTACTTATGCTTTTATTTTACTTATTACTTCAATTTGTATAGCAAATATATTTAATACTATATCAACTAGTATTGCTCTTAGGAAGAGGGAATTTGCAATGCTTAAGTCTGTTGGAATGACTTCTGAGAGTTTTAATAAAATGATAAATTATGAAAGTATATTTTATGGGATAAAGGCTCTATCTTATGGTATGCCAATTAGTTTTTTTGTAATGTTTTTAATGTATAAAACCTTGATGACTAATTTTAGCTTTGAATTTGAAGTTCCATGGTTTAGTGTTTTTATATCAATTGTATCAGTATTTATAATAGTTGGATCTGCCATGATTTATTCAAGCAAAAAGGTTAAAAAAGAAAATATCATTGATACATTAAAACAGGAAATTATATAACTATTTGATATATTTCCTATAAAAAAATCAAATATAAATAAATTATCCAGGTTATTATGAATACATGAAAGGGCGGGAACAATGTTAAAGGAATTAAATGGTGTAATTGACTATATTGAAGAACATTTAACTGATGATTTATCTCTTGAAGTAATTTCTGAATATGCTGGAGTTTCTGATTATCATTTTAGAAAGATATTTTTATATCTTACAGGGTTTAGCCTTAGTGAATATATAAAAAATAGAAGGTTATCAGAAGCAAGTATGGATTTACTGAATGGAGAAAAAGTAACTGATGTTGCATTTAAATATGGTTATCAATCAACTGATGGTTTTACTAGAGCTTTTAAAAAATGGAGTGGACTATTACCTTCAGATGTAATAAAAAATGGTGTCGGTAAAACATTTCCCAAACTTTCATTTATAATAACCGTTAAGGGAGGAAATAATATAGAATTTAGAATAGAAGAAAAACCTGCTTTTAATTTAGTTGGTGTATCTAAGCGTGTTCCTATGCAGTTTGAGGGGATAAATAATGAGATTGTTAAACTTGCTCAAAGTATAACGGATAAGCAAAGGGAGGAAATGCATTCCCTTCAAAATATTGAACCTTATGAAATTATTAGTGCTTCCTATGAGTCTGATACTAGCTTCATGAAAGAAGAGGGATATTTAACTCACTTAATAGGTGTTCTAACAACTAAAAATGAAGTGAGTGATTTATTAGAAAAAGTGCCTGTTGAAGCTTGTACTTGGGCTGTATTTCCTAATGAAGGACCTTTTCCTTCTATCTTACAGGAAACAATGGCAAAAATATATTCAGAATGGCTTCCTGCTTCTAATTACGAAGTACTTAATCTTCCTTCATTTTCATTTGCTAAAATGAATGAAACTAAGGAAGCTTATGCATATAGTGAAATATGGCTTCCTGTTAAAAAGAAATAAAAAATAGAAATATCCTTCCAATTACGGTATATTTAAAGTCTTATTTGGAAGGATATTTATATGCAAATACTTATTGGTACTATTTCAAGGGCGGGGCCATAAATTTCTGTAATAAATTCACGTGGTATTGAAAAACCATTATCATTTAATACTTTAAAATAGGGCTTAAAGGAATTAAGAAGGCTTTTATAATATTCGGTCAATCCTGTTTTTCTTAATTCGCTTATATTTTCCTTTGATGATTTAATTACACTTGCAACTTTGCCGAAGACAGTACAATTGCAGGCTTCAAGGTCATAGATATAGGAAAACTTTGAAGTATAGTTGGTGTTTAAGCTTAAAATGGAAGAGAAGGAATTTGATTTTACAAGAACTTCTAAAGTATTACCTTTAATAAGAAGTTTTTGCATAGACTTAAGTAATTCTAATATTGATGTATAAGTTAGAGGACCAAGATTTGAATTGTTAAATTGCTTATCTAAAGATGAAGGGTCATAATTAGTTAATATAAGTATGCAGTTATCTATAGTATTTGAAAGAGAATTTATTTTTAATGAACCATTAAATTCAACATAATCACCGTTAAATATATCATCAATGGAAGCTTGATTATTATTTAAATTCTTTATTAAATTTAGATCAATCATAGCCCTTTTTAAAATATTGTAATAAAGGAAGGTAGAATAAGCCCTTTTTATAGTAATATCATTTCTATCATAGTTTTTGCTTTCAAGGTATTTTAGAGAGTCTTCATAATTGTAGCAGCTTTTACCGATAGTTGTGCTATCATCCTTATCTCCTTTAGTGTTCTTATAGTCTTCGCTATGCTGACCCTTATTATTGTTTTGATATTTACCAGTATAGGTATTATCATTAACTTTTCTAATAGTAATACTTTCAAAATATCCATTTATTAAAATTGAAGAAATATCTTGTATCATATCCTGATTTAAATATATTGGACTAAGCAAAGACATTATTATCTACCTGTTTTAAAATTATTATATATAATAATATATTAATGATAATTAATAATGTGCCAGTGGAGTCCTTTGAAACAGGAGCTTATTAATAAATTAACCCCGTGAAGTATTATTTTAAAACTTCACGGGGTTTTAATTATTTTTAAAAATGATAAAAAACATATTCACAAAAGAATATGGATATGTTATAATGCTTTCTATATTTATGACAACAAAATCCCCATTTTACAATAGAGAGGTAATTTTTATTATAATGAGTTATGGGGGATTTGTCAATAGATAAATTTATTTTTTTAAAATTGGAGGATAATTATGAGTACAAAGTATGTATTTGTTACAGGTGGTGTTGTATCTTCATTAGGAAAAGGTATTACAGCAGCTTCTTTAGGAAGATTATTAAAAAATAGAGGGTTAAAGGTTTCTATACAAAAGTTTGATCCATATTTAAATGTAGATCCTGGTACTATGAGTCCATATCAACATGGAGAGGTATTTGTAACTGAAGATGGTGCAGAAACAGACTTAGATTTAGGACACTATGAAAGATTTATAGATGAAAATTTAAATAAGTATAGTAATGTAACTACAGGTAAGATCTACTGGTCAGTAATATCTAAGGAAAGAAAAGGAGAATATTTAGGAGGTACAGTTCAGGTTATTCCTCATATTACAAATGAAATAAAGAAGATGATTCAAAGAGTTTCTGAGGTTAAGGACGTTGATGTTGTTATAACTGAAATTGGGGGAACAGTTGGAGATATTGAATCCCTGCCATTTTTAGAAGCAATAAGACAAATTAAATATGATGTTGGAATGGAAAATGTATGCTTTATTCATGTTACATTAGTCCCTTATCTTGGAAAGGCAGGAGAGTTAAAAACTAAACCAACTCAGCATTCTGTAAAAGAATTAAGAAGTATAGGTATTCAGCCGGATATAATAGTTTGCCGTTCTGAAAAGGAAATATCAAATGATTTAAAAAATAAAATTGGATTGTTCTGTAATGTAAATGGAGAAGCAGTAATACAAAATTTAGATGCAGAAAATTTATATGAAGTTCCTCTTATGCTTCATAAAGAAGGTTTAGATACTTTAGTTTGTAAGAAGTTAGGTTTAGAATATAATGAAATAGATAATAGTAAGTGGATTGAAATGGTTAGTAAGCTAAAGACACTATCTGATACTGTAAATATTGCATTGGTAGGCAAGTATGTAGAATTCCATGATGCTTATTTATCAGTTGTAGAGGCTTTAAATCATGGTGGACTACATAATGATGTAAAAGTAAATATAAAATGGGTAGATGCAGAGGAAGTAACAAAAGAAAATGCAGAAGAACTATTAAAAACCGTAGATGGCGTGCTTGTACCTGGTGGTTTTGGTGATAGGGGTGTAGAAGGAAAAATTGAGGCTATAAGATATGCAAGGGAAAATAAGCTTCCTTTCTTAGGAATTTGTCTTGGTATGCAGTGTGCAGTTATAGAGTATTCAAGAAATGTGTTAGGACTTAGAGATGCTAATAGTTCAGAAATAAATCCTAATACAGAATATCCAGTTATAGATCTAATGAATGATCAAAAAGATATTGATAAAATGGGTGGAACTATGAGATTAGGAGCATATCCTTGTAAAATTGAAAAGGGAACTTTTTCAGCAGAAGCTTACAAGGAAGAATTTATTTATGAAAGACATAGACATAGATATGAATTTAATAATGAATTTAGAAGTAAGTTGACTGAAGCTGGAATGGTTCTTTCAGGACTAAGCCCTGATGGTAGATTAGTAGAAATTGTTGAAATAAAAGATCATCCTTGGTTTGTTGGAGCACAATTCCATCCTGAATTAAAGTCAAGACCTAACAGACCACATCCATTATTTAAGGATTTTATAAGGGCTTCTATTAAATACAATAGTAAAAGATAATTAATATTGACATAAGATTATTGTTTGTGATGTAATTGTAGTAAAAAAGAAGAAAGGATAGAATCCAATATGAGGGGAAAGAAATTAGGATTTATCGGATGCGGCAATATGGCAGGGGCTATTTTAGATGGAATATTAGAAAGTGAAGTTTTAAAGCCTTCAGATATTGTTGTATTTGACATTAACACAAAAGTAAGAGAAAGAGTTATAAAAAAAGGAATAGAAGTTAGTGAGAGCATTAAAGATCTCTGCAAGCTATCAGAGAAAGTGCTTCTTGGTGTAAAACCAAATATAATAAAAAATGTTTTGAAGGAAGCAGGAAAAGCATTAGAAGGAAAGGCAATATTATCAATAGTTGCTGGCATTAGTAGTGATACTATAAAGGATTGGGCTGATACAGAGGTTAGAGTTTTAAGAATAATGCCTAATACTCCAGCTATGGTTGGAGAAGGGGCTACAGTACTTTGTTCTGATACTACATTTACTGAAGAAGAAAAGGCAGAAGCAGAAAAAATATTTAAATCCATAGGTATTGTAGAATGGCTTCCAGAAAAGATGATTGATACTGTAACTGGTCTTAGTGGAGGAGGACCTGCTTATGTAGCTATGTTTATTGAAGCCTTGGCTGATGGAGCTGTATTGGATGGTTTATCTCGTGCTACAGCCTATCGTTTAGCTGCACAAACAGTACTTGGAAGCGCAAAAATGATTTTAGATGGAGGTATGCATCCAGGAGCATTGAAAGATATGGTGTGCTCACCAGGAGGTACTACTATTGAAGGAGTAAAAGCCTTAGAAGACGGTGGATTACGTTCGGCTGTTATACAATCAGTGATAGATAGCAGTAATAAATCTCGTAAATTAAGCGAAAAGTAAAAGACATAATGAATAAAAAACGCAGATAGAATTACTTTTATTAAATTCTATCTGCGTTTTTGCTGCCTTATTTAATATTTTCTTAAATCTCCATTGGAAGCAGGCTCATCAGCTTTAGTTTGATGAATGGTGCCATGAGGGTGTTGAGGTGGTGCATATATGGAATATAATTTAAGAGGTTCATTACCTGTGTTAATTACATTATGCCATGTACCCGCAGGTATCATTATTGCAAAATCATCAGTAACTCTTCTTTCGAAATCTAAGTTATCTCTATCAGTTCCCATTCTAACAATTCCTTCACCTTCTTCAATGCGCAAGAACTGATCAACATCAGGGTGAATCTCTAAGCCTATATCTTCTCCAACATTTAAACTCATTAAAGTTACTTGTAAGTTGTTACCTGTCCATAAGGCAGTACGGAAAGTATTATTTTCTTTAGTAGCTTCATCAATATTAATTACATAAGGAGTTGGACCATGATCTGTAAGCGTATTATTTATCATAAATTCTGAACGATAAAAATAAGGGTTGTACCCAGTAGTCCAATTATTTTTTGGTATATTCGCCCAATAATGATAAGGATCATAAGAATTATACAAGCTTGTCATTCCTTTCAAAAATCTTATAGCACTATAATATAATATGTTTTAGTGATAATATTGTGATATTGCTTATATAAAGTGAATTTTCATATAATGAATGTCATAATTCATTTATATCTTTTGTTGTAAAAAATTTTTTATAAAAATAAAGGAAATTGAGAGAAAAAATATGATTAACAATGATAAGTGACAATAAATTCAATTATATTTGTAAAATGAGAAAATTATTGTAAATTTAAACAAATTGTAAACTTGTATGTTTGTCCGTAAAAATGTATTATTAGTTTAATTGTTTAAATTCATTTATTTAATAATATAAATTATTTCTTCAATAATTAGATATAATAAGAATAAAAAATAATTATTTTAGAGCTTTTAATAAGTAAAGGAGTATTTTACATGAAAGTAATGATAGTAGGTGTAGGAAAGCTAGGTTATAAATTAGCTGAGACTATGATAAGTGAGGGAATTGATGTAACATTAATAGACTCAAATTCTAAGGTCATTGAAAGGATAAATGACCATTTAGATGTTCTTACAGTAAATGCAAATGGACTAGAAATAGATATTTTAAAAGAACTTAATATTGAAGATTATGATTTGTTGATAGCATCTACTAATAGTGATGAAACCAATACTATAATATGTACTTTAGCAAAAAAATTAGGCTGTAAGAAAACTATAGCAAGAATGAGAAATCCAGAGTACACGGAACAGCTAGATTTTATTAAAAATGAACTAGGAATAGATTTAATAGTTAATCCTGATTTAGCTACAGCTAACGAAATAACTAGATATTTGTTAAAAAAATATAGTTTTTACACTGGTGACTTTGCAAAGGGCAAAGTTCAAATGCTTGACTTAAGTGCTAATATTTTACCTGGCTTTGTAGGAAATAGGATTATGGATTTAGACAATATGGACGGAATTCTTATTGCTGCTATAACAAGAGATGGAGATGTAATTATTCCAAATGGCTCTACAGAATTAAATGAAGATGACATAATTCATTTTATAGGAGATACTAGAAGTATTAATAATTTAGTAGATAAATATAAACTTAATACTAATAGAAAGCAAATTAAAAGAGCGATGATCTTTGGTGGAGGTAAGCTTGGCTATTATTTAGCCAAAAGATTAATTGAAGCTAATATAAATGTTGTTATAATTGAAGAAGATAGAGAAAGATGCAAGTATTTAAGTAATAATTTAGATAATGTATTAGTAATCCATGGTGATGGAACAGATATAAATATATTAGATGAAGAAGAATTATCAGAAATGGATGCTTTTATAGGAGCAACTGGTTTTGATGAACAGAATATTTTAATGTGTTTAATGGCTAAACAAGCTCATGTTAAAAAGGTTATCGCTAAAATAAGCAGACCAAGTTACTCTCATTTAATAGATAAATTTGGAATAGATGCTGCCTTAAATCCTGTTAATATAACTGTAAGTAATATACTTAAGTTTATACGCGGGGGTAAGGTTGTTTCAGTTTCTTTACTTTTAGGTGAACAGGCAGAAGTAACGGAAGTAATTGTTGACGAAAATTTACACATAGTTGGTAAAAAGGTGTCAGAGTTGGGACTGCCAAAAGGAATAATAATTGGTGCAGCTGTTCAAAAGGGAAAAGTAATTATTCCTAATGGTAATACAATTATCAATGCTAAAGATAGACTGATTATATTTTCTTTAACTGAAGATACAGCGGCAATAGATATGTTTTTAAAGCCTAAAAAGGGAGGAGTATTTAGTGAATTATGGCATCGTAATTAAAGTTTTAGGGAAGATATTAAGTCTTGAGGCTTTATTAATGCTTCCATCCCTGCTTATAGCAGTATATTATGGACAATCCGATGTATTAGCTTTTATTAAATGCATAATACTTATTGGTGTTGTAGGCTATCTAATGACTAAGGTAAAATGCAAGAATAATAAAATTAATGGTAAAGAAGGATTAGCTATAGTAACTTTTGGATGGATTTTAGCATCCTTTTTTGGTTCACTTCCCTATGTTTTTTCTGGAAGTATCCCATCTTTAGTAGGTGCATTTTTTGAAACTGTATCTGGATTTACTACAACAGGATCTACAGTGCTTACTGATATAGAAATAATACCAAAAGGGATTTTATTTTGGCGTAGTTTTACTATATGGTTAGGTGGTATGGGAATATTAGTGTTTGGAGTAGCAGTTTTGCCAAGCATAGGAGCAAGTGGATTTCAAATTTTTAAGGCAGAAAGTCCAGGCCCTATAAAGGATAGAATAGTTCCCAAAATAAAGGAAACAGCAAAAATTTTATACACAACTTATAGTATTATTACCGCAACATTAATGATATTACTTTTAATAGGTGGTATGCCTCTTTATGACTCTATAAATCATGCTTTTTCTACTATTGGTACAGGTGGGTTTTCTATTAAGAATTTAAGTATAGGTGCTTATAACAGCTCTTATATACATATTATTATCTCCATATTTATGATATTATCAGGTATAAATTTTTCTTTATATTATGCTTTATATAAAGGAAAGTGGAGAGATGTATTAAAGAATTCTGAATTGAAGTTTTATCTTGGTTTAGTATTTACGACTGTAGTTTTAATTTCAATTAATTTATTAATTACTTCTTATGATAATATTAGTATTGCCTTAAGGGATTCTTTTTTTCAAATAAGTGCAATTATAACAACTACAGGTTTTTCAACTGTAGATTTTGATCAATGGCCAACTTTTAGTAAAGCTATTTTATTTTTATTAATGTTTGTTGGTGGATGTGCAGGTTCAACTGCTGGAGGTATGAAGAATATTCGTATAGTCGCTTTACTAAAGTTGGTAAAAAGACAAATAGTAAAAACCTTTCATCCAAGAGCAATGATACCTGTAAAGATAGATGGGAGGGCAATTTCAAGTGATACAACTGCAGGAATAACTAGTTTCTTTGTATTATATATAGGTATTTTTGTAGTAGGAACAATAATAATATCTCTTGAAGGCTTTGATTTTATGAGTTCAGCTAGTGCTGTTGCTACTGCTCTAGGCAATGTAGGCCCAGGATTTGGGGTTATAGGGCCTATGTTTAATTTTAGTGTATTTAGTGATTTTAGTATTTTTTTACTTTCTATCCTAATGTTATTAGGAAGATTAGAGTTATTTACAATCATAGCTTTATTTGCACCAAGTAAGTGGAAAAATGAAGTATAATATAATATTTTAAAAGCTGATTTCTGTATTTACGGAAGTCAGTTTTTTATATTTAGCTAAAATTAATATGAATAAATTTATAAATGACTGCAAACTATAAAATTATATGACATAATTAAAAATAAATTGAATATTCTGATAAATTGAAATATAATTATAAATATAAAGGGGGGATATATTATGAATGAATATAGAGGTTATGAAATTGAAGTTATAAAAAACAATGAAAAAGATTACCCTTTTAAAGCTATTGCTAAAAAAGGAGGAAATGAAATTAAACATAAGGGAAGAAGTGAAACAGAAGCAATAGACTTAGTTAAGCAGAGTATAAATATAATTATGGATAAGCTAGAGAAAAATAATTTGCACTAGGGTGTAATATAAATAATATAAGAATCTTCAACTAGTATTGGAGATTCTTTTTTTATAGAAAATAAGTAGAAAAAATTAAAATTTAAAAAATAATATAAAGGAACAGTTTATAAAAACTATTAAGCTCATTCTTCATATTATATCTTATTTGACATTAAATTTTTAATAGTTTAACATTAAAGTATTATTACTTTAACGCTAAAGTATTTGGAGGTAATTGTGATTGAGACAGATTTAGCTATGCAATTTAAAAATATTCATCAAAGGGTAACTCAGTTGATGCAGAAAAAAATAGATAAATATGGTTTAACTCTAGGACTCTTACATATTGCAATAATTGTAGAAAGAAATCCTGAGGCAAATCAAAAAGATATTGCTGAAGAGATGAAAGTTACAGAAGGAGCTATTAGTACTTCGATAAAAAGGTTATTAAATTTAAAAGTGCTTAAACAAATACCTTTAGAATCAGATATGAGATATAATAGGTTAGTTTTAACAGAGTTAGGTAAGTCTATAATAGATGATTATAGAGATCATTTGCCAAATATATATAAAGAAATGTTTAATGAATTTAGCCAAGAGGAATTACTAAAATTAAGTTCTTTCTTATCTAAAATAAATAATAATCTAAATAATATGAGAAACTAAAATGATAAAAGTTAGAAGAATAGGAGGGATATTTTGAAAAAATTATTGCCATATATGAAAAAGTATAAGGTATTTGCTATTTTAAGCCCTATACTTATGATTTTAGAAGTTTTAGCAGATATAGTTATTCCATATCTTATGTCTTTAATAGTTGATATAGGAATAGTAAACAGAGATATTAACTATATTGTAAGACTTGGGATAATTATGATTATTTCTGCTTTATTAGGCATGACTTTTGGTGTAATGAGTTCTCATTATGGAGCTAGAGCAGGTTATGGTTTTGCTGCAGAAATTAGGGCTGAAATATTTAGAAAAATTCAAGCTTTTTCTTTTGCTAATTTAGATAAATTTTCAGTTTCATCCCTTATAACAAGACTTACCAATGATTGTAATACTCTAGGTCAAGTTGCTATGATGAGTTTACGTATGGCTATAAGGGCGCCTTTTTTACTACTATTTGCACTAATTATGGCTTTTAATATAAATGCGTCTTTAGCAAAAATATTTATGGTTGTATTACCACTTACTGCAATTATTATAGCAGTGGTAATGATAAAAGCACGTCCATTATTTAGAATGCTTCAAACTAAGATTGATAGAGTAAATGCAATTATTCAAGAAAATTTAATAGGAATAAGAGTTGTGAAATCTTTTAATAGACAAAAACATGAAGAAAAAAGATTTAAAGAAAGAAATGATTCTGTAAGGGATACTGCTATTAAAGCTGTTTCTCTAGTTGTTACTTTAATGCCTGCTTTTAATCTTATGGTATTTTCAACTATAATTGCAGTACTTTGGTTTGGTGGACAAAAAGTTACAGCTGGGACTATGGGAAGTGGAGAATTAATTTCTTTTATTACCTATATAATACAAGTTTTAATGGCACTTATGTTAATGTCATTTTTCCTTATGCAATTAATGCGTGGTATAGCATCTGGAGGCAGAATTATAGAGGTATTAGAAACAGAATCAGAAATTAAGGAAATTTTAGAGCCTGTAAAGGAATTAAAAGATGGTGCTATTAGTTTTAAGAATGTAAATTTTGTCTATCCTGGAAGTAAGGAAAGAACATTAAGGGATATAAATTTTAATATAAAATCTGGAGAAGTTCTTGGAATTATTGGTTCTACAGGTTCTTCTAAATCTACTTTAGTACAGCTTATACCAAGGCTTTATGACGTAACAGAAGGAGAAGTTATTGTTGGCGGCTTAAATGTAAAAAATTATGATATTAAGGCCTTACGTAATCAGGTTGCCTTTGTATTACAAAAGAATACCTTATTTTCAGGAACTATTCGTGAAAATATGAAGTGGGGAAATGAAAATGCAACTGATGAAGAAATAATAAATGCCTTGAAACAAGCCCAAGCTTGGGAATTTGTTTCAAAGTATGAGGATGGTTTGGATCATAGAGTTGAACAAGGGGGAGATAATTTCTCTGGTGGTCAAAAGCAAAGATTAAGTATTGCAAGAGCATTATTAAAATCGCCTAAGATATTAATTTTAGATGATTCAACAAGTGCTGTAGATATGACTACTGATGCAAAAATTCAACGTGCATTTAAAGAAGAACTTGGACATATTACTACAATTATTATTGCTCAGAGAATCTCATCAATTCAGCATGCTGATAGAATTATTGTAATGAATGAAGGAGAAATAGAAGCCCTTGGAGATCATGAAACTTTAATGAAAGTATCTCCAATTTATAAAGAAATCTATGAGTCACAAAAGAAAGGGGTGGTTGGGGAATGAGTAAAAATCGTCAGTTGCGCCCAAATGATCCTAAAAAAACAATAAAAAGATTATTTAAATATTTAAGATACAATAAAGCTTTATTGTGGTGTGGAATAATTTTCATTATATTAAGCTCTATTGCACAAATTGGAACTAATGCTATGCTAAGCCCTATTATAGATACCTTGGTTAAGGGTGATGGTATGAGAATATTTATAAGATACCTTATTATAATGGGAATGCTGGTAATAGTAATTTCTTTATCCGAATATTTGGGAAACTTATTTATGGCAAAGTTAGCACAGAGAACTATTCATAAAATTCGTGAAGATATGTTTTCTCATATGGAAAAACTGCCGATATCTTATTTTGATAGAAATTCTCATGGGGATTTGATGTCTACCTTTACTAATGATGTAGATATGTTAAATCAAGCTTTTGAGCAAGGGATATCACAAATTATAGTATCAGTAATAACAGTTGTTGGAACATTTATTATGATGTTATTCATAAGCCCAATTTTAACTATAATAGTTGTAATTATGTTAGCAGTTATGCTTGCTTTTACAAATTATGTTGGGAAAAAATCAACAAGATATTTCCGTGCTCAACAAGCTGCCTTAGCTGATATGAATGGATATATTGAAGAAATGATGTCAGGGCAAAAAGTAGTTAAAGTATTCAATTATGAGAAAAGAGCTATTAATACTTTTGATAAGAAAAATGAAGAACTTCGTAAGGCGAGCAGCAGTGCAGCTACTTATGGTGTTATGCTTCTCCCTATTATGGGGAACTTATCTTATGTATTATATGCCCTTATATCAATGGGCGGAGCCTTTTTAGTAATGATAAATAAATTAAGTATAGGTAATATTGCGTCTTATTTGCAATACACAAGAACAATTTCTCGACCTATAACCCAAGTTTCCAATCAGCTTAATACTTTATTTGCAGCTCTAGCTGGAGCAGAAAGAATTTTTAAAGTATTAGATGAAAAAGTTGAAATTGATGAGGGAGATGTTACTTTAGTTAGAAGAGAAGATGGTACTGCTTATTGGAAGGTTCCAAATAAAAATGGAGGATATGAAGAAGTAGCTCTTAGGGGTGATATTACCTTTGAAAATGTAGACTTTGGTTATCTTCCAGGACAGAGAGTGCTAAAGAATATAAGTCTATATGCAAAGCCAGGACAAAAAATAGCTTTTGTAGGATCAACTGGTGCTGGTAAAACAACTATAACAAATCTTATAAATAGATTTTATGAAATTAGTGATGGAAAAGTATTATATGATGGAATAGATATTAGACGTATTAATAAGCAAGATTTAAGAAGTACAATGAGTATAGTTCTTCAAGATGTTCATTTGTTTGAGGGAACAATAGCAGATAATATTAGATATGGAAGATTAGATGCTACAGATGAAGAAGTAAAGGAAGCTGCAAAGCTTGCTAATGCTCATTATTTTATAAAAAATTTACCTCAAGGATATGATACAATGCTTACAGAAGATGGTCATAACTTATCACAAGGGGAACGTCAATTATTATCTATAGCTAGAGCAGCAGTAGCTGATCCAACTATACTTATTCTTGATGAGGCTACTTCATCTGTAGATACAAGAACTGAAAAGCTGATTTCAGAAGGTATGGACAAATTAATGGAAGGCAGAACAACCTTTGTAATAGCCCATAGACTGTCAACTGTTCGTGATTCTAATGCAATAATGGTATTAGAACAAGGTAGAATTATAGAACGTGGAAATCATGAAGATTTAATGAAACAAAAAGGACGTTATTATAATTTAAATACTGGAGCGATAGAACTAGATTAATCAGGTAACAGGGAACAAGTAACATGTACAGGTAAAAGGGAACAAGCACAAGTCAGGTGACAGATAATAGCACAGATAATAAGTAATATGTAATAGAATTAAAAGTCATGTATATATGTGGAGTTAGGCTTCTTTATATACATGACTTTGTTTTATAATTTTCTTTCTTCAATTCTCAAGTAAACTTACATATGCTCACTTTTTAATTAAGCCATATATTATAATAGTTTGCATTGATAACTTATATACTAAGTAATAAATGTGCATTTGTAATTGATATTATTGACAGTAATATCCATAAGCTATAAAATGGTAGTATAAATATAAAAGGAAATATGAGACAAGTAGCAGGTAACAGATTAAGGAATTAAAAATTAACAATTAAGAATGTAGGTAGATTTTCAGAAAAACTGAAAATCTAAAATTTCATAATTCAGCTCTGCTGAATTATTTCCGAAATTGTCAACTGTCGATTGTCAATTGAATTACAGGTGGTGTTATTATGTTTAAGGATTTAGTAAAGAAAAGCCGTAGTTATAGACGTTTTTACGGTGATAAAAAAATTACAAAAGACCAATTGAAGGAACTAGTAGAATTGGTAAGATATACGCCAAGTGCTGCAAATCTTCAGCCTCTTAAATACATTTTAGTATGTGAAGAAGAAATAAATAAAAAGGTGTATGAAACATTAAGCTGGGCTGGATACTTAAGGGAATGGGATGGACCAATCGAAAGTGAACGTCCTACTGCATATGTTATTATGCTTAGAGATAAAACCTTAACAAAAAAACAAAGTGCAGATGAGGGTATTTGTGCTCAAACAATATGTCTTGGTGCTGCAGAGGTGGGGCTTGGTGGATGCATTTTAGGAAGTATCAACCGTGCTAAGCTAACAGAAAATCTAAATATTTCTGATGATTTTGAAATAGCCTTAGTTATTGCATTAGGATATCCAAAGGAAAATGTAATAATAGAGGATATGGATGAAGGTGGAAGTATTAAATATTATAGAGATGAAGAAGGTAATCATTATGTTCCAAAACGCAGCCTTGAAGAATTAATTGTAAAAGAAATATAGGTTTTTAAATACTTAATGGGGAACCCTATGATTTCTGATTAATAAAAAGTTTATATTAAAAGATTTCTAATAAACAATAAGGGCTATCGCTGTAATATTGCAGTTGATAGTCCTTTTTACTTTGTTTGACAATTATAAGAGACAACGTTATAATTAATATAACGTTACAGTTACTGTAATGGTATATTATTTTAAATGTTTAGGAGGAATCCATGGAAGATAGCAATAAAATAGTACTTAAAACAGATAAAGAACTTAAAATTTTAATGTCACCAATTAGACAAAAAATTATTAGATTTATGAGAATTGAGGGTAAGCCGGTTACATCTAAATATATTGCTGATAAATTAAGCATGTCACCATCATCAGCACAACATCATATAAAACAATTAGAATCATTAAACATTGTTGAATTTGATCATAGTGAAGTTATAAATGGAATAACTGCAAAGTATCTTAGATTAACTGATAAAACTATTAGTATAGGTCAAAGTTTAGATGATGATTTGTCTTTAAATCGTGAAATTCTAGCAAAAAATATCTTATCTGAAATATATGATAACTTTCAGAGTACCATAACTAAAATGAAGCCATTATTAGTGGACGAGCTAAATAAGGGAAATAAATTTGCAGACTTTTTATCTGGGGTAGTTCATTTAACTAAAGAAGATGCTAATGAATTATATTCTGTAATAAGTGATTTTATAGAAAAGCGTTCAAAGCCATCTAATGATACTCATCCTTTTGAGTATGCTTTAATTGCATATAGAACAGATTTAAATAATGATGATGGAAAGGCATAAAAGTTATGAAGGTAAAATTATATTCTTTAATGGTCTTATTAAATTCATATTTAGGTGGACTTCTTGTGCCAATATTAAGCTTATTGCTAATGAGCAAAGGTATATCTTTAAGTAATTTATCTATTATTATGGGGATCTATGCAATAACAGTAGTTTTTCTTGAACTTCCTACAGGGGTTATTGCAGATGTAATGGGAAGAAAGAAAACATTTTGCTTATCCTTATTAATTTCACTAATAAGCTCTTTAGTTCTTTTATTTGGTCATGGGTTTATTATTATGTGCGTTGCAATGATATTGTTTGGGTTAAGCAGGGCTTTATCTTCAGGTTCCTTTGATGCCTTGTTTATTGATTCATATATTGAAGCCTTTGGAAAAGATAAGTTAAATAGAATTACCACTCGTTTGGCAGTTTTAGATTCATTGGGTTTATCTGCAGGGGCCTTATCAGGAGGTTTTTTTCCTGAAATAAAAAGTAATTTATTTTCTAATTTTGGCTCTTATGATTTAAATATTATTATTAGAATTATTCTAACAATAATTGTTTTAGTTCTTTCTATTATTTTTATAAAAGATATAAGTACAACAGAAAATGAAGAAAGAATACCTATAAAGGAGCATATTAAAAAGAGCTCTTCTTTTGTTAAGGGAAACTTGACTGTTTTATGTATATTCATTTCTGCTTTTGCAACTGGATTTTTTTTAAGTGCATTAGAAACCTATTGGCAGCCTCACTTTATATCAATAATGCCTAATAAAAGTATGATGGGACTTCTTGGGATAATGGCCTTTTTATATTTTGTTGCAGCAATGTCTGGTGGAATAATTTCAAATAAGATAATTGATAAATATAAATTAAATTTAAAAAGTATGTATGTGGTAGTTCGATTATTATTAGCTTTTATATTAATTTTAACTGCTTTTCAAAAAAACATTTTCTTATTTATTATATTTTATACAATGATTTATTTAATGCTTGGCATGGCTAATATACCAGAAGCTGTTATATTAAATGGTGAAATTCCTAATAAGATTAGAGCATCAATATTATCGGTAAATTCCTTAGTGATGCAATTAGGTGGACTAGCAGGTTCTTTAGTAAGCAGTTTTTTGATAAGTTATATTTCAATACCTGCATTATGGGTAGTTGCTGGAGTAGTAATTTTAATTTCAGTATTATTAACATCTAAAAAGCTGCTAGTATCAAAAAATGATAAAGAGTGATTTGTCACTTCTTCAATTATTCTTAATAAATAAGGAAGTTTAATTAAAAAGATATGAATTTTTTGATAAAATTATAAAATGAAAACTTTTTTAAAAAAAAGTATAGTATAATTAAATATATAATGCGTAATACACAAAAATAATGAGAGTAAATTAAAAAGAAAGGGATGATAAATGTTTGAATTTAGTAACAGAAAAATTAAAGGAAGTATTATTATCAGTATTACCAATAACAATAATAGTATTAATATTACATTTTACAATTACACCAATGGAACGACCATTATTACTTAGGTTTTTAATAGGGGCAGTATTAGTTATTATTGGTTTATCAATTTTTTTAGCTGGGGTAGATATTGGAATTACGCCTATAGGAAATGTTATGGGTAGTACCTTAGCAAAAACAAATAAAGTTTTAATTGTAATAATTTCAGGATTGATACTTGGTTTTTTCATTTCACTAGCAGAACCTGATTTGCAAATTTTGGGGGCACAAGTTTCATTTGTAACTTCAGGAGTTGTATCAAAATGGCTTATCGTTATAATTGTTTCTATAGGAATAGCTGTTATGCTCTCTTTAGGTTTAGGAAGAATATTGTATAATTTTCCATTATATAAGCTGTTAACTATTATATATGGTATTATTTTATTACTTTCAATATTTATTTCACCAGAATTTTTAGCAATATCTTTTGATGCTTCTGGTGCTACAACTGGAGCTTTAACAGTTCCGTTTATGTTGGCTCTTGCCCTAGGAGTATCTCATCTTAAAAAAGACAGTAAATCTTCAGAGAAAGATAGTTTTGGATTAGTTGCTATAGCTTCTTCAGGAGCAATAATAGCAGTTATGATAATGAGTATTTTATCTAAAACAGATAAAATTACAGCAACTCTTGAAATAGATACGGAAGTATCAACATCGATAATTTTGCCTTTCATTAAGGAAATTCCTAAAATATCCTTTGAAATAATATTAGCTTTACTACCTATATTGATTATTTTTCTTATTTTTCAGAAAAATAAATTTAAATTATCGAAAAAAGCTGTTAGAAAGATATTATTTGGAATATTCTTTACGTTTATAGGATTAGTTATATTTTTAGTTGGAGTAAATGCAGGATTTATGGATTTAGGTACTGTGTTAGGACATAAAGTGGCCTCCTTAGAAAATAAGACATATCTCATTATTGTTGGATTTGTATTAGGATTTGTTACAATACTTGCAGAACCAGCTGTATATGTATTAACACATCAAATTGAGGAAGTTACAAGTGGATATGTTAAAAGAAAAATTGTTTTATTTACTCTTTCAATAGGGGTAGGATTTGCAGTAGCTCTATCAATGATAAGAATTATGATTCCTGAAATACAATTATGGCATTATTTATTACCTGGATATTTAATTTCTGTATTAATGAGTTATTATGTTCCTAAATTATTTGTCGGTATTGCCTTTGATTCAGGAGGCGTTGCATCAGGTCCGATGACAGCAACATTTATATTAGCTTTTGCACAAGGAGCGGCAGATGCTATAGAAAGCGCAGATGTATTAATTGATGGCTTTGGAATGATTGCTATGGTTGCAATGACCCCTATAATTGCATTACAATTACTTGGGTTTATTTTTAAAATAAAGTCTAAAAAGGGAGGGGGAGAAAGTGATGTTGAGTAATTTTGAATTGAAGCATCCTGAGCTTATCTGTGCTATAGTAAATTTAGGTTTAGGAAGTAAGATATTAAAAAAGGCTAAGCAGTATAATATTTCAGGAGGAACTATTATTTTAGGTAAGGGTACAGTAAATAATAAAATTTTAGAATATTTGGGATTGTCAGATGTAAGAAAAGAAATTGTACTTATGCTATCAGATAAAGAAATAGCAGAAACAGCTTTAAGAAAATTAAGTGAGGAATTTAAATTTAGAAAACCTAATCACGGAATAGCATTTACAACATCTATTTGTGGTGTTTCTGGAACAAGAGCTTGTAAATGTGATAAAATGAAAGATGAGAGAGGGGAAGAAAACAGTATGTATCATGCTATAACTGTAATTGTAGATAAAGGAAAGGCAGAAGAAGTAATAGATGCAGCTACCAAAGCCGGCTCTAAAGGTGGTACAATAATAAATGCAAGAGGTTCTGGAATTCATGAAACAAGTAAAGTTTTCGCGATGGAAATTGAACCAGAAAAAGAAATAGTGTTAATAATATCAAAAAGCGATAAAACAGAAGATATAATTTCATCAATTAAAGAAGAACTTAAGATAGAGAAGCCAGGAAATGGAATTGTTTTTGTTCAAAATATAAATGAAGTTTATGGACTATATGAATAATTTTAAATTTTATTAGAAAATATTAAAAAATGTTAAATAATAGATAGATTTCAAAAAAATCTATCTATTATTTTTTGAAAAAAATGTTTTAATTTGTAATAATACTTTGTTTTTGGTAATTGTGGATGATATATATTTGATATATAATATTATTAAATTAGGAGGATAGGAGGGGTGGCTTATAACTACGATATTCAGAAATATTCTAGCAAAAGATAAAAATAAAAGAAGAAATATTTTTGAAAAAGGGGAAGCAGAAAAAAGATTAAATATCCTAGAAGAAAATCTTATACATATGCAGGATATTCTTTCTGTAGGTAGTTGGACATATGATATTCTAAATAATGAAATATTGTGTACGGAAGAAATATATAAGATATTTGAAACTACTCCAGAGTATATAGATGGGAATTTTGAAAGATTTCTTGACTTTGTTCATCCTCAGGATAAGATATTAGTTACAAAATCATATGAAGAAGCTCTTAAAGGAAAAGAAAATAATATAGAGCTTCGAATTATTACAGCAGAGGGTAGAGAAAAATATGTAAATAAAAAAATAAAAGTACTACTTAATGATAATAAATTTCCCGTTAAAATAATAGGAACAATAGAGGATATTACAAGCAGGAAAACAGTTGAAAAAAGTTCAATGGAGTTAGGAAAAGAGTTAAGAGATGCACAAAAGATAGCAGGTATAGGGAGATTTAAATATGATGCTATAAAAGATGAAATTTTTATATCAGAAGAAGCCTATAAGATTTGCAATATCGATCCCTTAAATTTAGAAAGATATTTGGAAAGTTATTTTAAAATGATTCCTCCAGAAGATAGAAGTATTTTGAATAATGCAAAAAAATATTGCTTAGAAGGTAAAAATTTTAAAGTTAAAATTAGAATACTTCAAGAAGAAGGGACGAGTCAATATATAATAGTTAAGGGAGAACCACTATTAGATAAGGACAATAATATAGTTGGCATAATAGGAATAATTCAAGATGTAACAGAAAATGAATTATTAAAGATAGATTTAGAAAAAAAGAATAGAGATCTTATTCGGGCTCAACATATATCTAAAATAGGAAGTTGGGAGCTAGATTTAAATAAAGGTGTACAGTATTGGTCTGATGGGATGTTTAAAATTTATGGAATTAAGGAATATAATCATGAGGTAGTTTATGAGGATATTTTTAAATTTGTTCATCCGGAAGATTTATTTAAAATAGATAATTACTTAATAAACCCTCCTAAAGAAAAGTACACTGTAACTGAATATCGTATTATAAGGACTGATGGAAATATAAGAGATATCTATTGTCTTACAGAAACCACCTTTGATAATAATGGTAAAGTTATTTCAATATGTGGAACAATACAAGATGTTACTGAAATGAAAGAAATGGCAAAAAAGATAGAAGAGGAAAAAAGAATAATTGAAATTCAAAAAAGAAGATTTGAATTTCTAATTCAAAATTCAAATGATTGTTTTGGAATTATATCTCCTGAGGGTACTATATTATATTCTAGTTCTGCAGTTGAAAGAATTTTAGGATATACAGTAAAAGAAATAAGAAATAAAAATATGTTAGATTTCCTTGAGGGAGAGGAAAAATCAAAGTTTAGTGAAATGATTAAGATTGTATTAAAAACTTCAAAGGCTCACATTCAAGGAGAATTAATTGTCAAAACAAAATATGATAAAAAAATATGTATAGAAATTGAACTTGATAATTATATAAAAGAACCTGCTATTGAAGGAATAGTAATGAATTGGAGAGACATTACAAAAGAAAAGGCAATGTATAAAGAAATCGAATATATTGCTAATCATGATAGCTTAACAAAACTTCCTAATATGTACTGTTACTTAAAGCAAATAAAAAATATATATGAAGAGGCTAAGAAAAATAATATTTCCTTTGCCATAATGATGCTAGATATAGATAGATTTAAATATATAAATAATGCCTTAGGTTATGAAATTGGTGATAAGCTTATTATTGAAGTTGCTAAAAAATTAAAATCTTTTATAGGAAAAAAGGATTTTCTTTATCGTAGTAATGGAGATAAATTTATAATTGTAGTAACTAATTTAAAAAGTATTGAGGAATATGAAAATAAAGTTAAAGCAATAGCTGAATTATTTCACATTCCCTTTAAGGTAGATAATTATGATTTAAATATAACGGTAAGCATAGGTGTATCTGTATTTCCTGATGATGGTGAAAGTTTAGAATTAATAAAAATTCAAGTAGACAATGCTTTGTTAAGAGCTAAATATAAAGCAATGAATAGTTATGAATTCTATAGTAATAAAATGAATATTCAAAATTATAAACAATTTATGATTAGAAATGATCTACCTAAAGCTATTGAAAAATGTGAATTTAGAGTTTATTATCAACCAGAAGTTGATATAAAAACTAATAAAATAATTGGAGCTGAAGCATTAATTCGATGGAAACATCCAACCTGGGGATTAGTTTCACCTGGTGAATTCGTGCCAATTGCAGAAGAAACTGGTTTTATTATTAATATGACAAATTGGATGCTCAAGGAAATATGTAAAACATATAAAAGCTGGCTTGATAAGGGTTTGCCAAATATTAAGATATCAATTAATTATTCGAGTTTAAGCTTTCTTGAAAGTAATTTTATAGAAAATATAAGAAGTGTATTAGAAGAATTTAAGCTAACCCCCGAATTTTTGATTATAGAAATTACTGAAGGAATCTTGATTAAGAACAAAGAAACTGTAATGAATAATATTAAAAAGCTTCAGGCGTTAGGAATAGAGGTGGCACTTGATGATTTTGGAACAGGTTATTCCTCTCTTCAATATTTGAGTTTATTTAATATAGATATAGTAAAAATAGACAGAGCTTTTATTAAAGATGCCCTTGTAAATAAAGCTAATGATATACTTACTAGACATGTAATTGAAATCTCTAATGAACTTGGGATTAAAACAGTTGCAGAAGGAATTGAGACAAGAGAACAATTAGAGTATTTGAGGAAATTAGGCTGCTATTTAGGGCAAGGGTATTTATTTAGTAGGCCTGTACCAGTTGATGAATTTGAAAAAATGTTAAGTATGAAAGAGTTCAAAGTAACTAATAACAAATATTATGAAATTAAGGAAAGAAGAAGCTTCAACAGAATTAATTTTGATGAGTTATTAGAAGGTCAAATGACTATATTATCTATTAATGGAAGTAAAATGGTTTTAGGATATACTAAAATATTAATAAAAAATATTAGTAAAGGCGGTTTATGCTTTATTTCAAATATAAGAATTCCTATAAATATAGATATAGTATTAAGATTTAAAGCAACAATATTTGAAGAAGAAATTGAGATAAATGGAATTCCTATATGGAGAGATGAAGCAGAAGAAAATTTATATGAATTTGGAGTTAAATTCATATTAAATTCAGATGAAGCAAATTTACTATATGAAGCTATAGAGGAATTAGAAAAAAGAAAAAGCTTAAAGGTTGAATAAAAGCTCTATTATAGGTCAGGTTCCCTTACAAAAAGCGAGGGAACTGACCTAGTATTTTTTTCTATATAAAATAACCCATACTGATATATAATTAAATTATAAAGAAATTTTTTTAATTATTGAAGAAAGTAATAGTCTTAGAAAAGTCCTTGATATATAAGGAGGATTATAAATGTATAGAATATTTATTATAGAAGATGATTTAGTAATAGCAAAATCGATAAAAAAGCACATAAAATCCTGGGGGTATGAAGTAGAATGTGTTACTGACTTTAAAAATGTAATTTCTGATTTTATATCTTATGATCCACAACTTGTTCTTTTAGATATTTCCCTTCCATTTTTCAATGGATTTCATTGGTGTAGTGAGATTAGAAAACTTTCTAAGGTTCCTATTATATTTATATCATCTGCATCAGATAATATGAATATAGTAATGGCTATGAATATGGGGGGAGATGATTTTATTACCAAACCCTTTGATCTTAATGTGCTTACTGCAAAGGTTATGGCTTTATTAAGACGTACTTATGATTTTGCTGGACAAACAAGTTTATTAGAACATAGAGGTGTAATACTTAATATTAGTGATTCTACTTTGATTTATAATAATGAAAAAATACAATTAACAAAGAATGAAAATAAAATACTTCATGTGCTAATAGAAAATAAGGGGAAATCTGTGACAAGGGAAGATATAATGATAAAACTTTGGGAAACAGACAGTTATGTTGATGATAATACTCTTACTGTTAATGTAACTCGTCTTCGTAAAAAGCTTCAGGATATAGGTTTAAATAATTTTATAATAACTAAAAAGGGAATAGGTTATATGGTGGAATAGTATGGATGAAAATGGTAAATTTAAATTAATAATATCTTATTTTAAGTTTCGCATTAAGGAAATAATAATATTTCTTATATTTTCTTTAATATTTACTATTATGTTTTTTCTTTATAATCTTCCTATAGAACCTTTGCTTTATGGTTTTTTATTATGTACTTTTGTTGGAATTATATATATTGGAGTAGATTTTATTAATTTTTATAACAAGCATAAATTACTCAATAATTTAAAAAGAGAAATTATTTTAAATATAGATGAGCTGCCAGAGGCAAAAAATATAATTGAAGAGGATTATAATAAATTAATTTCAATTATTCAGAAGGAAAAGATTAGAATTGCTTCTGAGGCAGATATGGCTAGAAGTGATTTAATGGATTATTATACTTTATGGGCTCACCAAATAAAAACTCCTATTGCGGCTATGAGGCTTTTACTTCAGTCGGAAGATAATGAGCAAAATTATGAACTATCAATGGAATTATTTAAAATAGAGCAGTATGTTGAATTTGTTTTACAATATTTGAGGCTTGAAAGTATGTCTTCAGATCTAGTATTAAAAGAATATAATCTTGATGATATTGTGAAACAGGCAGTAAGAAAATATGCTAAAGTCTTTATAAGAAATAGGATTAAGCTTAATTTTAATGACTTGAATTGTAGAGTGTTAACAGATGAAAAATGGCTCTTATTTGTGATAGAACAGATATTATCAAATGGTCTTAAATATACAAAAGAGGGCAGTATTTCAATATATATGGATAAGGATAGTGAAAAGACACTAGTGATTGAAGATACTGGAATTGGTATAAGGCCTGAGGATCTTCCAAGAGTTTTTGAAAGGGGATATACAGGATATAATGGGCGTTTAGATAAAAAATCTACTGGGATAGGTTTATATCTTTGCAAGAAAATTTTAAATAAACTATCTCATAATATAAAAATAGAGTCTGAAATTGATAAAGGTACTAAGGTAAAAATTGACCTTTCAACAATTAATATTAAGATTGAATAGACCTTACAAAGCTGTAAGGTTAAAAGGGGAAATGTAAGCTAAACTTATGGCTGGGCATTTCCCTTTATTGCTATAATTTGAACATGATAAGAAATGGAGGTTGTTTATTATTATGCTAGAAGTAAAAAATTTAAAAAAGATATATACTACACGATTTGGAGGAAATCAAGTTAAAGCTTTATCTGATGTTTCCTTTTCTGTAGAAGAGGGGGAATATGTTGCTGTTATGGGTGAATCTGGCTCGGGCAAAACTACATTATTAAATATCCTTGCTGCTCTAGATAAACCTACTAGTGGAGATGTAATTCTTGAAGGTAAAAGTTTAAGTTCAATTAAAGAAAGAGAGATATCAAAGTTTCGTCGTGATAATTTAGGATTTGTATTTCAGGATTTTAATTTATTAGATACATTTTCATTACAAGATAATATTTTTCTTCCCCTTGTTCTATCAGGAAAATCCTATGAGGAAATGAGCAAAAGATTAAAGCCTATAGCCAAAAAACTTGGAATTTCAGATATTCTTCATAAGTTTCCTTATGAGGTTTCAGGAGGACAAAAGCAAAGAGCTGCAGTTGCTAGGGCATTAATTACAAATCCAAAGCTTATTCTTGCAGACGAACCTACTGGAGCTTTAGACTCTCGTTCAAGTGATGACTTACTTCGCTTATTTAAAGAAATAAATAATGAAGGGCAAACAATAATCATGGTTACTCATAGCACAAAGGCAGCAAGCCATGCAAAACGTGTACTTTTTATTAAAGATGGTGAGGTATTTCACCAACTTTATAAGGTTTCTATGTCTGATGAGGAAATGTATCAAAAAATTTCTGACACTTTAACTATAATTGCAACAGGTGGTGCTAGAAATGAGTAAGATTTTTTATGCAAAACTGGCTTTAATAAATATAAAAAAGAATGGAAAGACTTATTTTCCATATATGGTTGCAGCCATTAGTACAATTATGATGTTTTATACAATGCATTTTATATCTATAAATGATGGCTTAAATAATATGTCTGGAGGAGATTCATTAAAAATTATATTAGGCCTTGGGAATTATGTAATTGGCCTATTTTCTATAATTTTTCTTTTTTACACTAATAGTTTTTTAATAAAACGCCGTAAGAATGAAATTGGATTATATAATATATTAGGCATGGAGAAAAGACATATTGCTAGAGTAATGATTTGGGAAACATTTTTTGTAGGGATTTCAACTATAGTAATTGGATTATTAAGTGGAATATTAATAAGCAAATTAATGTTCTTAGTGCTTTTAAAGATTCTAACTTTTGAGGTGCCATTAGGTTTCTTTATTTCTAAAGAATCAATAGCCATTACAGTAATACTATTTGGAGCAATATTTATTTTAACTCTTCTAAATAATTTAGGGCAAATTCATTTATCTAAACCTGTTGAGCTATTAAGGGGAGGACAGGTTGGAGAAAAAGAACCTAAGACAAAATGGATTATGACAATTATAGGTGTAATTTCTCTTTCAGCAGGATATTATATTGCTCTTACTACAGAATCACCTCTTGCAGCAATATATTTGTTCTTTGTTGCAGTTATACTTGTTATTATAGGAACTTATAGTTTATTTACAGCTGCTAGTATTGCATTGTTAAAAATATTAAGAAAAAATAAGAAATTTTATTATAAAACTAATAATTTTATAAATGTATCAGGTATGATTTATCGTATGAAACAAAATGCAGTAGGTTTATCTAATATATGTATTCTTTCAACCTGTGTTCTTGTTATGCTTTCTACTACAGTATCCTTATATATTGGAATGGAAGATGTTCTTAGAAATAGGTATCCTCGTGATATTGCTGTAAGGGTAGATAATGTATCTGATGAGATGGAAGAAAAATTAGATAATATCATAATAAAAGAAGCAGAAAAACATAATATTTCTATTAAGGATATAATTAAATATAGATCTATAGAAGTTACTATGTTTCAAAAAAATAATAGTTTTTCTTTGGCCAATAGAGATATAGGAAATTATTCTGATATAAGTTTGCTAAACATAATGCCCTTAGAATCTTATAATAGTCAGGAGAATAAGTCTATAAATTTAGAAGATAATGAGGTACTTTTATATGCTTTTAGAGGAGAAATAAAAGAAGATACCGTAAATATTTTAGGTAATGAATTTAAAGTAAAAGAGCAATTAAAGGATTTTAATTCAGAAGGTATTTTATCAGCAATAGCGGCCAAAAGTTATTATATAGTCGTAAAAGACGTAGAAACTATTGAAAAGTTACTTTTTAATGTAGATATATATGGAGAAAAATTTGAAAACCTTTCTTATTTTTACGCCTTTAATACAGAAGGAGATGCTGAAAATCAAATTAATTTAATTAATGTTTTATCCAATATGATTTCAGAAGCTTCACTTTCAGGTTATGCAGAAGGACTAGAGGAATCTAGAGGAGCCTTTTTTTCCTTATATGGAGGGCTATTCTTCCTTGGTTTATTTTTAGGTTTCTTATTCATTATGGCCACTGTACTTATTATGTATTATAAGCAGGTTTCAGAGGGCTATGATGATAAGCAGCGTTTTGAAATAATGCAGAAGGTTGGTTTAAGTAAAGAGGAAGTTAAAAAGTCAATTAAAAGCCAGGTTCTTATGGTATTTTTCCTACCTTTATTAATGGCAATTATTCATATTGCTTTTGCCTTTAAAGTTATAACGAAATTGCTTTCAGTTTTAAATTTAACTAATATTACATTATTTGCCTTATGTACTTTAGGAACAATTTTAGTCTTTGCAGTATTTTATGGAATTGTATATTCTCTTACTGCCAGGGTATATTATAAACTTGTGAGTTAATTTAACTTATTAATTTTGATTTATAGAGAGAGTATTTAAATGTGTTTTTAAACAATAATTGACAATTGATAATGTTTATCAATTGTCAATTTTAATTTTGAATTATTTTTCTTTTATCTTATTTCTTCTTTTTCTCTTTTGCAATTTTTATAAATTGTTGAGTTCTTCCCATATTATAAGCTAACTTTATAATATCTTTTTCTTCTTTAGTCATTTCGCGGTAGTACATTTTTTCAAATTGTTGAATTAGCTTGTAATAGTCTACCTGAACCTTAGGCTTTCTTGTCTTAGCTTTTACCAGATAAGGATCATATATTTGTGGTTTAATTGAATGAGTATATATTTTTTTAAATATTTCAGCTGTATAATGAGCATCATAAAGGGCATTATGAAACTCAAAGGTTATTGGAAGACTTAGTTCTTCAACGGCATTTTGAAGATTAAAAAGTTTTTGGATTGAAAGTCCAAAATGTTTGGAAACATAGGGCTGAATATTTATGTATTTTCTAGGTAAAAGGTTATAATCTAATTTATGATAAAAAACATTTTTAAATAACTCTTGAATATCAGACATACCCCAGATACAAAATATTGCATCTTTATCATTTATGAAATTTATAAAGTTATTAAAAACTTCTGGGAAAGTTTTTTCTGAAATAACTTGCTCGGTATTAATACCTGTTAATTCTTCTATAAAGGGGCTTATTTTTGAATAAATTGTTGGCTTAACATAACTATTGAAGCTTCCTTTATTGTTAAAATCAGCATCCAATTTTACTGCACCAATTTGTATAATTTCAAAGGGATATTTAGATTTTTTTTCTTCTGAATTTGAGTATTTTAAATTAGAAAAATCTTGATTAAATTCTAAATCAAAAATAATGTAGTGCATATTAGAGAACCCCTTATCTTTTATCCTTAAATTTATTTTTGGCTAAATTTTTAATATTATTCTATAAAGGAATAGGACTATATTTGTATTCTATAGTTGACAATAATAATATAAAAATATATAATAGTATCAAATTTAATTGAGTTAAATTGAATTTGTATAAATTAATATGGAGAATGGTGAAATGAGTAAATATGACAAAATTAAATTAGAAAATCAATTATGCTTTCCATTATATGCTTTATCAAGAGAAGTTATAAAGCTATATAAACCATTACTTGATCCTTTTAACTTAACATATACACAATATATAACAATGTTAGTTATATGGGAAGAGGAAAAAATAAATTTTAAGGAACTTGCTAAAAGACTTTATTTAGATTCTGGTACCCTTACCCCTGTAATTAAGAAGTTAGAAGCTATGAATTTAATTATAAAATATAGAAATAAAGAAGATGATAGAGTTGTTACAGTTGAGTTAACAGATAAAGGTAGAGAGCTTAAGGATAAAGTTCTTGAAGTTCCTGATAAGATGCTTTGCAATTTTAAGGGTGATACAGAAAATCTTTTAGCCTTAAAAAATTATTTAGACGAAATGATAGCGTCTTTAGAAAAATAAGTTGAATTCCTTAAAGGGATTTAACTATATTTTTAAACAGATTAATTGAATTAAATTGAATTTAAATAAATCAATAATATTTGAGAGGAGAAATAATTATGAATTTTTATGATTTTTCAGCAAGGGGAATTTATGGGGAAGAGATTAGCATGAAAAAATATAAGGGAAAGGTTGTCTTAGTTGTTAATACAGCAAGTAAATGCGGTTTAACTCCCCAGTTTAAGGAACTAGAAGAACTCTATAGGGAATATAAAGATAAGGGGTTAGAGATATTAGGTTTCCCATGTAATCAGTTTGCAAGTCAAGACCCAGGAACTAATGAAGAAATACAAAACTTTTGCCAGCTGAATTATGGAGTTACATTTACAATGTTTGAAAAGATAGATGTAAATGGGGAAAAGGCACATCCTCTTTATAAATATTTAAAAAGTCAAGGAAAATCAATTTTAGGCAAAGAAATTAAATGGAATTTTACTAAGTTTTTGATAGATTCTGAAGGCAATGTAATTAAAAGATATGCACCAACAACAAAACCCTCAAAGATTAAGGATGATATAGAAATATTGTTAGCAATTAAGAAGTAATCTATTACTTAAAGTAAATGAAATTATAAAAATGCTAGATTGGATTTATATTTATATTTATATTTAGATAAATCTGATCTAGTGTTTTTTATTTTAGTAGTATTTAACTTATAAGTCCATTAATTATCAATAAATTACTAAAACATAGCCTAAAAACAAGAGAAAAGCTTTATGAAAACTACAATATACGAAATAATATTCGTATTATTACGATTAAAATAATAAAAAATAAAAATAATATTCGACTTTTTTAAAATCTTGTGTTATATTATTTATGAAAACAAAATTATTAAAAATAATTAAATAAAAAATTGGGGAGGCATTATGAATAAGAAATTAACAGTATTGTTATCATCAGTATTAACAGCAGCACTTTTATTAACAGGATGCGCAGGTGCAAGCAATGAAAAACAAACTGGGGGCACAACAGGAACAGAAGCTAATTCAGAAGAATTAAAAGTAGGTTTTGTATATGTAGGACCTATAACTGACCAAGGCTATGTATATGCTCATGATTTAGGAAGACAAGCTGTTGAAAAGGAATTAGGAGTTGAAACTATTTATAAGGAAAATGTTAAAGAAGATAAAGCTGAAGTTAGAGCAGCTATCGATAATTTAATTCAACAAGGAGCTAATGTAATATTTACAACAAGTTTTGGATTTATGGATGCTACAGAAGAAGCTGCAAAAGATTATCCAGAAGTTAAATTCTTACATTGTTCAGGTTACAAATCAAATGGAAGTAATTTTGTTAATTATTTTGGAAAGATGGAAGAACCAAGATATTTAGCAGGTATAGCAGCTGGGCTTAAAAGCAAAACAAATAAGATTGGATTTGTTGGGGCTTTTCCAATTCCGGAAGTTATTAGAGCAGTTGATGCCTTTACTTTAGGAGTTCAATCTGTAAATCCAGATGCAGTTGTTAAAGTTACTTGGACAAATACTTGGTATGATCCAGCTAAAGAAAAAGAAGCTGCAAAAGCATTAATAGACGAAGGCGTAGATGTATTAGCACAACATCAAAATTCAGCAGCAACACAACAAGCAGCAGAAGAAGCTGGCATATATTCAATTGGATATAACCTTAGCATGAAGGAATATGCACCAAATGCATATATGACAGGAGCAGTTTGGAATTGGGGAGCTTATTATGTTGAGGCAGTTAGACAGATAAAAGAAGGTACTTGGAAAGCTGAAAATTATTTAGGCGGATTAAAAGATGGAGTTGTACAACTAGACGAGCTTAATGCAAATGTACCAGATGAAGCTAAAGCTTTAATTGATGAAGCTAAGGCTAAGATAGAAGCAGGAGAATTAAACATATTTGCAGGACCAATAAAGGACCAAACTGGAGCAATTAAAGTAAAAGAAGGGCAAGTATTAACAGATGAAGAAATGATACAAATTGATTATTTAATTGAAGGCGTAGAAGGTGTAATTGAACAATAGTATTAGGGGGAAAAATGAATACTAAGGGAATTAAAGTTAAAAATATTACAAAGGTTTTTGGTAAAGTCATTGCCAATAAAAATGTAAACTTTGAAGTAAAACCAGGAGAAATTCATTGCCTTCTAGGAGAAAATGGTGCAGGAAAAAGTACATTAATGAGCATTTTATCAGGAGTTTATACTCCTGATAATGGCTCTATTTTTGTAGATGGTAAAAAGGTTAATTTTAATTCTCCTAGAGATTCAATAAAACATGGTATAGGAATGGTGTACCAACATTTTAAATTAGTAGAGTCAATGACGGCCCTTCAAAATATTTTATTAGGAAATAATAAGGGTATTTTTTCAAGGATTAAAGAGAAAGAAAGAGAAATTAAAGAAATAATTGATAAATATGGTTTTGATGTTGATTTAAATAAACTCGTTCATAATATGTCAGTTGGAGAAAAAGAAAATCTTGAAATTTTAAAGGTTGTATATAGAGGGGCAAGAGTATTAGTTCTTGATGAACCTACAGCGGTATTTACACCTCAAGAGACAGATAGATTATTTTCAGTAATGAGAAAAATGAAAGAAGATGGATGTGCAATTATATTCATTACTCATAAGCTAGATGAAGTTATGAAAGTAGCTGATAGAATTACTATATTAAGAAAAGGGGAAACTGTTGCAACTATAAACAAGGATAAGGCTAACCCTCAGATTTTAACAGAATTAATGGTAGGTAGAAAAGTTAATCTGTCAATTAAGGCAATAAAATCAAAATTAGGAAAAGAAATATTAAAAGTAGAAAATTTAAAAGTAAAAGATAGTGAAGGGGTAGAAGCTGTTAAAGGAATTTCTTTTAGTATTAAGGCTGGTGAAGTTCTTGGTATAGCAGGAATTACTGGAAGTGGGCAAAAGGAATTATGTGAAGCAATAGCTGGAATTACTCCTATAGAAAGTGGAAAGATTATTTTTGAAAATAAAGATATAACTAATATAGATTCAACAAAGTATTTTAAAGAAAATATTAAATTAAGCTATATTCCTGAAGATAGATTAGGTATGGGACTAGTTGGTGATATGGGAATAGCTGATAATTTACTTCTTAAGAATTATAAGAAACAAAAGGGATTATTTATAAATAAAAAGTCTTGCAAAGATGAAGCTAATTTTATAATAAAAGAATTTAATGTAAAAACTGCAGGAGTAGAATACCCAATAAAATATATGTCGGGTGGTAATATACAAAAGATATTACTGGGAAGAGAATTAAATTCAAATCCTAAGCTAATAGTTATGGCTTATCCGGTAAGAGGTTTAGATATTAGTACTTGCTATGCAATATATGACGTTATTTTAAAGGAAAAGCAGAAGGGAAGCGCAATTTTATTTATTGGAGAAGACTTAGATGTACTAATGGCAATAAGTGATAGAATCATGGTTATGTATTCAGGAGAAATAACTGGAATTACTGAAGCAGAAAAGGTAACAAGAGAAGGCATAGGATTAATGATGATGGGTAGGAAGGATATAGGTGAAGAATATGTCAATGAGGTTTGTTAAGCGAGGAGAAATAAGTAAAAAGCAGCAGATAATTACATCAATTATTGCTGTAATTTTAGCATTGGCTGCTTCAGGCATATTTTTATTAGCTTTAAAACTTAACCCTATAGAAGTATATGGTGAAATGATAAAGGGGGCTCTTGGAAATAAAATAAGTTTTAGGCAGACAGTTGTAGAGGCAATTCCACTAGCTATAACTGGATTAGGTATAGCAGTTGCCTTTAAAATGAATTATTCTAACATTGGGGGAGAAGGACAAATTATAATGGGAGCCTTTGGTGCAGCTCTTATAGCATTAAAGCTGCCTAATCTTTCACAGTCCTTAATGCTTATGATGATGTTTTTAAGTGGAATATTTTTTGCTAGTCTTTGGGCCTTAATTCCAGGATTTTTAAGAATTAAGTGGAAGGTAAGTGAAGCAATAACTACTTTAATGATGAATTATATTGCCTTAAAATTTGTTGCTTATTTACAGTATGGTCCTTGGAGAGATAAAAGCGCTCTTGGATTTCCTAAAATAGCAAGCTTCGGGAAAAATGCTCTTTTACCAAAGCTTTTTAATATTAATATAGGATGGCTAATTGCTATAATCCTTTCAATTATAGTTTATATATTTTTAAATAAAACTAAGAAGGGTTTTGAAATTTCAGTTATAGGAAAGGGAGAAAGTACTGCTAAATATGCAGGAATAAATATAAAAAGGACTATGCTTCAGACAATAGTTATAAGTGGAGTAATTTGTGGAATTACTGGAGTGGTACAAGCAGCTGGTATTAGTGAAACTTTGTCAGTTGAAGTATCTGGAGGTGTAGGTTATACTGCAATAATAATTGCTTGCTTAGCTAAACATAACCCATATATGATAGGAGTAATTTCTTTTCTATTTGCTACCCTTGTACAAGGAGGAACTTATATTCAAACCATTTATAGTGTTCCAGATTCAGTAGCTCTTATTATACAAGCAATGATATTATTCTTTGTACTTGGTAGTGAGATATTTACAAATTATAAAGTTGTAATTAGAAATAGTTCCTTTAACAAGAAAGAGACATCAGTAATTGAGGAGGTAGCATAAATGGAATGGATAACAAATTTTTTGGCAGCAGCAGTGGTAGCTGGTACACCTCTATTATTTGCTACTTTAGGAGAAATAATAACAGAAAAGGCTGGTAATCTTAACCTAGGGGTAGAAGGTATGATGTTAATGGGGGCAGTAATAGGCTTTATTGTAGGATTAAAGACTGAAAGTGCAGTAATGGCTTTATTAGCTGCTATGGCAGCAGGAGCTTTAGGAGCTTTTATATATGCTTTTTTAACAGTTACATTAAAAGCTAATCAAAATGTTACTGGACTTACATTAACTATTTTTGGAAGTGGCTTCTCAAGTTTTGTAGGTAAATCAGTAGTTGGTCAAGCTACTCCTGATAGTATAAAGAGTTTTTTTATCCCAATAGAAATACCTTTATTATCAAATATACCTGTATTAGGTAAGGCTTTATTCAGTCAAGATTTATTTATATATATAGGATATATATGTACTATTTTATTAACAATATATTTATATAAGACCAATATAGGATTAAATTTAACAGCAGTAGGAGAAAATCCTTCTGCAGCAGCTTCTGCAAGTATTAATATAGATTTATATAAATATATTCATATATTGCTTGGAGGAGCTTTATGTGGACTTGGAGGAGCTTATCTTTCCTTAGTACATGTTCCAGCTTGGCAGGAAAATATTACAGCGGGAAGAGGATGGATTGCTGTTGCATTAGTAGTTTTTACAGCTTGGAGACCAAATAAAGCAATTATAGGAGCCTTTTTATTTGGAGGCTTAGATATAATAAGATTTAGAATAACTAATACCCTTATTTCAATATATTTTATGGATATGATCCCATATGTTGTAACAATAGCTATACTTATATTTATAGGAATAAAGAAATCAACTAGAAATGCACCACCGAAGTCATTGGGAATTCCATATTTTAGAGAAGAAAGATAAGGGTAAATAATTAAAAAACAGCACTTTTTTAGTGCTGTTTTTTAATTATTTAAAGAAGAATAGATTAAATTTGTCTGAAACTTAATTTTTTTAATTTTTGTATTCAAAAATAGTTGAAAAAAAGCAAAAATAACTTTATTATATTAAGATATAAAATGTTTTAGAATTTTAAGGAAAATAATATCAGGGAATAATTAAAAGTTATATATGAAAAGAGGTGAATGTTAGCATAATAATTATATTAGTGCTAATAAAATATGGATAAGATTGATTTAAAATTAGTAAAACTATTACAAGAAAATTCAAGGTATTCACTTAAACATTTAGCAGAAGAAGTATATTTATCTACTCCAGCTGTTTCTGCCCGTATTTTAAAATTAGAGGAAGAGGGGATTATTACAGGATATACTGCACAAGTTGATTATTTAAAATTAGGATATAATATCAAGGCTTTTATAAATTTGAAGATGACTCCACAGCAAAAACCAGAATTCTATCCTTTTATAAAAGCATGTCCTAATGTTATTGAATGTAATTGTGTAACAGGGGCCTACTCTATGCTTATAGAAGTTGCTTTTCGCACAACTATGGAATTGGATGAATTTATTGGGGTATTACAAAGATTTGGAGATACAGATACTCAAATTGTCTTTTCTACGCCTGTTGAACATAGAAGTATTGATATATCTTTATAAGAATGCTGTGCAGGGTGTTTGTCCAATTTAAGTATTATAAACAACAACCTTGCACAGCTATTATTTAAATTATTATAAAATTTATAGTTTGTGAAGATTTACGGCCATAGGTCCTTTTTTTCCTTCTTGAATATCAAAAGTTACATTTTCCCCTTCATGTAAATCTTTATCTGGACCTTGTTCTTGAATTTGTGAATGATGGATAAATATATCATCTCCATTATCACAAGATATAAATCCATATCCTTTTGTTGCATTATACCACTTAACTACACCAGTTTTTTCAGCCATAAATTAAACCTCCTTAATATTAAGTGTCATTAATATTATTTTCAAAAAATTAAATTTAACACCTTGATAAATAAGGAAAGTATTATAGAGATGATATTTTTAAGCTTTAATTTCAAATTAAGTAAAAAAATAAATACAAGAATTCAGAATAAATACTTATCTTATTTCACAAAATAATTTTGAGGTGATATTTATGGCTAAAGCAGGAATGAGAAGACCAGATCCAAGGGAACCACATGGTACAGAAAGTAATAAAAAATTACACATACCTAAAAATGATCAAGATCCAGTACCTGAAATTCAAGGCAAAGCAAAGGCAGGTCATAAAAAGGCAAAGCCTTTTTAAAATTTAAGGTTCATCTACTTGAATTTTTATTAGTAGATGAACCTTAATTATTTTTTAAAATTATGATTTAATTTACTCTTCCTTTGGTGTTTCTATAGCTATTTTTGCTAATTTCATTATTCCTTCTTTTGTTCCTGTTATGGCAATAAATCTTCCTGTATGACAGAATATTGCATCTGGAACACCTGTTACTGCAGCTAATTCTTCACCTCTTAAACCAGCCCAAGCTTTTGGAAGCTTTTTTTTGTCTATTTTATTTTCATCCCTTATTGATTGAAGGGCATAACTATCTTCTCTGGGATATATTGTATATAAAACTTCTTCCTTTGTATCAATTTCTCTAAGATAAGAGTTGTAAGGACAATATCTATCAAGAACTAATAGTTCTGGAATAGTCCTATTTTTATAAGCTTTTAAAACATGTTCCTTGGCATCAAGCACAGAAAATTTATGTTCTATAGCATTATTTAATATAGTCCTTGCAAGTTCTACAGCTTCATTAAAAGCTTCATTTTCATCTTTATTAGAATTCCAAAGAGGATTAAACTTTTCAATTATAGAACTAATATGTAATAGTGGAATTTCTGTTTTATCTATCCAAATTCCATTATCAAGGGCATCAGCACCTTCAATTATGCTTTTATCAATATAATCAAATATACTTTGAATTTCTTCATTATTTAAGGATTCTCTTTTTAATTTAAGTAAGTCTTTACCGAATTCCTCCCATATAAGTCCACATGCAGCATAAGGAGTTCCATTTTCTCTATATCTTTTATTAATTCCATGATGATCAAATTTTCCTCCACCAACATCATAAACTATATCAAGTTCTTTTAAAACTTTCTCATCTCTAGTCCTTGTTAGTTCGACCTCAAAAAGTTCCTTAAGTATTGCAGTTGCAATGACTTCATCTGCATGAAATTTTCCGTTATGAGTACCAATTCGCTTAAATTTTTTCTGTCTTTTCATTTTAGCACCTTCTTCAAATTTCTTTTATTTTAGTATATACCATTTTTTAATTTGTTATATTGCTAATTGTTTGTTAAATTATGGTTTTGAGAAATTTCAGAAGAAGTTAAGCCTTGTTATTTATTGGGTGTCTAAAGCAGTCAAGCAAATGGTCATTTATAACTCCAGTAGCTTGAAGGTAAGCATAAACTATAGTAGTTCCAAGAAATTTAAAGCCTCTTAATTTTAAATCTTTACTTACCTTATCAGAAAGTTCTGAACTAGCAGGTAGTTCAGAAATAGAATTCCAATTATTGATTACTGGACTATTATCAACAAATTTCCAAATATAATTATCAAAGCTGCCAAATTCCTTTTGAATTTGTAAAAAAGTTTTTGCGTTATTTATAGAAGCATCTATCTTTTTCCTATTTCTTATAATTCCTGGATTTTGTAATAATTCATTGATTTTATTTTCATCGTATTTAGCAACCTTATTAGGCTCAAAATTATCATAGGCTTTCCTATAATTTTCTCTTTTTCTTAATACAGTAAGCCAGCTTAATCTAGCTTGAGCTGACTCAAGAACTAAGAATTCAAAATGTTTATTATCATCATGAACAGGTACACCCCATTCTTCATCATGATATTTTATATATAATTCATCTTTACCACACCAAGGACACCTTTCCAATTTAAACACCTCATTTATTTTAATTTATCTTACTTAAGTTGTATAATAAGTATAAGTTTATATGACTGATTTCTTCTTTGCAATTTCAAAATTCAGAAAAATTTAAGAATAAGTAGATAAAAATTATAGTAATATGGAATAAAATTAATATTAGAAATTTAAAAAGGTATTTTGTTTTAGAGAAGAAAGAAATATAATAAATAAGTATTAATTAATAAACATATTAATTAATATAAATCCTTTAATAAATATACTAAATTATTTTTTAGCTTTATTAAAGAAAATATAAAAAATGGAGGAGAAAAATGTTAATAATTGAATTATTAAAGGCAGCTTTTTTAGGAGTAGTTGAAGGAATAACTGAATGGCTTCCTATAAGCAGTACTGGTCATATGATTTTAGTTGAGGAATTTATTAAGTTAAATGTTTCTGATGCTTTTAAAGAAATGTTTTTTGTTGTTATACAATTAGGAGCTATTTTAGCTGTTGTTCTTTTGTATTTTAACAAACTAAATCCTTTTTCAGTTAATAAGTCTTCAAAAGAAATAAGAGATACTATGCAGATTTGGTATAAGGTAATTGTAGGTGTATTACCGGCTGGAGTTTTAGGTGTATTGTTTGATGATTGGTTAGATGAACATTTATATAATTATCAAACTGTTGCGATAACTCTTATTATTTATGGAATTTTATTTATTATTATTGAAAATCGCAATAAGAATAAAGTTTCTAAGATAAATAGTTTTAAGGAATTATCTTATGCCACAGCTTTTGGAATAGGATTATTCCAAGTATTATCCTTAATTCCTGGTACTTCACGTTCAGGAGCAACAATTCTTGGAGCAATTATACTTGGAACATCACGTTATATTGCTGCTGAATATTCATTTTTCTTATCAATTCCAGTAATGTTTGGGGCAAGTGCTTTAAAACTAATTAAATTTGGATTTGATTTTACAGGTACAGAAATTGCTATTTTATTAGTAGGTATGATTGTTGCTTTTGTTGTTTCTATAATAGCAATAAGATTTTTAATGAAATACATTAAAAACAATGATTTTAAAGCCTTTGGCTGGTATCGTATTATTTTAGGATTATTAGTAATTGGATACTTTGTATTATACTAATACAATGCACTTTTTAGAAAGTACATAAAATTTTAAAATTGTGGTATAATATAAATGCAGCAATAGCTCCGATGACGTAATTTGGGTTATCGGAGCTATTGCTTTATAATAATTTTTGACTTGAAGGGGGGATGCAGAAAAATAAGGATTAAGGAGGAAAAATTTATGTTTAAGATCAATGATTATGTTGTATATGGGACAATAGGTGTATGTAAGATTACTGATATTACTAAGGGAAAATATCTAGGTTCTTTAGAAACTGAATATTATGTTTTACAGCCTGTATTTAATAATAAGATGGTTATTAAAACTCCGGTAGATAATAAAAAAGTTATTATGAGAAGTATTTTAACTAAAAATGATGTTTTAGCATTAATAGATACTATGCCTTACATAGAAGCTGTTCCTGTCGATAATGATAGAGAAAGAAGTGAAATTTGCAAGGCTGCTCTTAAAACAGCAGACAGCCGAGAGTGGTTAAAGGTAATTAAGATTTTAAAGAAAGAAGAAGAGGAAAAAAAGGCAGTTGGTAAAAAATTAAATAGAATTGATGAAGAAATTATGAAGGAAGCAAAAAGACAATTATTTGAAGAATTTGCAATAGCTTTAGATATTTTACCAGAAGAAGTTCATAAATATATTATTAAACATACTTCTTAAAATACAAGTAATGTATAATTAATTATTTTAATAAATAACTAATTATACATTACTTAGTGACTATTAAATAATAAAGAATTATCACCATATAATATAAATTAAAAAAATCTAAAAAATTTTAAAAAGCGTATTTACAAAATCTAATTTATATGTAATACTATTTGCAGGATAATTAAAATCTTTAAAGTGGTGCGAGACACCAGTAAGATTTGAAATATTGTGCAGTAATTATATTAGCTTTTAAGCTGCTAATTTTCGAATCTTGCTATAAGCAAGATTTTTTTTATGATTTTTTTTATCCTTTTAAATTATAAAATTTAGGAGGTATTATTATGACAACAAAATCAACAAACAATCAAGTAATGGGCTATTTACCAGATGAAAGGCCACCATTCTTTGAACTTATCTTATTTGCACTTCAACAAATAGTAGTAATGTTTCCTGCTACAGTTCTAGTAGCATTAATTACAGGTTTTCATGTTTCAACAACAATTTTTGCAAGTGGTCTTGCAACTTTAGGATTTATTTTAATTACAGGAAAGAAACTTCCATTATACTATGGTTCAAGTTTTTCATATATAGCAGCAATAGCTTCAATAATGAGTGCGGATGCCTTTGCTAGTTATACATTAAATGATAAAATTTCAATAGCTCAATTTGGTATTGTAATGTCCGGTTTTGTTTCAATAATAGCTGGATTAATAATAAAGAAAAGTGGAAAGAAGTTCATAGAAAAAGTTCTTCCAGCAACAGTAACAGGTAGTATAGCAATTATTATAGGATTATCATTAGCTGCAAATGCAATGGGAAATGCAGCTGCAATTCCAGCAGGTGTTGCTGAAGCAGATCAAGCTATGGCATCAGGTTATGCCTGGATAATAGCTTTAGTAACATTATTATCAACTATAATATATTCAGTTTATCTAAAGGGTAAACTTAGCCAACTTCCAATTTTATTTGGACTTTTAACAGGATATTTAACAGCTTTAGTAATAGGAAAAACAACAGGAATACCATTTGTAAACTTTAATACAGTAGAAACAAACAGTATTTTTAGTATGCCAATATTTACATTCCCTAAGCCATCATGGGAAGCTTTAATTGCAATAATGCCTATAGCAATTGCAACTATACCAGAATCAACTGCTCACGTATATCAATTACACACTTATGTTAATGATTTAGCTAAGAAAAAAGGTTCTAAAAAGGTATATGAAATTGAAGATAAATTAGGGTTAAATCTAATTGGTGATGGTATGGGAGATATAATCTCAGGCTTAATTGGTGGACCAGCTGGTACAAACTATGGTGAAAATATTAGTACAATGGCAATATCAAAGAATTTCTCGGTACCAGTTTTAATGGCAGCAGCAGTAATAACAATGATCATTTCATGCTTTACACCATTAATAAATGTAATTTATTCTATACCAACATCAGTAATTGGAGGACTTTCAATATATCTTTATGGAGTTATAGGGGCACAAGGAGTAACAATAATGATGGATAAGAAAGTAGATATGTTTAGTTCTAAAAACTTAGCTGTTATAGCAGTAATATTAATAGTTGGATTAGGTGGAAATTATGCTTTCGAAGGCGGAATGATACCAATGTTTGGAATAGAACTTCCTGCTTTAGCAACAGCAGCTGTTGTAGGAATAGTTTTAAATCTTATCTTATCAATTGGTAATAAAGAAGAAGTTTCAGTAAATGAAGAAACTAAAGTAATTGATGAAGATATACAAGTAGATTTAGTATAGGGAAAATAAAATATAAGCAATAGTTAATAAGTAAAAGGGAATATTAATAGTTAATAAGTACGGCTAATAAGAGATAATGTATAGAGGTATAATATATATAGGGTTGCGAGAGCAACCCTTTTTTATATTTATTTTAAAGTGATATTATATTATAAAATAAATCTTGAATTCAAGATTTATTTGTTTTATAATTATCTTGAAGTCAAGATAATTATAAGTTTATAAATTGCTAAGAATTATATATTATAGAGAATTAAAAAAATATAACTGAAAAAGGTGAATAGTATGAATAATAAAATAAAAAAGATACAAAAAATAGGATTTCAATGGCCAATGGAAAACCCTTTTATATTTTGTGCCCATCATAAAGATGCATATCCAAAGGGAAATGAAGTTCAAGGAATAGATAGTGAATTATTAATAGGAAGAGAAATTGGTAATGACTTTTCAGGAAAAGATGGATTTAGCATGTATCATGGAAAAGTTGTTCCGGGATTTCCAGTGCATCCCCATAGAGGATTTGAAACTGTAACTATAGTTCTTAATGGATTTGTAGATCATTTTGATTCAAAAGGTTCTTATGGACGTTATGGCAATGGTGATGTACAATGGTTAACAACAGGTGCAGGATGTCAGCATACAGAAATGTTTCCCCTAATTAATAAAGATAAAGAAAATCCAGTAGAATTATTTCAAATATGGCTTAACCTTCCTTCAAAAAATAAATTTGTAGAAGCTGATTATAAGATGTTATGGGCGGAAGATATTCCAGTAATAGAGTTTAAAAATGAAAAGGGAAGCAAAACTAATATTAGATTAATTACAGGTAAATTAGAGGGAAGAGAGGGCTTAGAGCCTAATAAGAATTCATGGGCAGCAGATAAAAACAATAATGTTGGAATATATCTGGTAAAGATGGAAGCAGAAGCATCTATGATATTACCAGCTGTTTCAGAAACATTAATAAGAAACTTATATTTCTATCAAGGTGAAGGTAAGCTTATTATAGAAGGTCAGTCTTTTGAAGCATCAACTCGAATAAAGTTATCTGGAAAAGAAGAAATTTCAATAATTAATGGAGATAAGGAGGCTTATTTTATAGTTTTAGAAGGAGAACCTATAAACGAACCAGTAGTACAATATGGACCTTTTGTTATGAATACAAAGGAAGAAATATATCAAGCTTTTAGAGATTATCAAGAAACCCAATTTGGCGGCTGGCCTTATGATAGAGAAGATCCAGTTAATAAACGTACTTCAGGAAGATTTGCTCATTATGCTGATGGAAGGGAAGAAAAAAGATATGAAGAAAGTAGTAAAAGTTAAAGATCTAGTAATTGGCGAAGGGATACCCAAAATAGTTGTACCTATTGTAGGAAAAAGCATTTCTGAAATTATAGAGGAAGCAAAGGAATTAGAATATATAGATTTTGATATAGTAGAATGGAGAGCAGATTTCTTTAAAAATGTAACTAATATAAATAAAGTTATAGAAGCTTTAGAGAAGATTAGAGAAATTATTCCTGATAAAGCAATTTTATTTACCTTCCGTAGTTTCAATGAAGGTGGAGAAAGAGAAATTGATGAAGACTTTTATTTTGAATTAAATAAGAAAGTTTCTAAAACAAAACTTATTGATATTATAGATATTGAATTATCTAAAGATAATAATAAGATAATAGAATTAATTGATTTAGCTCATAATAATGATCTTCTTGTAATTATTTCGAATCATGATTTTGAAAAGACACCAGCAAAAGATGAAATAATAAAGCGTCTTTGTAAGGCGGTTGAATTGGGTGCAGATATTCCTAAAATTGCAGTTATGCCTAATTCAGCTGAAGATGTAATTACATTATTAGATGCAACGCGTATTGCAAAAGAAAAGTATATAAAAGGTCCAATTATAACAATGTCAATGGCAGGAAAGGGGATAATTAGTAGATTATCTGGAGAATTATTTGGATCCGCAATTACTTTTGGTTCAGCTAAAAAGGCATCTGCTCCAGGACAAATTTCTGTAAAGGAGCTGCGTAAAGTTTTAAATATATTGCATACTAATATGTAATAAATATATTATAAAAATAATAGTAATAAAAATATTTTTGATTATTAGTATTATTATGTAACAACAGATTAATAATAACATATTATAAAATTAAATATAAAAAATATTCATTTGTGTACAAGCAATTATCATGAATAACAAATACTTTTATTACAAAAAATAAATTAGAAAAAAGTATTGACAAGCATAATAAAAGCCTGTACACTAAAGACATAAAATTTAAAACTTAATAAGACCTCACTTTTACAGGTGAGGTAGAGGCGCAATATTTAACAGTCTTTAGTGGAGTTCGAGAAAACGTTGAAGCTAGAGAGAAGGAAATATTGCCGAAGTGTATAATATTTCTCGGTATTATATGCTGGGCTTACAGTTAATAGCTGTAAGACTGTCTCAATAAACTACCCGGTTTATTGAGTTGTGCTATCTCAAATGGGAAAAGATGGGGATGAAGGTGAAGTATATTTATATGCCTGAGTCTATCTCAGGCATTTTTATTTAACTAAATCTCCTGAATTCTTAGATAGCGCAATCCTGACTTTAGAGGATTGTCATTTTTTATTTTAAGAAAAATTAAAAAAGGAGAGATTATCATGAAGAAAAAATTATCAGTATTAGTATCATTAGCATTAACAGCTATGTTAGCATTAACAGGATGTGCATCAGCAAATAATGAAAAGACAGAGGATAGTAATGTGTTTAAAGTAGGAATGGAAGCTGGATATCCACCATTTAACTGGACACAAGGCGATGATTCAAATGGAGCTGTAGCAATTGAAGGAAGTTCAGAATATGCAGGTGGATATGATGTTGAAATAGCTAAGAGAATTGCGGAAGGTTTAGGAAAAGAACTAGTTATTGTTAAAACTGAATGGGATGGATTAGTGCCAGCTTTAACTTCAGGTAAAATAGATGCAATAATTGCAGGTATGTCACCAACTGCAGAACGTAAAGAAACAATAGATTTTTCAGACAATTACTATAATTCACAATTAGTTTTAGTTGTTAAAAATAATGGACCTTATGCAAATGCTAAAACTTTAGCAGATTTCAAAGATGCAAAAGTTACTGCACAGTTAAATACTTTCCACTATTCAGTAATAGATCAAATTGAAGGTGTAAATAAGCAAGAAGCTATGGATAACTTCCCAGCAATGAGAGTTGCTCTTGAATCAGGAGTAATTGATGCTTATGTATCAGAAAGACCAGAAGCAGTAAGTGCTCAATCAGCTAATTCAAACTTTAAAATGATAGAACTTACAGATGGCTTTGAAACAAATCCAGAAGATACTGCAATAGCAGTAGGATTAAGAAAAAATAGTGAGTTAACTGAAAAGATAAATGAAATTTTAGCAGCTATTTCAGAAGAAGAACAAACAGAAATAATGGATAATGCTATTAAAAATCAACCAGCAGCTCAATAATTTATTTTGAATGGGTTATCTTTTAGAGCCCATTCAATTTTATTAATTTAGAGGTTTTAGGAGGCTAATAATGAGTATTGAATCAATAATAAAAATAGTTCAAGAAAATTGGCCAATGTTTCTTCGTGGAGCATGGGTAACAATTTATATTTCAATAATCGGTACTTTAATTGGTACTTTAATTGGGCTATTAGTAGGAGTAATAAGAACTATTCCAGTTCCTGAAAGGGGAATAAAAAAGGTATTTCTTAAAATTATAAATGTTATTCTTTCTGTTTATATAGAGTTCTTTAGAGGAACCCCTATGATAGTACAATCCATGGTTATTTATTATGGATCAGCTCAGTTTTTAGGAATAGATATAAATAGAATAGTAGCAGCTTTATTTATAGTTTCTATTAATACAGGAGCTTATATGTCAGAGATTGTTAGAGGAGGAATTGTTTCTATAGACAAGGGACAATTTGAAGCTGCTCAGGCAATTGGAATGAGCCATGCTCAAACAATGTTTAATGTAATTTTACCACAAGTGATTCGTAATATTTTACCAGCAACAGGTAATGAATTTGTAGTTAATATAAAAGATACTTCAGTGCTTAATGTAATTTCTGTTTCAGAACTATTCTTCCAAACTAAGTCAATAGCAGGTAATAACTTTAAGTATTTTGAATCCTTCTCTGTTGCATGTATTATTTATTTAGTATTAACATTTACAATTACAAGAATTTTAAGAGCAATAGAAAGAAAATTAGATGGACCGGAAAATTATATTATACCTGGCAATCAAATGCAGGTAAAAACTCCAGAAATTGTAGCAGATAAATAATTAAGTAGGAAAGGAGGAAGTTAGAGATGGAAAAAATAATAGAAATTAAACATTTAAGTAAACATTTTGGAGATCATGAAGTATTAAAAGATATTGATTTTTCAGTAAATAAAGGGGAAGTTGTTTGTATAATAGGTTCTTCTGGATCAGGTAAGTCAACTCTTCTTCGTTGCATTAATCTTCTAGAAAAGCCAACTGGTGGAGAGATAATTTATAAGGGAGAAAATATATTAGATGACAAACATGATATTCGTAAATATCGTACAAAGTTAGGCATGGTTTTTCAACAATTTAATTTATTTAATAATCATAATGTCTTAAGTAATTGTGTTGTTGGACAAATGAAGGTTTTAAAGCGTTCTAAAGAAGAAGCTGAAAAAATAGCAATGAAATATTTAAAAGTAGTTGGAATGGAAAAGTATATTAATGCTAAGCCTAAGCAGTTATCAGGAGGGCAAAAACAACGTGTTGCTATTGCAAGAGCACTTTCAATGGAACCAGATGTTATTCTTTTTGATGAGCCAACTTCAGCTTTAGATCCAGAAATGGTAGGAGAAGTTCTTAAAGTTATGAAAGAACTTGCGGGAACTGGTCTTACAATGTTAGTTGTAACTCACGAAATGGAATTTGCACGCGAAGTATCTGATCGTGTAGTATTTATGGACAAGGGAGTTATAGAAGAAGAGGGATCTCCAGAGCAAATATTTAATAATCCAACTAAGGAACGTACACGTGAATTTTTAAAAAGAACACTAGAAAAACTTTAACTTGTAAAAAGTTAAAGTTTTTCAATTTATACAGAATTTAATATCATTAAATGTAGAAATTATTGTAGATATATAAGAAATAAGAAATATTTCTCGGGAAATGTCGGAATATACATTTATTATAAATTAAAGTTCCTAAGTAATCTAATATAATGATTAGCTTCTCTAAGTACGTGATCAGCTAAAAGAGGAGAAATAATAGCTTTAATTTCGCAATTTAATAAACCCTCCACTCCTTCTTCTTTAAATTCTCTAATTTCTTTTGCAGCATCTAATGATTTATTTGTAACTTCCCTTAGAAGATTTTTAGAATCTTTTATTTTATTTGCTTCTTTTCTTAAGTCTTCAAATTTCTTTCCAAAACTATCAGCTAAATTAAATAAATTTACTTCTGTTGGGTCTAATAAACCTCTGATAAAGAAGGCATGTTCAGACATTATTTTATTCCAAAAAGCTTCTTGAGCGGCTGGGTTTACATTAATACTTATTTCAACTCCGTTTTGTAGTCTTGTTAATAATTCCTTATAAGCCATAGCTTCATAAAGAAGATGCTCTAAAAATTTAGGATAAGCATTTATAAATAAGTTGCATGATAAAACAGCTTTCAGAAGTTTATTTTTAAATTGAATAAGCATCGAAAGTGTTCTTATAATGTTTTTATTTAATATGAAAATTTCATCTGTTAAGTTTCTTAAAGATTTATTGCTAATAGGTAGTAAGGAAAGTTCTCTAGAAGTTATAGAGGTGTCTATTAAAATTCCAGTAGCCATTTGAGTTGCTTTTTCGGCGTCAATTGTATATTTAGTTACAAGCTCTTTTGAATTTATTACAGATGAAGGAAGAAGCCCATCTGCCAATGTTACTGCATGAGATAATAAATGAGAAAATTCATTTTTAAAGGCTTCTGCTTGATTAATTAAGTTTTTATCTTTTGGTAAAAATACTGCTTCTAAAAATATTGAATGTTCTTTCATCAACCTTAAAAAGAATAGATTTACTTCTAATGAATGAACTGTAAAATCATTAAAAGATATCATTTTATGCTCCTAATTATTATTTAAACTATTACTAATATATTCAAATATAAAATTTTTGATATAATCAAAATTTTACAAAATATTAATGCCAGTAGTTGTATAGAATTATATAATAATGTAGTATAAGTCTAATTTGTTTTCTATTATAATTAATTTATAAATTATATAAAGAGGTGGATTGTGCTATGTATTTATAGTATAAATTTAAGATAAAAAATTATAATATTAACTATTCAATAATTAATATTATAAAATCAAAAGAATAGGAGATATAATATATGAATAATAACTGGAAGAAGAATATTATATTATTTTTGACTACCCAGACAATATCGCTTTTAGGCTCTTCATTAGTTCAATACGCAATTATGTGGTATATTACCCTAGAAACACAATCAGGAACTGCTATGACAATATCTATAATTTGTGGATTTTTACCTACGCTTTTTCTTTCGCCTTTTGGAGGAGTATGGGCAGATAGATATGATAGAAAAAAGCTAATTGCTATTTCGGATTCCTTTATTGCAATATCAACATTAATATTAGCAATACTATTTTTAAGAGGATATGATTCTATTTGGCTTTTATATTTAACTTCTTCGATACGTGCTTTAGGATCAGCGATACAAACTCCAGCGATAAATGCACTTATACCACAAATTGTTCCAGAGGATAAGCTTACAAAAGTAAATGCAAGCAATGGAAGTATTCAATCTTTAGTTATGCTTATATCACCAATGTTAAGTGGGGCTTTATTAACAATGACTACAATCGAAGTTATATTTTTTATAGATGTAATTACAGCTGCAATAGCAGTTTCTATTTTAGTTTTCTTTTTACATGTTCCAGTTCATGAGAAAGCATTAAAAAAACAGGAAAATAGTTATTTTGGCGATATGAAAGAAGGATTAGAATATATAAAAAATCATAAATTTCTTAAGGAATACTTTGTATTCTGTGCATTTTTCTTTATTCTAGCTGCACCTGTTTCATTTCTAACTCCGTTACAAGTTACCCGTAACTTTGGAAATGATGTATGGCGTTTAACAGCAATTGAAATAACATTCTCTGTTGGAATGATGCTTGGTGGTGGTATTATGGCTGCTTGGGGTGGTTTTAAAAATAGAGTTTATACAATGGCTTTTTCAACCCTTATTATGGCATTATGCACTATTGCATTAGGAATTGTACCTTCTTTTTGGGTTTATATTTCTCTATTTGGATTATTTGGAATGGTTATGCCAATGTTTAATACACCTTCTACAGTTTTAATACAAGAAAAAGTTGAAGAAGAGTTCTTAGGAAGAGTGTTTAGTGTTTTGAGTATGATAACAAGTGTTATGATGCCTCTTGGAATGTTAGTATTTGGACCAATGGCAGATTATGTTGCAATAGAAAAAATGCTTATAGTAACTGGTATATTAATATTTATAGAAGGTCTTATTATGAGAGGAAGCAAAGTTTTAATTAAGGCAGGAGAAGAGAAAGAGTTGACAACTGATAATTAAGAGTTGTCAACTCTTTCAATTTAAAATTAACCATATTTTAAATTAAATCCAAATTTATTTATTAATTGTTTGGTTAAAAAACCCTAAAAAATAGTTCTTCTGAAAAGCCCGTTTGTAAAAAGTATAAATTAAAATGTGCTGTATACTGTTTGTAAATTAGTCCTATTTAAGAAAGACCACCGATCTTTTTAATTAACAGTTATAGCCTGTCAATTTCGTATATTGTCGGTGGTCTATATTTTTTATAAATTATATTTTAAATATTTATTAAAAATAAATATTTAAAATACACTTATAATATTAGCATTTATCAACGTATTCTGCTGAAACTTTAATTGTAAAATCAAGTGTATGGCAAACTTTATTCTTTGGAAGATCAAATTTTACTTCTTTCTTAAATACGCCACAGCCCTTATCGGAATGTGATTTTTTATTTTTACGCAATATTGCCTTAAATTCTTTAGTTTCAATTACTTTTCCAGATTTATCTAATAAGGCAACTTTTACCTTGAATTTTCTATTAAAGCAAACATTTTTTAGAACTATTTTTGCTTTTAAGTCTCTTTCTAAACAATTACCTAAATCTACAGGTTCTGTATCTACAGCTTTACATAATTCACAAGGATTAAAGTGGATTTTTGTAGAAGATTTACATTTATCCTTATCTTTGTCATCCTTCTTATCATCTTTCCTATTATCTTTTTTGTTATCTTTCTTGCCATCTTTTTTATCATAATCATCTTCATAGTCGTAGTCAAAGTCATAATCATCTTCATAATCGCAATCATAGTCTTTGTCATAATTATCTTCATAATCATCTTCATAATAATCCCAGTCATAATCTCTATCGTCATATCCACATGAATATTCATAATTGACCATATTGTATCTTCTCATATTATCCATATTATCGTTCCTCCCAATAATAAATTATTATCATTTGTTGTTTGGCCTTTATTCTATATATTGAATTCTTATATATAGATTCTTAACATATAAAAACATTTAGTAAATTCAATCTATATATAAAGAACTTTAAATTATTAGAATAAAGGATTATTGTTTTATCTATAATCATATTATGCCTTTAATATAATATGTGTTACAGCTTTATTAAAATGATTTAATTAATAATAAAATAAGTTCATATTTTCACATTTAAACAGAAAAGAAAGATTATAGTAAACGGTTAAAGAAAAAAATATAAATATATATAATTAAATTATAAGAAGGAGTGATAAGTATGGAGCTTAATAAGGATTGCATGGAGATACTTCAATATATGATTAAAAATAATAATTATATAAAAGTTGAAGAATTAGCGAAAAAATATAATCTTACAGATAGAGCTATAAGATACAAAATAGATAAAATAGAAAAATTTTTAATTAAAAATGGATTTGGATATTTTGATAAAAAGTATGGTAAAGGTATTAAGGTAACTAATAGTAAAGAACTTAAAGCTTATATAGATAAATTTGTATCAGAAGACACTCCATATAAATATGCATATTCAAAAGAAGAAAGAGAGCTGTTTATAACTTTAAAACTTCTTCAGGCAAATGATAATATGAAACTTAAATATTTTGAAGAAAAGCTTTGTATTTCCAAGAATACTCTTTTAAAAGAAATAGATGATGTAGAAGAATTTTTAAGCAGATATAATCTTAAATTAATAAGAAAATCTAAAGTAGGACTTTATATTGAAGGTAATGAAAATTATAAAAGAAAGGCAATATTGGATATTATATCTCAAAGTGTTTCAGCTGAGGATTTTGTGAAATATGTTTCTAAAAAATCAAGTGAATCTAAAATTAATAAACTTCAATTTGATACTTTATTTACTGATATAGATATAGATTTTATCGATAGTTTAATAAAAGAAGCTGAACAAAAATTAAAAAGAGAGTTTAGTGATGAGGCTTATGGAGGGTTAATGACCCATTTAGCAATTATGATAAAAAGAGTTCAAATAGATAAGGTTATAAGTAAACTTGAATTTAATAATGACTTTGTAGAAAATACCTTGGAATATGAAGTAGCATTAGAAATTATTAAGAAAATAGAAGATAAATATAAAATAGAGGTTCCAAAGGATGAGATTTCTTATATAGTAATTCATCTTTTAGGAGCTAAAGTTGTTAATAATAGTTATCAAGTTGACAGTAAGGAAGATAATAAACTTTTGCATATTATAGATTTTATGACTAAATATGTAGAGTCTTATTACAAAATTAATCTAGATGAAGAAAGGGAATCTTTATACCAGGGCTTATTATTACATTTGAGACCAAGTTTATATAGGATAAAATATGGTTCTAAAATTGTAAATCCACTTATTGAAAGAATAAAATCTGAGCAATCTCAATTATTTAAAGTAGTAACTTTAGCCTGCAAATATCTTGAGGAGTATATAGATAATCAATTGGGAGAACATGAAATATCATATATAGCACTTCATTATGCAGCTGCAATTGCTAGATATAAGCAGAAAAATAATAGAAGAGCAAGATTAATAGTTGTTTGTGGGTCGGGAGTAGGTTCATCTAAATTAATTGCATCTAAGATTATAGAAAAATTTAATGTAGAAATATTAGGTACTTATGGCAGTAGAAGTGTTACAAGTGAAATGAAGAATAATTGCGATTTTATTATAAGTACTTTAGATATTCCTAGTTTAAATAAAGATGAATATATAAAGGTTTCTCCATTAATTACAAATGAAGATTTAAAGAAACTTGAGAAATATATTATACCCATTGCAAAGCCTAAAAAAGATAATGGGGAAATTTCTTTGCTTAATAGAATTTTAGATAAAGTTAAAAAGTACTGTGAGATTAATGATGAAGAACAATTAAGATATGAAATACTATATGAAATGAAAAAACAAGAAGAACTAGATGAAGAAATAGATAATGATTTTAAAGAAAAGTATTTTTTAAGAGATTTTATAAAAAGAGAAAATATTGAATTAAAAGTAAACTGCAAGGATTGGAAAGATGCTATATCTAAAGGGGTAGATATTTTAATAAGAAAAAATAATGTAACAGAAGCATATAAGAGTGAAATAATTAAAAAATTAGAAGAACTTGGACCATATATGGTTATAGCTCCAGGAATATGCTTATCTCATATTGATATGGTAGATGAAATTGATAAAACATCAATGAGCCTTATAAATTTGAAATATCCAGTTAAATTCAATAGTGAGTTTAATGATCCTGTAAGGTTGATTTTAACCTTTGCATCTAAGGATAAAGAATCTCATCTTAATGCTTTGTTGGGATTTATGAATTTAATAAATAATCCTGAGGACAGAAATAAATTGTTTTTTGCCTCATCTAAAGATGAAGTTATAGATGTAATTAAAAAATATTAATAAAAGTCTATTAAAGGAGGAAGAAGTTATGAAAAAGCAAGAAATTAGTTTTCTTGAAGAAAAATGTAAAGAAGTGAGAAGACTTATATTAAAAGAAATTCATAGTATTGGAAAGGGTCATTATGGTGGTTCTCTTTCAATAGTAGAAGCTCTAGTTCTTCTTTATAATAAAGAAATGAATATTAATGTAGAAAATCCTAAAATGGAAGGAAGAGATAGATTAGTTTTATCTAAGGGACATGCAGGCCCAGCTCTTTATGCAGTATTAGCAGATAAAGGATATATATCAAAAGAAGAATTATTAACATTAAATAAGGGAAATACCAATTTACCAAGTCATTGCGATATGAATAAAACTAATGGAGTAGATATGACAACAGGATCTTTAGGACAAGGAATAAGTTGTGCTGTTGGTATGGCAAAGGCCTCCAAGATAAAGAAAGATAATGCATATATTTATTGTATTGTAGGAGATGGAGAATGTGATGAAGGAGAGGTTTGGGAAGCAGCATTGGCGGCTAGTTCTTTTAATCTAAATAATTTAATTGTTTTTGTTGATTATAATAAAATGCAATTAGATGGGAAGCTAGAAGATATAATAAGAATGGATAATATGGATAAAAAGTGGGAGGCTTTTGGGTTTTTTGTTCAAAATATTAAAAATGGCCACGATATAGAGGAAATTCATGAAGCAATAGAAAAAGGTAAAAAGCAGGATAAGCCAGTTGCAATTATATTAAATACAGTAAAAGGAAAAGGCATATCTGTAATTGAAAGTGCAGGATATAAAAATCATAGTATGGGATTAACTGATGAGCAATTTAAAAAAGCATTAGAAGAGTTGAAATAGGAGGATAAAACTATGGAAATGAGAAAAGTCTTATGTAGTGTTATAGAAGAATTAATGCATAAAGATGAAAGTATAGTATTTATGGATGCAGACTTAGCAGAAGCAAATGGCACAATGCCATTAAGAACTATTTTTCCAGAAAGAGCTTTTGATGTTGGAATAAGTGAACAAAATATGGCAGGAATGGCAGCCGGAATGAGTGCTTATGGAATGAAACCATATATTTGCACCTTTACTTCATTTGCATCAAGGAGAATATGTGATCAAATAGCTATTTCTATGGCCTATGCGAAACAAAATGTGAAAATTATAGCTACGGATGCTGGTATAGCAGCTGAAACAAATGGTGGAACCCATATGAGCTTTGAAGATATTGGAGTATTAAGAAGTATTCCAGGTATTACTATTATAGATGTTGCAGATGAATTTCAACTAAGGGAAGTATTATATAAAACTGTTGATTATAAGGGAGTTGTTTATATAAGAATAACTAGAAAAGAGATTCCAAAAGTTTATGATGAAAATTATAAATTTAATTTATTAAAGGCTGATGTTTTAAAAGAAGGAAAAGATATAACTATATTTTCAACAGGATTAATGACAAGTTTTGCATTAGAAGCAGCAAGTCTTTTGAAAGATGAAGGTATAGATGTTGAAGTTATTTCTGTTCCTACTATTAAGCCTATAGATAGGGATACAATAGTAAATTCTCTTAAAAAAACAAAAAAAGCAGTTACAATTGAAAATCATAATGTAATAGGTGGATTATATAGCGCTATTGCAGAAGTTTCTTGTAGGGAATTTCCTAGTTATATAAGAGCTTTAGGAGTACAAGATCACTTTGGTGAAGTTGGAACTATGAATTTTTTAAGAGAAAAATATAACATGACCGTTCAAGATATAGTTAATGAATGTAAAAAGATGTTAAGTTTAAATTAATATAAAGTTCAATTTTTCAAAATTTATTTGAATGTAATAGTGCTGTAAACATATTCATTGTTAGGATGGAAGTTAATATAATAAAAATATGCAGAAGGTCAAAGAAATGGGAGATATGAATATATGTTAATAGATATACTAAGAGAAGAACTAATAAAATTAAATGTAAAATGTAATGATTGGAAGGAGGCGATAGAGGAAGGTGCTTATTTATTAGAAAAGGAAGGCATAGTAAATAAAAATTATAAAGAAGCAATAATAAATAATTTTTATGAATTAGGACCATATATGGTAATAGCCCCAGGAATTGTATTATCCCATGCAAGACCGGAAGCTGGAGTAAATAAGAATGGAATTAGTATTCTGACATTAGAGAGTCCTATAGAATTTGGAAGTGAGTTGAATGATCCAGTTAAATTAATAATTACGCTAGCAGCCAAGGATAATACAAGTCATTTAAGTTCTTTATCGAAATTAATGGAAATTCTAATGAATAGTGACCATTTAAACTCTATAATCAATGCAAAGAAAGTTCAAGAAGTAGTAGAAATTATTAAAAGGTATAATTAGGAGGGATTAATTATGAAAATTTTAGTTTGTTGTGGATCAGGGTTAGGAAGCAGTTTTATGATTGAAATGAATATTAAAAATGTGTTGAAATCTTTAGGAATAGACGGAGTAACTGTGGAACATTCAGATTTATCATCAGCAAAAGGTATTAAGGCAGATATTTATGTAGGTACAAGAGATATAGCTGTTAGACTTGAAGGATTAGGTGGAGAAGTAGTATCTCTAAACAATATGATAGATAAAAAAGAATTAGAAGATAAGTTAGTAGAAGTATTAAAAAAATTAAATTATATTTAAATATAAAAATTATTAATTAATAGGGGGATAAAATATGTTAGATTTTATAGTTGATATACTTAGTGAACCATCTGTATTGGTTGGATTAGTTGCACTTATAGGATTAATATTACAAAAAAAGTCTGTTACTGATTGTATTACAGGAACAGTAAAAACAATAATGGGATTTTTAGTTTTAAGTGGTGGAGCTGCATTAGTACAAGGAGCACTTGGTTATTTTGGACAGATGTTTGAGTATGGATTTGGAATGACTGGTATAGTTCCAAATAATGAAGCAATAGTAAGTGTTGCTCTTAATGATTTAGGAAGAGAAACAGCTTTAATTATGGCTTTAGGTATGGTAGTTAATATTTTAATTGCAAGATTTACAAAGATGAAATATATATTCTTAACAGGTCATCATTCATTATATATGGCTTGTATGTTAGCAGCAATTTTATTTGCAGGGGGAATTAAGGGAACAGCTGCAATAGTTGTAGGTGCATTATTATTAGGATTTATTATGGCAGCAATGCCTGCAATGCTTCAACCTTTCATGAAAAAGCTTACAGGATCAGATGATGTTGCATTTGGACACTTTGGTACTTTTGGATATCTTGTAGCAGCATTAGTTGGAAAGGTTGTTGGTAAAGACTCTAAATCAACAGAAGAAATAAATTTTCCACAAGGTTTAACATTCTTAAGAGATACATCAGTTGCAATTTCCTTAACTATGTTAGTTTTATTCTTAGTTGTAGCAATAGCAGCAGGTCCAGAATATGTAGCAGAAATTAGTGGTGGACAAAACCTTTTAGTATTTTCTTTAATTCAAGCTATAACATTTGCTGGTGGGGTTTATGTTATACTAGCTGGTGTTAGATTAATTCTTGCAGAAATAGTTCCAGCATTTAGAGGAATTGCTATGAAGTTAGTTCCTAATGCTAAACCAGCATTAGACTGTCCAGTAGTTTTCCCTTATGCACCAAATGCAGTTTTAATAGGATTTTTATCAAGCTTTGTTGGTGGTATTGTTGGCTTATTTATACTATTAGCATTAGGTGCACCAGCAATTTTACCAGGTGTTGTTCCTCATTTCTTCTGTGGAGCTACTGCAGGCGTATTTGGTAATACTACAGGTGGTAGAAGAGGAGCTATAATAGGAGCTTTTGTTCATGGATTATTAATAACATTCTTACCAGCATTATTGATGCCAGTGCTAGGAGATTTCGGATTTGCAGGCTCAACATTTAGTGATGCAGATTTTGGAGTATTTGGAATATTAATAGGAAAGATATTAACATTATTCCAATAATGCTGTTTTAACTTAGGAGGTAAATTATGAAGTTATTTTTAGATACAGCAATAGTTGATGAAATAAAAAGAGCTAATGATATGGGAGTGATTAGTGGAGTTACAACAAATCCTACTCTTATAGCTAAGTCAGGAAGAGATTTTATAGAAGTAATAAAAGAAATTACATCCATTGTAGATGGACCTATAAGTGCAGAAGTTATGGGAAATACTGCAGAAGAAATGATAAAGGAAGGATTAGAACTTTCAAAAATTCATGATAATATAGTTATTAAAATTCCTATGTGTGAAGAAGGTTTAAAAGCAACAAAGGAATTAAGTAAAAAAGGAATAAAAGTAAATGTAACACTTATATTCTCATCAGGACAAGCTTTATTAGCTGCAAGAGCAGGTGCTAGCTTTGTAAGTCCATTCTTAGGAAGACTTGACGATATTGGATTTGATGGAATGTATTTAATAGAAGAAGTTGCTAATATTTTTAAAGTTCAAGGAATTAAAACTGAAATAATAGCAGCAAGTATAAGAAATCCAATTCATGTTTCAAAAGCAGCTATGCTTGGCGCAGATATTGCCACAATTCCTATGTCAGTATTAAATCAAATGATGAAACATCCTCTTACTGATTCAGGAATTGCAAAATTTATTGCTGATTGGAACAGTGTAAACAATATATAAAATTAAACAAGAATCTACATTATAGAACAATAAAACAATGTCTATATGTAGATTCTTTTTTATATAAATAGAACAAATAAAGATTCAGCTAACACTATTATAAATAATTTATTATATATAAATAATCTTTCGACTAAGTATACACAAATCACTACTCATAATAGTACTTCGCTCCACCATATAAGATATTTACACAACCTTATTTAACCTCACAGCCAAATAACATCATTACAACACCTTATATGATGTTATCTCAACTATATATGATAGATTGGAATATTATTATAGTAAAAGAATATTAATAAATCTTCGACCATAATAACACTTTTCTCCACCATATATAATCTACTAAAAGGAACCAAATCATTCTTCTGGAGCCAAGAATAGTTTAGTTCGTGATGAATCTTTATTTGTTCCACAATAATATATTTACCAATTTTCTTATTAGTATTCTGGTAATTTATTCTTAAGAATGATATTATTTTAATATAGAGATATAATAGTTAGAGTATTATATTTTTAAAATTAAAGGATAGGAGGATTTATGATGAAATTTTTTCTGGATACAGCAAATGTAAAGTATATCAAGGAAATTAATAGCTTGGGTGTTATAGCTGGGGTTACTACAAATCCATCATTGATTGCAAAGGAAAAGAAAGGGCTAGTTGAAACTTTAAAGGAAATAGCTTCAATAGTAGATGGTCCAATAAGCGGTGAGGTTATTAGCTTAGAGTATGAAAATATGATAAAGGAAGCAGAAGATTTAGCATCTATTCATCCTAATATAGTAGTTAAAATACCTATGACTTACGATGGATTGAAATCGGTTTCTTATTTATCAAAAAAAGGAATTAAAACAAATGTTACTTTAATTTTTTCTGCAGCACAAGCATTGCTTGCAGCTAGAGCAGGAGCTACTTATGTTTCACCATTTTTGGGAAGATTAGATGATATTGGTTCTAATGGATTAATATTAATTAAAGATATTAGTGAAATATTTAATATTCACGGAATACAAACAGAAATAATTGCTGCATCAATAAGAAATCCAATTCATGTAATTGAGGCTGCAAAACTAGGAGCTCATATAGGAACAGTTCCTCCATCAGTAATAAGAACTTTATTAAAGCATCCGTTAACTGATATAGGAATAGAAAAATTTATGGCAGATTGGAAGTCTGTGAATAATTAAAAATATAAGAAGTTTTATATTAAAAGGCTGTTTTTACAGCCTTTTTTAGTTAAAAAATTTATAGCATACTATTATAGTTTATTGGAAAAATAATTTATAAAAGAAGATTTATATTTTACTAAAGATAATCGACAGGAGATGCTATGAATATAATAGAATTTTATAATAGTTTAAATATAATTGATCCCAAAGAAGCAATAGAAAGATTTTTATTATTTTATAGTTCTTTAGTTATTGTAGGAATAAAGCCTTCTGTAACAGTTGCTATTAAAAAAAACAACCCTAATTTTTATAAGAGCTGGCTTAAATATGGGAATAAGTTTTTAAATAAATTAAACTTAGAGTTTATAATTTTAAGAGAAAGCAATAACTCCATAATATTATTAATTTTTGATAGAGAAATTTTAAATAAATATCTTTTTAAAAAGAGAAATATTAAGTTTTTGAAGAAGATAGGCTATCGAGAAAATAGAGATTTAGATTATTATCTAAGAAAATTAAAGAATAGATATCATCAATATAACTGTCCTCATGAATTAGGAATTTTTTTAGGAATACCAGTTGAAGATGTTATTGATTTTATAGAAAATAATAAAAAATGTTTAGGAGTTGGCTACTGGAAAATATATAATAATTATGATAAAGCAATTGAAATTTTTAAAAAATATGATGAAGTAAGGAATAAAACAATAAATTATCTAATGAAAGGGCTTCCTTTAGAAAGGATAATAAGAAATATTAGTGTTCTATAATTAAAAATAAGGAGAATAGAATGGATAATAAGGTTATAGACCATAAAATTATTTTAAAAAGATATATTAGTGAAATAGACTATGAAATAATTAATAAATTAAAAATAAATGGAATGGTTCATCCTATATGGAGAAGAAGAGAATCTTTACAAAGCTTTGTTCTTTGGCTATTGAGGAAAGTAAAAGAAGAAAGCAAAGCTTTTATAACAGGTTTTGGAATTGTACCTGATTTTAGAGCTAATGGGTATGGAAGACAAGCGTTATATACTATGTTTAAACATGTTGAATAAAGAAAATATATTTAATGTTGAATTAGATGTAGAAGTTAAAAATAAAAGAGCTCTTAATTTATATATATATTGTGGCTTCAAAGAGGAATCGGTTATGAATTATTATGAATATAGGGGTTAGCCTATATATGCTTTGGGTAAATAATTAATATATCCTCTAAAAAATCCTTGATTTGTGTAAGGTATAAAAGAGAATAATTTACACAATATAATATTGGAGGTGTTTATTATGAATTTTACTTTAACTCAAAAAGAAAGAATGTTACTTGAAGATCAAAAAACTCATGAGCAAATTTGTATAGAAAAATATAGTAAGTATGCATGTGAAGCTCAGGATCCACAATTAAAACAAATACTTAAGGAAAATGAGCAGGCAGAAAGAACCCACCTTGCTACTATTAATCAATTATTAAATGGAACAATCCCTCAAATGAATCAACAGCAAGGACAACAAAATCAGGGTATGCAACAAGTTCAAGGAGCTAATATACAGCAAAATCAAGCTTCTCCTCAAGGAAAATTATCTGATAAGGATATATGTACAGATTTATTAATGACAGAAAAATATGTTTCTGGAACTTATGATGTTGCAATTTTTGAATTTGCAAATCCTCAAGTGCGTGATGTTTTAAATCATATACAAAAAGAAGAGCAACAACATGGAGAAAAAATATTTAATTATATGCAAAGCAAAGGATTATATAATGTTCAGTAAATAAAAGCTGGCTTTTTAAGTCAGCTTTTTATTTATTTAAAGCTATCTATAATTTTAAATAATAAGTTAAAAACTTTATATAAAATAAAGGTATTTACAATCGAACGTATGTTTGTTACCATAAAAGGAGAATATACGTTTGGAGTTGATATAATGAATGAAAATCGAATAATCTTTCATATTGATGTTAATTCTGCATATTTATCTTGGACAGCAGTAAAGTTTTTACAATACGGTGGGGAGGTTGATATTAGGAATTTACCCTCTGTTATTGGGGGAAGTGAAAAAAATAGACATGGAATAGTTTTAGCAGCTTCAATACCTGCAAAACAATTAGGAATAAAAACTGGAGAAACTATTCATTCAGCTAGACAGAAATGTAGTAACTTAAAAATATATCCTCCAGATTATAGTTGGTATTTAAAAAGCAGCAATGCATTATATGAGCTTCTAAAATCTTATTCTCCATTTACTGAAAGGTATAGTATAGATGAATGTTTTATGGATGTAACCCATTTTAAAGATAACTATCTAAAAACAGCTGAAGAAGTAAAAGGTAGAATATCAAAAGAACTTGGATTTAATTGTAATATAGGCATTTCAAGTAATAAATTATTAGCTAAAATGGCAAGTGATTTAAAGCCTAAAAACAGTATTCATACTTTATTTAAATTTGAAATAAGAGATAAGATGTGGCCTCTTCCAGTTGAAAATTTGTTTATGGTAGGAAAAGCAACAGAAAGAAAATTAAAAGATTTAAATATTAATACTATTGGAGAATTAGCAAATTATGATGATAATATTTTAAGAGATAAGTTTAAATCTTATGGAAAGATAATAAAGGATTATGCAAATGGAATTGATAATTCTCAAATTAGAAAATCTTATAATTTAGATATTAAAGGAATAGGAAACTCAACAACAATAGCTTATGATATTATAAACGAAAAAGAAGCCTTTAACATATTATTATCTTTAACAGAAAGCGTTGCTTTAAGGCTTAGAGAAAGTAAAAAATTATGTTCTGTAGTTGTAGTTAGTATAAAAACAAGTAATTTTATACATTATTCTCATCAAAAAAAAATTGCAACTTCTACAGATTCTACTAATTTAATATTTAATGAAGTTAAAAGTTGTTTTAGAGAAATGTGGAATAAAGAAAGTATAAGGAGTTTAGGAGTAAGGGTAACAAATCTTTCAGATTTAGAGTATTATCAAGAAGATTTATTTAATTATAAGAAAGTAGAAAAAGAAGCTAAGCTAGATAGAGCTATAGATTGTATAAGAAAAAAATATGGAAATGAAGCTGTGATAAGATCAAATTTTTTACATTCTGGAGTAAGACCTTTAAGTGGAGGAACAGGATCATTTTATGATTATCCTATGATGAGAAGTATATTATAATAAAACAAATAGTAATTGAAGTAAAGATAATATATAATTAGATATAAATTAGAATACAAAAATAGGTGATGAGTATGATAAGTGGATTTTGTTATGAAACAGTAATAGGTGAAATAACAATTATAGATAATGGAGAGGCAATTATAGAACTTGATTTTGGAAATAACTTAAATAAAGATATAGAAATAAAGGAAACTGAATTAATAAAGAAAGCAAAAAAACAATTAGATGAATATTTTAATGGAGAAAGAAAAGAATTTAATTTACCTTTGGAGCTAAAAGGAACAGAGTTCCAAAGAAAAGTTTGGAAGGCATTAATTAATATACCTTATGGAAGAACAAAAACATATAAGGAAATAGCTATTGAAGTTGGCAATGAAAAGGCATGCCGAGCTGTAGGAATGGCAAATAATAAAAATCCAATAGCAATAATAATTCCATGCCATAGAGTTATTGGATCTAATAATAAATTAGTAGGCTATGCTGGAGGATTAGAATTAAAAGAAAAACTTTTAAGTTTAGAAAAAACAACTGTTAAAACATTGTAATATATTAAATTTGGAAATAAGGGTTATAGTTTGTAACCTTTATTTTTTTATAATATGTTTATAAATATTTATAATATAACTTACTAAAATATTACAAATAAAAATATTGACAAAAGTTTTAAATATAAAATCGAATTATGTACAAAAATATCTATTTTTGTTTTAAATTACATTGTATAATGATTAAATAAAACAAATAAAAAATAAATTAGGGGGTATATATATGAAAAAAGAAAAATTAGTAAATATGCAGCAGAAGTCCATGAAGTATCAGCTAAGAATTCTTTTAATCATTACAGCTATTATTCCAATTATTTTAATTGAAGTAGTAAATATTTATTATATTAGAAGAAATATTCAAATTCAGACTTCCTTTGTAATAGAAAATGAAGCAAAGGCAATAAGCAGTGTTATAGATAATGGAAATGATAAGATTTTTGCTGATTTAGAGAATTTTTCATTACAAAAAGATCTTATGAAATTACAAGGAAATAATAAAACTAATGAAATGGAGAGTATTCAAAGAGCATTAGAAAGTTACCAAAAAGTAAATCCCGATATTCTAAATGCCGCTATAGGTACAGAGGATGGTAAATTTTTAATGGCTCCTTATCAAGAAATTGATGAAACTTTTGATGCAAGAACTAGAGGATGGTATAAAGGTGCTATTAATAATCCAGATAAGGTGGTTATATCAGAACCATATGAAGACATAGTTACAAAGAAAATGGTTATTACATATTCTAAGGTTTTCAAAGATGAAGCAGGGGAAATAATAGGAGTTATATGTTTTGATAAAAATTTAGATAAACTTTCTGAACTTGTAAATAGCCAAACCTCGGATAATGGTTCTTTTGCAGCTGTGTTAAGTGGTGAAGGAAAAGTAATTGCTAGTAAGGATTTAGAATTAATAGGAAAAGATTCATCAGAACTTTCATGGATAGAAGATATTAAAAATTTAGAAACTGAAAAAGATGCTAGCGTAAAGATTGATGGGGAAAGCTATTCTGTTTATAAAGTAGTAGATGAGGAAAGTGGAATTGTTTCTGCTGTATTTATACCAAATTCAGAATTGATTAATAAAGTGCTAGAAGGAATAATAATACCATTTGCATTATTTGTTATTGCAATAATATTAAGTGCTGTTTTTTCAAAGATATTTACTAAAAAGCTTACAGAACCTATGAAGATGGTTAATAATGCTTTAAGTAAAATTAAAGATGGGGATTTTACCGTAAATGTAAAAGAAGATAATACATATACTAAAGAAATAAACTCTATGATAGGCAGCTTAAATGCCTTAGTTGGAAGTTTAGGAATATTATTAAATGGAATAAAAGAAGCAGCAGAAAATGTAGATGAGGGAAGTGTTTCTTTATTTGAAATAATAACAGAGTCTAATAGAGTAGGTGAAGAAGTTGCTAAATCAGTTCAACAAATAGCTGTAGGTGCAACAGATCAGGCAGCCCAATTAGATGAAGGTGCAAATGAACTTTCTGAATTAGAAAAGGGAATTAATATTTCAATAAGTAAAGCTAAGGATATGCTAAATAACTCAAAGGAAGTAAAAAAAGCAACAGATGACGGTACATATGCTATATCAAATTTAACAGATACATATGAAAAGAATAAAGAAGCTAGTATAAAGATGGCTGAGAAAGTAAATATTTTATCAGCTAAGTCAGAAGAAATAGGAATCATAGTTGATACAATACAAGATATAACAGATCAAACTAACCTTCTAGCCTTAAATGCTAGCATAGAAGCTGCTAGGGCAGGTGAAGTTGGAAAGGGCTTTGCTGTTGTAGCAGAAGAAGTAAGAAAATTAGCAGAAGAGTCTTCAAAATCAGCTAATGAAATAAATAATGTTATAGTAGAAATAAAAAACAGTATAAAAGAACTAAATGAACAAACTATAACCACTCAGAAGTTAAATAATGAAACGGGAGAAAGTTTAGATATAACAAAGGAAAAATTCTATATTATAGATACAAAAATTAAAGAATTAGAAGAGAATATTAATGATGTAAGTGAATCTTTAAATAAGATTACAACAAGCAAGGAAAACGTAGTTAATAAGCTTAGCAGCGTAGTAGCTGTATCTCAAGAAACAGCAGCAATAACTGAAGAAGTGAGTGCTGCTTCAGAACAACAATCTGCAGGATTAAACGAAATGACAGTACAAGCTCAAACTTTAAAGGAGTATGCCGGACTGTTAGATGAACTTATTAAAAAATTTAAAATTTAGGATTTATAAAATTAATTTAGAAAGGGAACTACGGTGTTAGTTCTCTTTTTTTGTAGAAATATTGGAGAAAATAATGGAAGAAATATATTTACAATTGAACGTATGTTCGCTATTATGAAAGGGGAATATATATTTGATATTGATGCTATAGTTATAGCTATTATTGTCCAATAATTAAAATACATTATGGGAGAATAATATAAGGAGTGCATTATATGAAGGTAGTTGCTAAGGAGATAGAAATGATAGCTTATTTTAAAAAAAGTGGGAAAATTGAGCCGTTAAAATTTAGAATAGAGGAAGATAACGAATATAAAGTAATAAAGATAAATAAAATAGTGAAAAAAAGTCAGGAAAGATTTTGCGGAAACAAAATGCTTGTTTTTACTTGTATTTCTATAATAGATAATTTAGAAAGAATAATGGAAATAAAATATGATGTAGAAAATTGTAATTGGCTTCTTTATAAAATCTAAAATATTAATAAAGTAAAAGCAAGATTTTATTTATTAGTATTATAGATGTAATAGAATTATATGTAGAAATTTGCATAATATTATAAAATTGCCTATCTATATTATGAAATTTATAATATAATATTATTATAAGAATAAGAGCTTTGTAAATAATAAGGGGGTTAAGATAAATGAATGATAATAAACAAAAGAAATCCTATTCAACTCTTAAAAAACAATTGAGAATTTTTTTAATAGCAATGTCTATCATTCCAATGCTTACATTAGATATTATAAATTTTATTGTATTTAAAGAAGCTTATAACTTTGATAGTGTTCGTATAATATTAATTGTAGGTGTTATATTTATTGTGTTAATAATTACAGAAGCAATTACAAAGAAAATTTCAGGTCCTGTTGCAGAAGTAGAAAGAGTTTTACATAAAATTAAAGATGGAGATTTTACAGAAACAGTAAAAGAAAATAAAAGTTATAGCAAAGAAATAAATTCAATGATTGGAAGTTTAAATATTTTAATAGATAATATGTCTCTTTTATTAAGAGGATTACAAGAAGCATCAGCTAATGTAAATGAAGGCAGTGATTCTTTATTTGAAATAATAAAGGAATCTAGCAGAGTAGGAGAAGAAGTTGCAAAATCAATTCAACAGATAGCAGCTGGAGCAACAGATCAAGCATCTCAATTAGATGAAGGTTCAAATGAAATTGCTATTTTAGAACAGGAAATAAATGCTACAATAGTTAGAGCGGAAGAAATGTTATCAACTTCAAGAGAAGTAAAAGCCTCAACTAATGATGGAACAGAAGCAATAAATAATTTAACCAATACATATGAAAAGAACAAAGAAGCTAGTATAAAGATGGCTGAAAAAGTAGATATTTTATCAACTAAGTCAGAAGAAATAGGAATGATAGTAGATACTATACAAGATATAGCAGATCAAACTAATCTTTTAGCCTTAAATGCTAGTATAGAAGCTGCTAGGGCAGGTGAAGTTGGGAAGGGCTTTGCTGTTGTAGCAGAAGAAGTAAGAAAATTAGCAGAAGAGTCTTCAAAATCAGCTAATGAAATAAATAATGTTATAGTAGAGATAAAAAATAGTATAAAAGAGTTATATCAACAAACTGTAGAAACTCAAAAATTAAACAATGAAACAGGAGAAAGTTTAGATATAACAAATGAAAAATTTAATATCATAGATACAAAAATTAAAGAATTAGAAGAAAATATCAATAATGTAAGTGAATCTTTAAATAAGATTACAGCAAGTAAGGATAATGTAGTTAATAAAATTGGCAGTGTAGTAGCTGTATCTCAAGAAACAGCAGCAATAACTGAAGAAGTAAGTGCTGCCTCAGAACAACAATCAGCAGGATTACAGGAAATGACAGTACAAGCTCAAACATTAAAGGAGTATGCTGATGCTCTAGAATCTATGATTGAAGGATATAAAATTTAATATAGATTAAATAGAAAATTTCAGTCCACAGTTAAAGATTAAACTTTAACTGTGTATTTTTTTATAAATATTTTTGTTTAAATATTAAAGTTTATGGAATAATAAGCAAAGAGGTGAATTATATGAAATCAGTTTGGCTTGAGAATTATAATATAGAAAAAAGAGAATCATTAAAAGGTAATATAAATGTAGAGGCAGTAGTTGTTGGTGCAGGAATAACAGGATTGCTAACAGCTTATATGTTACAGAAAAAAGGAGTAGAAGTTATAGTAATAGATAGGGGAAGGATACTAAATGGAAATACTAAGAATACAACAGCAAAGGTAACTATACAACATAATTTAATATATGATAAATTATTGAAAGAATTTAATGAAGAAAATGCTAAAAGATATGCAGAAGCTAATAGATTAGCTCTAGAAAATTATAAAAAAATAATAGAAGAAAATAAAATAGATTGTGATTTTGAAAATGTAGATGCATATGTGTATAGTTTAAATAATCCTGAAAAGATAATAAACGAATATGAAGCAGCAAAGAAAATAGGAATAGATTCCGAATTATTAGATGAAATTGAACTTCCTTTTAAAATAGCAAAGGCAGTAAAATTTAAAAATCAAGCTCAATTTAATCCTGTTAAGTTTTTAAATTTTATAGCAAAAGATTTAAAAATATATGAAGATACAAAGGCTATAGATATAAAGGATGGGTTGGTAATAACCAATAGAGGAGAAATTAAGGCAGAACATATAGTGGTAGCAACTCAATATCCAATAATAAATGTTCCTGGATATTATTTTTTAAGAATGCATCAAGAAAGAGATTATGTTATAGCGTTGAAAAATGCACAGAAATTAAAGGGAATATATAGAGATGAAAATGAAGAGGGATATTCTTTTAGAAATTATAAGGACCTATTAATATTAACAGGGGGTTCTGTTAGAACGGGAGCTAATGAAGAAGGAGGAAAGTATGATCAGCTTAGAGAATATGCAAAACAATTATATCCTGCTTCTATAGAAGAATTTAATTGGTCAGCTCAGGATTGTATGACTTCAGATTATATTCCATTTATAGGAATATACTCTGATGAAATGCCAAATGTTTATGTAGCTACTGGATATAATAAATGGGGAATGACTTCCTCTATGGTTGCAGCAATAATAATATCAGATAAAATAACAGGAAAAGAAAATGATTTTAATGAAATATTTTCTCCAAGCAGATTTGATTTAACTGCATCCATAAAAAATCTTACTAAGGATTTTGGAACAACTGTCTATAATTTTATAGCTCAAAAAATAAGCCTTCCAGAATCAGTTTTAGAAGATGTAAAATTAGGCCATGGTGGAATAATAACTTATGAAGGAGAAAAGCTCGGAGTATATAAAAATAATAAAGGAGAAGTGTTTACTGTCTCTAGCAAATGCCCGCATTTAGGTTGTGAGTTAAAGTGGAATCCTGATGACTTAGCTTGGGAATGTCCATGTCATGGTTCAAGATTTGATTATAAAGGAAACTTTTTAAATTCTCCAACAATAAAGGAACTAAAATATGAGGAGTAAAAATATCAACTACAAAAAGAAAAGATTTTTTGAAGGATGGTATTTTAAACATCAGTTTAATAACTTTAATATTGCTTTTATTCCAGGAATTAATATAGATAAAAATGGATCAAAATATGCATTTATTCAAATAATAACTGATAAAACTTCCTATTATATAACATATGACTATAAAGATTTTCAGGTAAGTGATGATAAGTCAATTATTAAAATAAAAGATAATATATTTTCTAAAAAGGGAGTTATTTTAAATATATTAACTAGTGAAATTATAATTAAAGGAGCTTTAAATTATAGTGATATTACACCTATTAAATATGATATAATGGGTCCATTTTCTATTATTCCTTTTATGGAATGCAATCATGGAATAATAAGCTTATATCATAAGATAAGTGGAAAGCTAAATATAAACTATAAAGAACTAATAATAGAAGATGGAATTGGTTATATTGAAAAGGATTGGGGAAGATCCTTTCCAAAGTCTTATATGTGGATTCAAGGAAATGATTTTAAAAATCAAAAAACCAGCATTGTAGTTTCGATAGCCGATATACCCTTTTTAGGATTTGAATTTAAGGGATGTATAGCGATTGTATATTATAAAGAAAAAGAATATAGAATGGCTACTTATAATGGAGTAAAGATAATAGACTATAATGAAACAGGATTAACAATAAGAAAAGGAAAATATAAATTGAATATAGAAATAGAGGAAAATTATCCTCAAAAATTATTAGCACCTAATGGAGGAGAAATGGTTAGAACAATATACGAAAATATATCTTGCAAAGCAAAGTTTACTTTTTATAAAGATAAAAAACAGTTATTTCAATTAGAAAGTAATAATGTTGGTTTTGAATATGTACAGTGAAAAGTTTTAAGAGACCGTTTTATGAGCAAATACATTATTGTTTTTATTCATAAAACGGTCACTTTGTTATATTTTAGTGAATGAATGTGAATTATTTTGAATAAAAATGATTTTTTTTTGAGTGAAAATGCTTGAAATCCTTTACCGAAAGTTGTATTATATAGTTGGGAGTGATATTAATGCTAACAGAAGAAAGACACAAACTTATATTAGAAAAATTAAAAATAGACTCGGTTGTATATGTCAATGAACTTGTAGAAATGTTAGAAACTTCAGAATCAACCATAAGAAGAGACTTAAACTATTTAAATAAGATAGGAAAACTAAAGAAGGTTCATGGTGGAGCAACCTTATTAGAAAAAGAGTTTAATACAAAAGATGATTATGTCTCAATAAGAGAAACTCTTAATATTGAAGAAAAGCGTTCAATAGGAGAATATGCTGCAACTTTAGTGGAAGCAAATGATTTTGTTTATATCGATTCAGGTACAACAACTAGTATAATGACTGACTTTCTTAAAGAAAAAAATGCAGTATATATTACAAATGGATTAATGATAGCAAAAAAATTAATTTCAAAGGGATTTAAAACCTTTATATTAGGGGGTGAAATAAAGGAATCTACGGAAGCTATTGTAGGAGTTGAAGCCATAAAAACATTAAAAAGGTATAATTTCACAAAAGGTTTTTTTGGAACTAATGGAATTTCTGATTATAGGGGATATACAACACCAGATATAAATGAAGCCTTAGTTAAAGAAGAAGCCTTAAGTAGAACTAGAACTCCTTATATACTTGCAGATAAAAGTAAATTCGATGAAATAAGTTGTGCAACTTTTGGAGAAATAGATGAAGCAACAATAATAACAACAAAACTAGATAATGATAAATATCATGATAAGACAAAAATACTGGAGGTTTAAAGAATGATATATACAATAACTTTCAACCCTGCTTTAGATTATATAGTAAGGGTTGAGGATTTTAAATTAGGAGAGGTAAATAGAACTTCCTATGAAGAAGTATATGCAGGAGGAAAAGGAATTAACGTTTCAATTATTCTAAAAAACCTAGGGGTAAGTAGTGTAGCATTAGGATTTATAGCAGGATTTACAGGAGAAGAAATAGAGAGAAGAGTAAAAAAAGCTGGTTGTATAACTGATTTTATAAAGCTTGATAAAGGATTATCCAGGATAAACATAAAGCTTAAGTCTGAGGTTGAATCTGAAATAAACGGACAAGGACCTAATATAACTAATGAGGATTTAGAAGAATTATATAAGAAGTTAGATCTATTTGATAAAGAGGATATTTTAGTTTTAGCAGGCAGCATTCCTAAAACATTGCCGGAAAATATTTATGAAATTATATTAGAAAGACTTAGCAGTAAAAAAATAAAATGTATTGTAGATGCCACAGGGGAATTATTATTAAATGTTTTAAAATACAGGCCATTTTTAATAAAACCAAATCACAATGAATTATCAGAATTATTTAATGTTGATATTAAAACCGAAGAGGACATTATTAAATATGGCAAGGAACTAAGAAGACTTGGGGCAAGAAATGTTTTAATTTCAAGAGCTGGAGATGGTGCAATATTTATAAATGAAAATGATGAAGTAATGAATTGTAAGGCACCTTTTGGTAAGGTTGTTAATTCAGTAGGAGCTGGAGATTCAATGGTGGGAGGTTTTATAGCGGGATATTTAAAAAATAAAAATTTAAAAGAAGGCTTTAAAATGGGAGTAGCAACAGGAAGTGCAAGTGCCTTTTCAGAAGGCTTAGCTACTAAAGAAAAAGTAGAGAGGCTATTACAAGAAATAAATGATATATAGGGGGAGAGAAAATGAAAATTTCTGATTTATTAAATAAAAAGTCAATAGAAATAAATCCAAATTTAAAGTCAAAAGAAGAAGCAATAAATAAGTTAGTTGAGTTATTGGATTTGTCAGGGAATATAAAAAATAAAGAAGGCTTTAAAAAAGCTGTATTAGAAAGAGAAAAATTGAGTACAACTGGTATTGGAGAAGGAATCGCTATTCCTCATGGTAAAAGTTCAGAAGTTAAAAAAGTTACTCTTTCAGCCATGGTAGTTAATAAGGGAGTAGAGTATGACTCCTTAGATGGAAAACCTGCAAATCTATTTTTTATGATTGCAGCTCCAGAAGGAGAAAATGATGCTCATTTAGAACTATTAGCAAGATTATCTAAGATGTTAATGAACTCAGATTTTAAAAATAAATTATTAAATTCAAGAACTGCTGAAGAGTTTATAGCTATTATAGATAAATTTGAGAAAACAAACTTAAATAATAAAACAGATAAGAATAATAAATCTTATGAAATTTTAGCAGTAACAGCTTGCCCAACAGGAATAGCTCATACTTATATGGCAGCTGAAAGTCTAGAAAATAAAGCAAGCGAAATGGGAATTTCAATTAAGGTAGAAACAAATGGTTCAGGTGGAGCGAAGAATGTTTTAACTAAAAAGGAAATTGAAGAAGCAGAATGTATTATTATTGCTGCTGATAAAAATGTTGATATGGGAAGATTTGATGGTAAAAAAGTAATTCAAACAAAGGTTTCCAATGGAATACACAAGGCAGAAGAGTTACTAAAAAGAGCAAAATCAGGAGATGTTCCAGTGTATAACCATAAGGAAGCAAGGGTAATAAAATCAGAGTATGAAGAAGAAGAAGGAATAGGAAGAGCAATATATAAGCATTTAATGAATGGTGTATCTCACATGCTGCCATTTGTTATTGGAGGAGGAATATTAATAGCTTTAGCTTTCTTATTTGACGATTACAGTATAGATCCAGCAAATTTTGGTTCCAATACTCCTTTAGCAGCTTTCTTTAAAAATGTTGGAGGAACTGCTTTCGGCTTTATGCTTCCTATATTAGCAGGTTATATTGCAATGAGTATAGCAGATAGACCAGCTTTAGCAGTAGGTTTTGTTGGAGGTATGTTAGCTAATAATGGAGGATCAGGATTTTTAGGTGCATTATTAGCAGGTTTTATAGCAGGTTATTTGGTACTAGGTATAAAGAAGTTATTTTCAAGTCTGCCTAATAGTTTAGAAGGTTTAAAACCAGTACTAATCTATCCTTTATTTGGAATACTTTTAATTGGAGTAATAATAACATTTGTAATAAATCCTCCAGTATCTGCATTAAATACAGGAATTTCAAACACATTGAATAATATGGGAGAAGGAAGTAAAATATTGCTTGGCGCAGTTTTAGGAGGAATGATGGCCTTTGATATGGGTGGTCCTTTAAATAAAGCAGCTTATGTATTTGGAACAGCATCTTTAGCTAGCGGTCAGTATGAAATTATGGCGGCAGTAATGATAGGAGGCATGGTTCCACCTATAGCAATAGCTTTATGTACAACTTTCTTTAAAAAGAAATTTACAAAGAAAGAAAGACAATCTGGTCTTACAAATTATATTATGGGATTATCATTCATAACAGAAGGGGCAATACCATTTGCAGCAGCAGATCCATTAAGAGTAATACCAGCTTGTATAATAGGATCAGCAGTATCAGGAGCTTTATCAATGGCTTTTGGATGTTCTCTTAGAGCACCTCATGGCGGAATATTTGTTCTTCCGGTTATAAGTAATCCTCTTGGATATTTTGCAGCTCTTCTAATTGGATCAGTAGTAGGTATGATAGTTTTAGCAGTATTAAAGAAAAATTTAGAAGATTAACAGAAATTTAATGTTAGTTCCCTTTGCTAATTGTTCTAAATATTGTAAAATTAAATTAGTGGACAACTTAAATAATAAAAATTAAGGAGTGTTTGTTTATATGAAAAGTTTAAAGAGAACTAAGACTGCAGAAAATTTAATGAAATCCTTTGCGGGAGAATCTCAAGCTAGAACAAGATATACTTATTATGCTAGTGTTGCAAAAAAAGAAGGATATTTACAAATAGCAAACATATTTTTAGAAACTGCTGAGCAAGAAAAAGAGCATGCTAAGAGATTTTATAAATTCTTAGTAAATGACTTTCAAGGAGAACCAATAGAAATTAATGCCTCATATCCAGTAGCATATTATGCTGATAATACATTAGAAAATTTAAAGGCAGCAGCAGCTGGAGAACATGAAGAATGGGCACATGACTATCCTGAATTTGCTAGAATAGCAAGAGAAGAAGGTTTTCCAGAAATAGCGGCAGCTTATGAAAAAATAGCAGAAGTTGAAAATAGGCATGAAAGAAGATACAATAAACTTCTTAAAAATATAGAAGAAGGAAAAGTGTTTAAGAAAGATGAAGTTGTTCTATGGAAATGTCTAAACTGTGGATATATTTATGAAGGAGAAGAAGCTCCAAAAGCATGTCCAGCATGTTTACATCCACAATCATATTTTGAAGTATTTACAGAAAACTACTAAAATAAAGAGCCTTATAAACCTTATAGAGTTTATAAGGCTCTTATTTTTGTTAATTAAGAATTTAATAATTGTTGAAAGTGTGGAAAGTTATCCACAAAATGTGGACAATCATCTAAAATGTGTTGATAAGTCAAAAAAACTATTGACACAAGATATATGAAAAGAATGAATGTTTGTAACAATATAATGTTTTATTTAGAATAACAATGAATTATGTAGTATAATGTAAAATATAAAATTTAGAATAAAATTAATAGTAAAAAGAGTTATGAACAGTTTGTACAAAATGTGGATAATTTCTGTGGATAAGTTGCTATTAAAACTCAAAAATTCTTAAAAAATAAGCTTTTTTTAAAATATGTGATGTGGATAAATTAGTTTATATTAAAAATTGTGGATAAAAATATTTAGATAAATTGTCTAAAAGTTGAAAAAGGAGAAGGAGAAATGTATGAAATATGATAAAAATATCTATGAAGGATTATTTATAACTCGTCTTAATAGATTTAATGCTTTAGTAAAATTAAATAATGAAGAAATTACAGTTCATGTACCTAATACAGGTAGATGCAAAGAAATATTAAAAGAGGGAACAAAGATCTTTTTGCGAGAAGAACTTAATCCTACAAGAAAAACTAAATATGATTTAATTGCAGCAATGAAGGGGAAAATGTTAATAAATATAGATTCCCAAATTCCAAATAAGGTTGTTAATGAAGCATTAATTAATGGAAAAATAGATAATTTAAAAAAATATAGCCAAATTAATAAGGAAAAGACTTTTGGGAAAAGTAGATTCGATTTTAAATTATCAACAGAAGATGAAAAAGAAATTTATTATTTAGAAGTAAAGGGTGTAACTTTAGAAGAAAATGGACACTGTAGATTTCCAGATGCTCCTACAGAAAGAGGAACAAAACATATTTTAGAGCTTATAGAAGCTAAAAATCAAGGTTATGGTGCTGGCGTTCTATTTTTGATTCAGTTAGAAGATGTCAAAGTATTTTCACCTAATGATATTACTGATAAAAAGTTTGCAGAAGCATTAAAATTAGCTAAGGAAAATTCAGTAGATATACTAGCCTATAATTGTAAGGTTTATAAGGATGGAATTGAAATTAAAGATCCAATTAGTGTAATATTATAACATAGCTAGAAATTATTAATTGTTATATAATAATTGTTAATTCTTTAAAGAGGTGTAGTATGAAATATAAATTTTGTCCCTTATGTGGTAGAAAATTAGAAGAAAGATATAGTTGGGATGAAGGAGGGGTTCCTTATTGTTCTAAAGATGATATGATGTTTTTTGATACTCCAAAACCATGTATAATGGTTGCAGTAGTAAAAGGTGACGAAATATTATTATTAAAACAAAGTTACATATATAAAAATTCTAAGGTATTATTAACAGGATATGTAGATAATAATGAGACAGCGGAAGAAGCTGTTGAAAGAGAAGTAAGAGAAGAATCAGGAATAGAAGTAAATAACATTACATATTTGGGATCAGATTATGTAAAAGATAAGGAAATATTAATGATAACCTTTATGGCGGATTATGTTTCAGGAGAAATAAAAAAATCAGATGAAGTTGAAGGTATGGGCTGGAGCAAGCTATCAAATGCTTTAAATGAAATGAAGGAAGATGAAATTGGACTAAGGGTTGTTAAAAAGATAATTGAAATAAAAAAATAAAGTGCAAAGCACTTTATTTTTTTATTATTATAGACCATCCAAAACTACTAATAGACTATCTAAAGTTGATAATTTAAATTATTGTAAATAGTATTGATAAATTCAAATTATTTTTATAAAATTATATAATCCCATAAAGATTGATGACATTATTAATAGTATAGTATAATTAAATTAAAACTATGAAAAAAATAATATAATTAATTAATATAGTGATATCTTATGAGATGATTTTATATTGAGTTTTATAAATAGGAGGGTTAAGAATGGAGCCAAAAAAGCCAAAAATAGTACCAGAGATAAAGGGAATTTTAAGAAGTCATGTGATTGAAGTACCTTCTTGTATAAGAGATTGCAGTGGAATCAAAATATTCGGTAAAAGAATAAAATCATTGCTTTTTACAACTGATGTGGCGGTAATAAGAAATACAAATGCTGATGCCATTATCGCAGTATATCCTTTTACACCTCAACCCCTCATAACACAGGCACTTTTATTAGCTGCTGATGTTCCAATTTTTTGTGGTGTAGGCGGTGGTATTACTCAAGGAAAAAGAGTTGTTAATTTGGCTCTAGATGCTGAATTTAAAGGCGCTATGGGAGTAGTAGTTAATGCTCCGACATCAAATGATATAGTTAGAAAGATAAGAGAGACTATAGATATCCCTGTAGTAGTTACAGTAATTTCGGAGAATGAAAATATAAAAGAGAGAATACAGGCTGGGGCAACTATTTTAAATGTTTCTGGAGGAAAAAACACTCCTAATATAGTAAGAAGGATAAGAGAAGAATTGCCAACCTTTCCTATTATAGCAACAGGAGGACCAACAGAAGAAACTATAAAGAGAACAATTGAAGCTGGGGCAAATGCAATAACCTATACTCCACCTCCATCTGGAGATGTAATGGGGGACTTAATGGATAAGTATAGAGAGCAATATTAATAATGTATAGCAATAAGCAATATATAAGATTTGCAAATAAATATATAATTGGGGGAATTTATTATGAAATTATTTGGGGCAAGTAAAATAGAAGGAAATAATTTAAAAATTGCTGGGCTAGAAGCTAAGTATTTAGCTGAAAATTTTGGAACACCATTATATGTTATGGATGAAAAGCTAATAATAGATAAATGTAGGGAATATTATAAGGCTTTTAAAGTAAAAGAAGAAAATAATAGAGTAGCTTATGCTGGAAAGGCCTTTCTAACCTTAGAAATGTGTAGAATTATAGATAGAGAAGGTCTTTGTTTAGATGTTGTATCAGGCGGAGAACTTTACACAGCATATAAAGCAAACTTTAACATGGAAAAAGTTTATTTTCATGGAAACAATAAAACAGAAGAAGAAATTGAACTTGGAGTTAAACTCGGAGTTGGAAGGTTTATTGTTGATAACTTATGGGAAATGAAAAAAATAAATGAAATTGCAGAGAAATATGGAAAAGTACAAAAGATATATTTAAGAATAACTCCAGGAATAGAAGCACACACTCATGATTATATTAAAACTGGACAGATAGATTCTAAATTTGGTTTTGCACCAGTTGATAATATAATAATGAATTCAATAAAAAATGCTTTAGAGCTTTCTAATCTAAATCTTGTTGGATTACATTGCCACATAGGTTCTCAAATATTCGATAATGAACCTTTCGGTGATGCTGCAGAAATTATGTTGAAGCTTATAAAAGAAATAAAACAAGAAACTGGTCATGAAATTGAAGAACTTAATTTAGGAGGAGGATTTGGAGTTTATTATTCAGATGGAGATAATCCTAAGGATATAAGTTACTATTGTGCTGCTATACTGGATAGGGTTGATAAAGTTTGTAAAGAATTATCAATAAAAAAGCCTATATTAACTATTGAGCCAGGGAGATCTATAGTTGCGAATGCAGGAACTACTTTATATAAGGTAGGTTCAATAAAGGAAATACCTAATATTAGAAAGTATATAGCTGTAGATGGAGGAATGACTGATAATATAAGACCAGCTTTATATGATGCTAAATATGAAGCTATAATTGTAAATAAGGCAAATGAGCCCTTTGAGGATTTAGTAACAGTGGTAGGAAAATGTTGTGAATCTGGAGATGTATTAATAAAGGATATAAAGCTTCAGAAAGCAGAAAGTGGGGATATATTAGCAGTAACATCTACTGGTGCTTATGGCTTTTCAATGGCAAGTGGATATAATAAAAATTTAAGACCTGCAGTTGTATTTGTGAGAGATGGAGAAGCGAAGATAGTAGTTAAAAGACAAAGTTTTGAAGAACTTTTATTAAATGAAATATAAAAATATATTGAATTGGAAAGTGGGTAAGTGTATAATTATTTGCCCATTTTTTGTTATTATGGGCTATTTATTTAATTTTTAAATATGTTATACTAAGTTGTAAGGAAAAATAAAGGATAAAGATGATTTATTTCTTGATTAAAAGGGAATAAATAGTTTATAAAGTAGAAGAAAATAATAATGAAGGAGTTATAAATAAATGGAAAGTAAAGTGAATAAAAGGAAGATAGATAAGAATAATAAAGGTAACTTCTTTACAGATTGGATAGTTCCAATAGGTTTGGCGATAGTAATAGCTTTTCTTATAAATAAATACTTAACTTTTAAGGTATTAATACCTTCAGAATCTATGGTACCAACTTTAAATGTAGATGATCAACTTTTTGTTACAAAGGTCTATAATTTAGATAAATTAAAGAGGGGAGATATTTTAGTTTTTTATTCTGATGAATTAGGTGAATCTTTAATAAAAAGACTTATTGGTTTGCCAGGAGATAAAATTAAAATTGAAAATGGAATAGTTTATGTAAATGGAGAGAAATTAGAGGAGGATTACATAGGAACTCCAGATAAATTCAATGGAGAATATGAAGTTCCTGAAGGAAAGTATTTCTTTTTAGGTGATAATAGACTTGTTTCAAAAGACTCGAGATATTGGAAAAATCCTTATATAGATGGTGAGGATATTCAAGGGAAAGCCCAAATAAAAGTATATCCTTTCAGTGAATTTGGAAAAATAAAATAAATTTAAAATGAGAGGAAGAAACTATGCAAAATAAAAACACAGGAGAAAATAAAAATAATAAAAATAAAAATTATATACTCTGGTATGCAATAACTGCATTTATATTGATATATATATTCAGCACAACAAAAAATTTTATTACAACACAAGAAATTAGTTATAGTGCGTTTATAGAAATGATAAAAACAAATCAAGTTGAAAGAGTTGTTATTTCGTCTAGTGAAATAGACATTATTCCTAAAGAAAATAGTGAAAGAAATAATGGTAAATTATTATATACAGGTAATGTGGGGGATGATAATTTAGTAGAGTTATTAATTGAAAATGATATAGAATTTACCGCAAAAACAGTTCAAAATAATTTTATGACAGAATTTATACTTACTTGGGTAGTAGCCCCTGTAATATGCTTCTTTTTATTGAGGTTTTTCTTTTCTAAAATGGGAGGCAGAATGGGTGGCTCATCAATGATGAAGTTTGGAAAAAGTAATGCAAAGGTATATAGAGAAAAGGATATTAAAATTACCTTTGATGATGTAGCTGGTCAAGATGAAGCAAAAGAATCATTAAAAGAAATAATAGATTATTTAAATCATTCCGAAAAATATGTAGAGATTGGGGCTAAGCTTCCTAAAGGGGCCTTATTAGTAGGGCCGCCAGGAACAGGTAAAACCTTATTAGCAAAGGCAGTAGCAGGTGAAGCTAATGTACCATTTTTATCAATTTCAGGTTCAAATTTTGTTGAAATGTTTGCAGGTATGGGAGCCGCTAAAGTAAGGGATCTATTCCAAGAAGCAGAAAAAAATGCTCCTTGTATAATATTTATAGATGAAATAGATTCAATAGGAAAAAGCAGAGATTCACAACTTCAAACTAATGATGAAAGAGAGCAGACTTTAAATCAATTATTAACACAAATGGATGGTTTTGATTCTACAAAGGCAATAGTTATTCTTGGTGCTACAAATAGACCGGAAATTTTAGATAAAGCCCTACTAAGGCCAGGAAGATTTGATAGAAGGATTATAGTAGATAGACCAGATTTAAAGGGAAGAATAGATATATTAAAAGTGCATGCAAAGGATGTAAAACTAGGTGAAGATGTTAATCTTGAAGAAATAGCAAAAAGTACACCTGGCGCTGTAGGTGCAGATTTAGCCAATATGGTAAATGAAGCAGCTTTAAGAGCTGTTAAACAAGGTAGAAATGTAGTAATGCAGGAAGATTTAAGGGAAGCTGTTGAAGTTATAATAGCAGGTAAGGAAAAGAAAGATAGAATTCTTTCACCAAAAGAAAAAAGAATTGTTGCCTTCCATGAAGTAGGGCACGCTTTAGTAGCTGCACTACTAGAAAGAGCAGATCCAGTTCACAAAATAACTATAGTTCCAAGAACTATGGGAGCTTTAGGGTATACTATGCAGTTACCTGAAGAAGAAAAATACTTAGTATCAAAAGAAGAATTAATAAATCAAATAATGGTTATGTTAGGTGGAAGATCTGCAGAGGAAGTAGTATTTAATGTGATTACTACAGGAGCTTCAAATGATATTGAAAGAGCAACTAAAACAGCTAGAAGTATTGTAACTCTTTATGGAATGACAGAAAAATTTGATATGATGGCTTTAGAATCTGTTCAAAATAGATATTTAGATGGTAGAGCAGTTAGGGAATGCAGTGAACAAACTTCTACTATGATAGATGAGGAAGTTTTAAAAATTATTAAAACTTGTCATGAAAATACAAAAAAACTTCTTGAAGAAAATAGAGATCTTTTAGATAAGATAGCCGAATATTTATTAGAGAAAGAAACTATCTTTGGCGATGAATTCATGGATTTTGTTTGTGAAAAATATCCAGAATTAAGAAATAAAAAAAGTAAAGAAAATAAAGAAGAAAAGCAAGAACTTGTAGAGGAGTAAATAATATAATAGAGAGTGTTGGCAATAATTTGCTACACTCTTTATTAGTTAAATCAGTATCTAAAATTTAAAGGGGGATTTACCTTGGACAAATTTGAATTCTTAAAAGAAGAAAGGCACCTAAAGGATACTATAGACATCATAAATGAAGAAACTATTAAATATATAGAAAAGAGAAAAGATGTATCAGAACAGATTCTAGATAGCAGAAAAAAGTTTATAGAAGAATATGAGGATGATGAAGATAGAGTTATTGAGTATTTTGATCATGAAAGATATATAGTTGAGGAATTATATAGGACAATAGATAAAAGATTATTAGAATTAGTAAAATTAAAAGAAGCACCTTATTTTGGGAAAATAGGCTTTATAGAGGATGGAATTTTGGAGGAAATTTACATAGGTAGATATGGTCTTAATCAAGATCATAGTTTTGAGCCAGTAATAGTAGATTGGAGAGCTCCAGTAGCTTCATTATTTTATAAAGGTATGTTAGGAAAGACAAGTTATAATACTCCACTAGGAGAAGTTGATGTAGAAATAGCATCAAGAAGACAGTTAATAATAAAAAAATCAAAGTTAGAGGGCTATTTTGATTCTGATTTAAATATTCAAGATGAAATATTACAATTAGTTTTATCTTCAAAATCAGGAGAAAAATTAAAGGATATAGTCACTACAATACAGAAGGAACAAGATGAGATAATAAGAGCTGATAGAAATAAGGTTGTTGTAGTTAATGGAGTTGCAGGTTCGGGAAAAACTACAATTGCTTTACATAGAGTAGCTTATTTGCTGTATAATTTTAGAAAACAGTTAGAAAATAAAGTTCTTATTTTAGGACCAAATGATATATTTATGGATTATATATCAGAAGTTCTTCCTAATTTAGGAGAAAGAGCAGTATCAAATGAAACATTTAGCTCATATGCTTATAAAGAAATTGGCTTAAACGAACTTATAAAAAGTCAAACTCTTTATTTAGAAGAAGTTATTAATGGAAATGAAGAGCTTATAAAAGAAGTAAAATATAAATCTTCAGAAGAATTTATTGATCAATTAGATAAAAAAGTTAAAGATATTGAAAATAACTACTTTAAAATTAGATCTGTCACATTCATGAAGGAAGAAATTGTTTCAGAAGAAGAAATAAAAGAACTATTTAATAAATATTACGAATATATGCCTATATTTAAAAGAAGCCAGAAAATAAAGAGAGTGCTTATTTCAAAAATTAAAGATAGAAGAGATGAAGAAGTAAGAAAAATAAATTTAAGAGCTAAAGAAGAAAGAGAAAAACTAACAGAAGAAGAACTAAGAATACAAGAAAATAATATTGAATATAGAAGAAGATTAGCAATAAGGGATATTATTAGCGAAGTTATGAAATCTAAAGATGAAATTTCATCTTGGATAGAAAATGAAAGTGTTGTAGATATATATAAGGACTTTATGAAGGTAAATGAGTTATCATATTTAGATTTAGCTGGAATTTTATATTTGATGATTAAACTTGAAGGGAAAAAATCAAGTACTGAAATAAAGCATATAGTTATTGATGAAGCTCAAGATTTTAATATGCTTCAATTTATTGTATTAAAAGAATTTACAGGATGCAGAAGCTATACTATTGTTGGGGATGCTAATCAGAGATTAATCAGAGCAGAGGAAGTACCAGCAATGCTTAGACTAAATGAATTATTTGATGATTTATATCAATTATTTGAACTTAATAAAAGCTATAGATCAACCTATCAAATTATGGAATATGCAAATAAGTTCCTAGATGAAAATTCAGTAGTACCTTTTGTAAGAAAAGGAGAGTTTGATGTTTTAGAAACATCAGTACCAAAGGATGATAAAGAAGATTTAATAGAAGTGTTATTAAATTTATTGCAAGATTATGAAGAGGAAGAGTATGAAAATGTTGCAATAATAACCAAAGATAAAAATGATTTAGAAATAATAGCACCAGAATTAAAAAAGCATACTAATATTATTGCTTTTAAAAATGAAGATATAATATATAAGGGCGGGAAAGTTATAATACCATCATATTTTGCAAAGGGATTAGAATTTGATGCTGCCATTATTGTAAATTTCGATAAGGATACAGATAACTTAATAAAATATATTATGGCAACTAGAGCTCTTCATAGATTATCAGTAATAAATATTATATAGTACCGATTAAGAAGGAATTAATAATTTAGTAAGTTAAAGACTTTTATGCATAGTTAATATGTATAAAAGTCTTTTAATATTAAAAAATTTAGAATTAAAAAGTTGTAACTTTTAACAATAAAATTATGATTTGATTAGTAATAAAGTTAGAAAAAATATAAAATACTTATTAAAAGATTGAAAAGGAGTTCAAAAGAAATATAATTAAAAATGTAAACGATATTAATGCATTGCTATAATATAAATAATAAATATTAAGGAGAGAGGAAATATGGCAGGTTTAAAATTAAAAAATGTTACAAAGGTATATGAGAATGGGTTTAAGGCTGTTGATAATTTCAATTTAGATATTGAAGATAGAGAGTTTATAGTTTTTGTTGGACCATCAGGATGTGGTAAATCAACAACCTTAAGAATGATAGCTGGCTTAGAAGAAATATCTGGTGGTGAACTATATATAGATGGTAAATTAGTAAATGATGTAGCACCTAAAGATAGAGATATAGCTATGGTATTCCAAAATTATGCTTTGTATCCACATATGACTGTATATGAAAATATGGCTTTTGGATTAAAATTAAGAAAATTACCAAAAGATGAAATAGATAAAAAGGTTAGGGAAGCAGCAAAAATATTAGATATTGAACATCTTTTAGATAGAAAACCAAAGGCATTATCAGGAGGACAAAGACAAAGAGTTGCTATGGGAAGAGCCATAGTTAGAAATCCGAAAGTATTCTTAATGGACGAGCCATTATCAAACTTAGATGCAAAATTAAGAGTGCAAATGAGAGTAGAAATATCAAAATTATATAATAAGTTAAACACAACTTTTATATATGTTACCCATGATCAAACAGAAGCTATGACTTTAGGTACAAGAATAGTTGTAATGAAAGATGGTGTAATACAACAAGTTGCAACACCAAAAGAAATATATAATCATCCAGCTAATTTATTTGTTGCCGGTTTTATAGGAAGTCCACAAATGAATATGACATATGGAAAGAATGTAGTTGAAAATGAAAAACAATATGTTAAGATATTTGAAAAATTAGTTGAAGTTCCAGAAGAAAAAGTTAAACATATTAAAGAAAAAAATGCAGAAAATATTGAAGTTATAGTTGGAATAAGACCAGAAAATTTATATCATACAAAAGATGACTTAGCTAAAGAAGGAATAATTAAATTTACTGGAGAAGTTGAAATAAAGGAAAACTTAGGAGCCGAAACATATATTCATGTTAAGAAGAACAATACAAACCTTATCATTAAATCTATGGAGGGAGCTGATTATAATATTGGAGATACTATAGAGTTTGGTATCGATCCAAATAAGTTCCATATTTTTGACAAGGAAGAGCAAAACACTATATTTTAGTTAGTAGTTAGGAGTTAGGAGTGTGGAGTTAGGAGTTAGGGAGCTGCCGTTGGCGGCTTCTCTTTTATGGTTATATATTGCTAAATATGCTTATAAATAAAAATACAAAATCATTGGTAAGAAATAATTATAAACAATAATTAATAAAGAGGGCTATACCACAATTGAATTTAATAATCAATTTTGATATAGCCTTTATTTATTTATTTATTTATTTATTCTACACTGAATTTTACTTTGTAAAATTCTCTTCTGCTTGTTCCCAATTAACAACATTCCACCAATTATCTATATATTTTCCTCTTTCGTTTTTATATTTTAGATAATAAGCGTGTTCCCATACATCTATTCCTATAATTGGTTTTAATCCTGAAGAAATTGGTGCATCTTGATTTGCAGTACTGATAATTGATAATTTATTATTTTTATCTTTTACTAGCCAAGCCCATCCAGAACCAAATCTAGATAAAGCAGCATCTTTAAATTTTTCTTTAAATTTGTCAAAGGATCCAAAAGTATTTTCAATTGCTTTTAATAAATCTCCTTTAGGTTCTTGATTATGAGTAGGAGACATTATGGACCAAAAAAATTCATGGTTATAAACTCCCCCAGCATTATTTATTACAGTCTGTCTAATATCTTCTGGTATAGAATTTAAATTTGTTAATAAGCCTTCTAAACCCTTAGAATATAGTTCAGGATATTTTTCAAGGGCTTTATTTAAATTATCAACATATGCCTTCTGGTGTTTGTCATGATGAAGTTTCATTGTTTCAGTATCAATGTAAGGTTCTAAGGCATCATAATTATAAGGTAGAGGTTTTAAGATAAATTTATTTTTTCCATTTTTTAGAGCAAGTGATGTTTTAGCAGGGAACAATAACAAAACAGAAAAAGTTAATAATAAAAAAACTTTTAATATTTTTATTTTATTTTTCATTTATATCACCTCAATAATTATTGTCCCAATAAAATAAAAAAATATTGATACAAATTATTGAGATTAATATTTTCAATAAATGTCTATAATTAAAAAAGAAAGTAAGGAGAGTGATATAATGAAAAAAATAATGCTAATTTCACTGCTTACAATATCTGTTGTAGCCTTTTTAATAGGTTTTATAGAAATTTCAAAGGAAGAAGAGGTAGAAAATAAAAGTACGATTACATATTCAATTTCATCATTTTATAATAATTTAAAGGAAGTTGGCAGTTTAGATATAAGAATACAAGATATAATATGTGCAACAAGTAAGGGACTTGTTGAGTTAGATTCATCAAATAATATAATACCTGCTTTAGCAGAAGGTGTTGAAATAAGAGACGATGGTTTAGAATATGATTTTAAATTAAAGTCTGATATATATTGGAGTGATGGAACTGCTATAACTCCAAAAGATGTAATGGCTTTTTTTAGGGAAATTATTACAGAAGAAGCGGAAGATAATATTGAAGCTGTTTTAAATGTATATGGAGCTAAAAAATTTAGGGAAGGTTATGGTGATTTTAGTCAAGATGTCGGGATTTCAATAGGAGAGGATAACATTGTGTTTAGGTTAAATTCTAAAGATGATAAGTTTATTGAAGAATTAACTAAACCACAATATAGGGTAAGAAAAAATGTCTTACTATGGGAGAATATAAAAAATAGTTATGATGATTTAATATATTCAGGGAACTATATTATTGCTGATATTAGTGAAGATAAACTAATATTAAAAAGAAATGAAAAAGCAGATAAATCCTTATCTGAATCTATAACTATAATATTAAATGAAGAAGAAGAAATAGCAATGGCTTCTTTTGAAGTTGGAGATAGAGATCTAGTTATTAACCCTCCTAAAAGTCAATTAGAAAGATTAAATAATGAAAATAAATTAATAACCACAGACTCTAATAATGGATTATATATAATATTTAATAATAATTCTGACTCTCTTACTATAGAGGATAAAAAAATAATATATTCAAAATTAAACAATGCAATGGAAAAATATCAATTAGAAAATACTAAGTTTATGGAATTAGCTGAAGGAAGCTACTTTAGACAAGATAAAGATGATTTATTAAAAATGCAGTCAAGAAAAGTTATGTTAAATTCAAGTAATGAAGAATTAAAAGTTAAGAGTTTAGTTATTGTTGCCGAAGCTCTAACGGAAAATAAAGAAATATGTGAATATATTTCAAATTATTTTTCAGAGAATACAGAAATAGATGTATCCTATAAGCTATTAACGGAAGAAGAAATGAATTCAATTAAAAATTCTAATTATTATAATATAGCTCTTATAAAAGGTGATATAACAGGTATGGGTAATACTGAAGATTATAATAAAATTGTAAATTTAATACCAGATGAATATGGAGAAAAATTAATAATAGCAAAAAATGAAGGTGAAAGAAGAGAGATATTTAAAAGTATAGAAGAAGAACTTTACAATAATTATAAAATACTACCATTAGCTTTTTATAATAATAATATAGCTGTAAATAGTAAAATTAAAAATATTATTTTTGATGGACATGGTAATATAGATTATTATAAAATAGGAAAATCATAAAGACTTTTTAGTCTTTATGATTTTATTATAATTTACAATAATTTTTAGATATAAAAATTATTTGCTAGTAAATAAAAAGTATTAATCTAAACATAAGGTTTCAATACCTGAATTTTCAGTGCTTTCAGTTGTTTCATCTCTTTTATAGTTTTTTTCATTTATATTATCACTATTGGAGTTATCATTGATGCTATTATCATTGTTATTATTAAGTTCAAGATCTTCAGGTAAAAGCCCCATTTCTCTCATAAAAGAATCTTTAAATAGATAAATTATTAGATTAGTAATAAACATATTTCTAAAACTATTAAAAGATGAGCTTGAAGCTGAAAATTCATCTCTTTTCTTAGAGTAAGTTATGCTCTTATTAAAAATTGGAGCTACACCTAGACTATTAGGCGTTGATGTAGTAGATGCTTTAAAGAAACTTTCTTCTAACATGTCTGCAGCTTTTAGAGTTAAAGCGCGATATCTTTCAGCATCATCTAACGTAGGTGCTTCAGGCCAACATGTAATTAGGCCTGAGTTTATAAATAACCTTTTATATAATGATGATATCATATCTTTATACTCATCATCTTCACTTAATTCAGTTGAATATAAGTATATTGCTAAGAAGTAGAATGTAATATCAAAGGCTGAATATTTAACTTCTTTCTTACCAGATAATTTTAAGAATATTTCCTTATCTTCATCGTACAAAGAAATAAGTTTATTTATAATTTCTTGTGATTTTTCTTTAAATGTTATCATTTGAGTATGTTTAAAGGAAAGCATTAAATTTATTGCAAATAATGAAGAATAATCTAAAGAATCAACATAATAGTCTTTTTCATCAAATTTATTTATTAAGTAATCAGTTAAATCAACTATTAAAATTTTCGCACCTTCATTTAATGAATTACTATAATAGATATTAACAGCTAATAATATTTTAGATATTTCTTCAAAGGAATTTTCATAGATTTTATTTTTAAATTCAATTAGCACTTGTAATATTTCTTCAGAAAATCTTCTAAAGTCTTTAGAGATATCATCTTCATTAAATAAAGTTGCATATAAATTATAAGCTACCATCATAAAAGCTTGATCAGAAAATTTAAATTTATTATTTTTATTTGTTAAATTAAATTCTTTATAGTTGTTTTCTGATAAATTTCTTTTTTCAACAAATACTCCTTCAGTATTTCTTAAGTTTGAAGAATAAAAATTTAGCTGCTCTCTTGCAAGTTTTTTATATATTTCTGAGTAAGCAAATAATTTTTCATCAGTATCCTTAAATTTTGAATAATAAGTACTTAAGTTAAGCATGTTTGTAGTCATTAAGGCATTAGTTATTGGATAAATATCTTTTTTAAAGGATTCTTCATCAAATCCATTATAATTTTTACTATGAATATAGTTTGGAGAAGATTTTCTATATAAACATAGTAGTGGAGAAAAATTACCAGATGTGGTAATATCAATGTTGGATGATGTTTTTTTATATCTTTTTATTGAATCAACTATCCCACATTTTGATTCGAGTACGATTGTTCTTAGAGCCTCTTTTGATAAGTGAAAAAGTTGGCCTGTTATTTCTTTTGGGGATAGCTTATTCATTCTAAAAAATGGTCCAATATATCGCAAATTTTTCACCTCTTCATTAATCCTTATATTAATAATATGAAGAAGAAATTAAAATAGTGCATAAATTTTTAGAATATTAAGAAAGGTAGGTAAAGGAATGAGAATAGATGGAAGAAAAAATGATCAAGTTAGGGCTGCTAAAATAACAAGAAATTATACAAAGTATGCAGAAGGTTCTGTATTAATAGAAGTAGGAGATACAAAAGTAATATGTACAGCTTCTATAGAAGATAAGGTTCCATCTTTTTTGAAAGGCAAGGGGGAAGGCTGGATAACGGCAGAGTATAATATGCTTCCAAGAGCAACGGCTACAAGAAAGATTAGAGATATAGCTAAGTTAAAAGTAGATGGCAGAACTATGGAAATACAAAGGTTAATAGGAAGAGCTTTAAGATCAGTTATGGATTTAAAGGCTCTTGGTGAAAAAACTATATGGATTGACTGTGATGTTATTCAAGCAGATGGTGGAACAAGAACTGCATCAATAACTGGTGCTTTTGTAGCTTTAGTAGATGCTATAAATAAATTGCATAAAGAGAAAGCTTTTGATATATATCCAATTAGAAATTTTGTTACAGCCATAAGTGTAGGTATAGTAAATGAAGAAAAAATTTTAGACTTATGTTATGAAGAAGATTCTAATGCTAAGGTTGATATGAATATAGTATCAACAGATGAAGGTGAATTTATAGAAATTCAAGGAACTGGAGAAGAGGCACCATTTAACAGAAATGATTTAAATGAGCTTCTTGATTTAGCTCAAAAGGGAATTAAGCAAATGGTACAAATACAAAAAGACGCTTTAAAGATGGATTCTCTTTGGATTGGTACAGGAGGAAGAGATTAATTATGAAAAAGTTAGTTTTAGCAAGTAATAATTCTGGAAAGATAAAAGAAATGAAAGAGTTACTAAGAGAACTTAGTATAGAAGTGTTGTCATTAAAAGATATGGGAATAGATATTAACGTAGTTGAGGATGGAACTACATTTGAAGAAAACTCAAGAAAAAAAGCTGAGGAAATATATGATGAATTAATAAAAAATAATGAAAGTAATTTTATTGTAATGGCAGATGACTCAGGATTAGAAGTTGATTATCTAAATGGAGAACCAGGAGTTTATTCAGCAAGATATGCTGGAGAAGATAGCAATGATAAAAAGAATAATGAAAAACTGATAAATAATCTTAAAGGTGTACCTCTTGAAGAAAGAAGAGCAAGATTTGTATGTCATATATCCTTAGTGTATGGCAATAAAGAATACATAGGAGTAAACGGAATAGTAGAAGGATATATATTAGAAGAGGCTAGAGGAGAAGGGGGATTTGGCTATGATCCGTTATTTTTCTATAAACCTTATAATAAGACTTTTTCAGAAATGACAATGGAAGAGAAAAATAAAATTTCTCATAGAGGAATAGCTTTAAGGAAAGTTATACAAACTATAAAGGGGCTTTTGTAGGAGGGAAATATGAAAATACTAGTTATGAGTGATTCTCATTATGATGTTCAGTCTGTAAAGTTAGTAGAAAAATATTTAAAGGATACAGATATAATAATACATTGTGGTGATGGTGCTCCTGATACCGAATTATTAATGAATTACTTTAAAGGCGAAGTATATGCTGTAAGAGGAAATTGTGATTTTTCAAAAAAATATCCAAAAGAAATGATTATAGACGTATTAGGTGTGAAGATATTTATTACTCATGGAGATTTATATAATGTAAAATATGAATATAACACAATATTTTTTAAAGCTAAGGAACTAGGAGCAGATATTGTAACTTTTGGTCATTCTCATAGAGCCATAATAGAAGAGTATAATGGTATCACAATAATGAATCCAGGAAGTGTATCCTTACCATATGATAGAAACAATAAAACAATAGCTTTTATAGAAATAAAAAATAATAAAAAGTACGACATATATTTACAAAAAATTTAGTTATAATTTTTGACATTTCTTTAAAATAAAAAAATATATTGTTATTTCTTATAATTTCTTTAGAAATCTATTGTATAAATTAAATTTAAAAAAATCTATTGACGGATTTCAAAAGCTATTGTAGAATAATCTTTGTCGTCAAGAGATAATAAATCTATCGGGGTGTGGCGCAGATGGGAGCGCGCGTGGTTTGGGACCATGAGGTCGCAGGTTCAATCCCTGTCACCCCGACCACTAAATTGAATAAGCGGGTGTAGCTCAATGGTAGAGCCCTTGCCTTCCAAGCAAGTTACGTGAGTTCGATTCTCATCACCCGCTCCATTAACAATTTAGTAAAAAATGTTGACAAGTGACAGATTATATTATAAAATTATTAATGTTCTTTTGAGAAATATGCGTGTTTAGCTCAGCTGGATAGAGCAACGCCCTTCTAAGGCGTGGGCCAGGAGTTCGAATCTCTTAACACGCACCATAATCTCGGGGTGTGGCGCAGATGGGAGCGCGCGTGGTTTGGGACCATGAGGTCGCAGGTTCAATCCCTGTCACCCCGACCACTAAAATTTAATAAGCGGGTGTAGCTCAATGGTAGAGCCCTTGCCTTCCAAGCAAGTTACGTGAGTTCGATTCTCATCACCCGCTCCATTAAGCGTGTTTAGCTCAGCTGGATAGAGCAACGCCCTTCTAAGGCGTGGGTCAGGAGTTCGAATCTCTTAACACGCACCATAATGGTGGACGTAGTTCAGTTGGTAGAGCGCCAGTTTGTGGCACTGGTTGTCGTGGGTTCGAGTCCCATCGTCCACCCCATCGCTGGGATATCGCCAAGCGGTAAGGCACCACACTTTGACTGTGGTATGCGCAGGTTCGAATCCTGCTATCCCAGCCAACGTGGTTTACTAGCTCAGTCGGTAGAGCACTTGACTTTTAATCAAGGTGTGCCGGGTTCGATTCCCGGGTAAGCCACCAAATGCAGATGTGGCGGAATTGGCAGACGCACTAGACTTAGGATCTAGCGCCTTTGGCGTGGGGGTTCGACTCCCTTCATCTGCACCATTTTAAAATAATAGTTTTGCGGAAGTGGCTCAATGGTAGAGCGCCACCTTGCCAAGGTGGATGTTGCGGGTTCGAGTCCCGTCTTCCGCTCCAAATATGCGGGTGTAGCTCAATGGTAGAGCCCTTGCCTTCCAAGCAAGTTACGTGAGTTCGATTCTCATCACCCGCTCCAAATATGCGTGTTTAGCTCAGCTGGATAGAGCAACGCCCTTCTAAGGCGTGGGCCAGGAGTTCGAATCTCTTAACACGCACCAATAATGTGCCATTAGCTCAGTTGGTAGAGCACCTGACTCTTAATCAGGGTGTCCAGGGTTCGAACCCCTGATGGCGCACCATCATGGTGGACGTAGTTCAGTTGGTAGAGCGCCAGTTTGTGGCACTGGTTGTCGTGGGTTCGAGTCCCATCGTCCACCCCATCGCTGGGATATCGCCAAGCGGTAAGGCACCACACTTTGACTGTGGTATTCGTAGGTTCGAATCCTGCTATCCCAGCCAACGTGGTTTACTAGCTCAGTCGGTAGAGCACTTGACTTTTAATCAAGGTGTGCCGGGTTCGATTCCCGGGTAAGCCACCAAATGCAGATGTGGCGGAATTGGCAGACGCACTAGACTTAGGATCTAGCGCCTTTGGCGTGGGGGTTCGACTCCCTTCATCTGCACCATTTTAAAATAATAGTTTTGCGGAAGTGGCTCAATGGTAGAGCGCCACCTTGCCAAGGTGGATGTTGCGGGTTCGAGTCCCGTCTTCCGCTCCAAATATGCGGGTGTAGCTCAATGGTAGAGCCCTTGCCTTCCAAGCAAGTTACGTGAGTTCGATTCTCATCACCCGCTCCAAAAAAGACAACTTAATTTAAGTTGTCTTTTTCTTTTGCATAAAAAGAAAAGGGCATATTGCCCATAATTTTAAATAATTATTCTATAAGCACTATTTAGTTTTTAATTATAGAACTATTATTAATAATAAGTGTATTATATAAAATAAGTATATCTTGATTATTAAATTTAATTATAGTATCTAACAAAGAAGGACTAATATATCTTAAATCAATTAAAGTTATCTTAGAATATCCATCAATTAATAGGGGAGCAAGAGAACTCCCAAAAGAATCTCTGAATATTATAAGTTCCTTACCACTTTTATAATTAGTATTTGTAATTTCAATAAAGGGTGTAGCACCGGATAAAAAAACATCGTAGGAATCAATAGAACCAAGTTTATCAAGGTTATAAATTGAACTAATGGAGTTATCATAATTTTTAACTATTGCTGCATTTATTGTTGAATTATTTAAATAAGTTAATGTATCAGCTTTTATATTTATTGGAGCATAACCATAATATGATCCGTAGAAGGGATAATAATTATTTTTAGTATAATTCATATTATTAATTTTAAAATTCATATTCTTTGATAACACTTCTATTATAGGAATAAGTTTATCCTGTCTCCAGTGAATATCTGTATTATAGTAAGAATCAATATTTAAGTAATTACTAATATCAATATATTCCATGTTATTTAAGTTAGATTTTATATAATCAAATAGATAGTCATAATCTAGAGTTAAATAGTCATCTGTTAATAGATAATAATTCTTGTCAGGAATTATACTGTAATAAACATTCATTTCTTTAAGATATTTCTCATAAAGAGAATTCAGCTTATTTACAAAATCTTCTAGGCTTTTTTTGTTTAAGGGATAATTAATTTTAAAAATCTTTTCGTTTTCTATAAAAATATTATTACTATCGGATTTTTTTAAAATTTCAAATTCAGTGAAGACTTTTAATTTTCTGAAGGAGTCCCTAAGAGGAAATTGATCTAAAGAGTAGTTTTCTAATTTTTCAAATACATCTCCTTTAAGTATGCTGTTTATAGTTATATAAGGAAATCTTGAAAGTGTTCTTCTTTCTAAAAAGGAAATTTCTTTATCTTTAGAAATAATATTAGTAATTAAGAAAAAGCTTAATATTATTATAAAAGAAAATGTAATAAATTTATTTTTCATAAACACCTCTTAAAATCTAAAATATAGAAAAGGATTAAAAGAATCATCGATTAAAAAAGCTGTATTTAGAAGCAAAGTAAGTATAAGAAATAATGGTTCTAGAAAATTAATTATAATATCTAGAGACTTTTTATTTCTTAATTTATTTATCCGAGTTTTAGCTATAGGAGTTGAAGATATTATTGCCGTTAATAATATTCTTCCATAGCTATTAATGTAATAAATAGTCTCTTTATTAATTAGTTTTATATTGGATGGTATAAACATTTGTTTTAAGGGAAAAAATACTTCTTTAAGGTTATGTCCGTTGAAAATTACAAAGCTTATTAGTACTAATAAAATTGTATATATATGTGAAAATATTTTATGTTTTTTAAGAAAATTACCTATTAGTAGTTTTTCAACTAATAATATAACTGCGAAATATAATCCCCATAATATAAAATTCCAGCTTGCACCATGCCAGAAGCCTGTAAGAAGCCAAACTATGAATATATTTCTTATCCATTTTAGTTTTGAAACTCTGTTACCTCCCAAAGGAATATATAAATAATCCCTAAATAAAGTAGAAAGGGAAATGTGCCAGCGTCTCCAAAAGTCTGTTATAGAGGATGCAATAAAGGGGTAATTAAAATTTTCAAGAAATTTAAAGCCGAATATTAAACCCAAACCAATAGCCATGTCGCTATAACCAGAAAAATCAAAATAGATTTGCAAGCTAAAAGCCAGGGCGATAGCCCAATAGGATAAGGAGCTCATTTCATTTAGATTTAATAGATCGTTAGAAAATTTTCCAAGAATATTTGCTAATAAAACTTTTTTGGATAAGCCTATGACAAACCTTCTAACTCCTAATGCAAATAGTTCAAAAGAATGTTTTCTATTAAATAGTTCCTTATGAATAGTTTTATATCTAACAATTGGACCAGCTATAAGCTGTGGAAATAAGCAGAGGTATGTAGAAAAGGATATAAAATTTTTATCAGCCTCAACATCACCTCTATAGACATCAATAAGGTAACTAATAGCTTGAAAAGTAAAAAAACTTATACCTACTGGCATAATGATTTGAAGAAATTTAATATTCGAGTTAAATAATAAATTTATATTAGCAATAAAAAAATTAGAGTATTTATAATATAGAAGGATTCCGAGATTAATTATCAGAGCTATAATTAGATAGTTTTTCTTTACTTTTATATTAATAGATTTTCCAATAGCTAAAGCAGAGCTGTAATTTATAAAGGAAGATAGAAGCAATAGAAGAGTATATTTGGGTTCACCATAAAAATAAAAAAACATGCTGGATAAAAATAGGATACTATTTTTAAACTTAAAAGGAACTATAAAATATAAAATTATAACTATTGGAAGAAAATAATATAGAAAGAATATACTTGAAAATACCATATTTCTCCTTTCATTAAAGGAGCTATCTATGATAGCCCCTTATTGTATTTTATTAACTATTTTAAACTTAGGAATATATTTTTTAGGTCTTCTGAATAGTTATTGTCCATAGCTAGTAATATTAAATTATCTATATTTTCAACAACTATATTGTCTTTTTCTACTCCAACACAAATCCATTTAAATGAATCTACATTTTCTTTTATATCATTTTTTACTTTTTCTATATCTACAGAATCTTTAACTCTTACTAGCACAACAGAATGGGCAGAAGGCCACATCGTTGGTTCAGAAGCAAGGCCTTCTTCAAAGTCAAGTTCATTAATACCTAAATAATAAGATAAATTATCTTTTGTTAATTCCGTTGTAGCAAGCTCTCCAAGATCTTGATTTAAATCATCATAAAGTTTTGTCATTATATTTTTTAAGCTTTCATTAATTGTATTGTTAGAACTAGCAGCTTTTTCTGCAGTACATCCAGCAAAGGCAAGAGATAAAGTTAATAACAATACTGTTATAATAGATTTTATTTTTGTCACTTTTTATTCCCCTTTCAATTTAATTTCTCATATTCCATAAAAGTATTATTAAAATAAATAATAATATTTTTATTTTTACCTTCATAAACTTTAGCGCCATAAAAATTACTATTAATATCATCAACAATAAATAAAACTTTACCCTTAATATCAGCTTCTGTGTATGTGATACCTGTAGGAACATACTTCTGGTCATTATAAGTAAATGTTTCATAGGATAAATCGTAGGTATTCATTGGTATCACTTCTTCATTAGGAGCTGCTTCTCTATTGTAGTTAATTTTAAATATAAAAATCGAAAGAATTAAACATGCTGCTAAAAGGAATGACTTTAATGGTTTTTCAAGTTTAAAGCTGTTCTTTTTTTTATTATTTAAAATATCTGAAAGAATTCTATTTTTTACATCATCATTAGGAAGAATACTGTCGAATGCATCAATTATTTTTTTATTCTTCATCTTCTTCATCCTCCTTGATAATATTTCTTAGCAAGTTTCGTCCGCGGCGAAGATATGATCTAACTGTAGAGTCATTCATTTTTAATTTTTCAGCTATTTCTTTAAGTTTGTAACCTTCATAGTAATAGAGATATATTATAAGTTTATATTTTTGGGGTAAATTCATTATTTTTTCAAATATATACTTATTTTCTTCATTAAAAGTTATAAATTTTTCTTGAAGGGAATCAATATTAATATTTTTTCTCCACCAATGTTTAAGAAAATTTTTACAATTATTTGATGCAGTAACTATAAGCCATGCTTTAATATGTTCTTGGTTTTTAAAAGTACCTTTATATTGTAGAAATTTAATAAATGTACTTTGTACTGCATCTTCAGTATCTTGGATATTTTTTAAATACATAAAGCATACTCGGTATACAGTTTCAAAATAGCTATTATAAACCTGAATGAACTCCTTGTCCGCACGCAACAAAGAGTTTTTCAAATTAAATCACCCCTCTCATAATAAAAACAAATAAAGATATAGAAATGTTGCAAAAAATAAAAAATATTTTTTATTATACAAAAAATATATAACCTATTTAAAAATAATTTTGTGATATTAAAACAACAAATGAATACAATATTTGTAAAAAAATACAAAAATGATATTATTAAATAATGGATAATATAAATATATATTATAATGTAATTGCTAAGGAGGGGGATATATGGACTTTAATTTAAGGGAATTTAATGATTTATATAAAATTAATGGAAATTTAGGAGCTATTTATTCTAAACAAGAAACTATTTTTAGAGTATGGTCTCCAATAGCTGAAAATATAAAATTAAAACTTTATGGAAAAGAAGGGTACGATTATAAAAGAGATTCTAGCGAAGTTATTCCAATGAGTAAATTAGAAAATGGAGTTTTTGAAGTAATAATAAAAGGAGATTTAGATGGACAGTATTATAATTATTTAGTTACAGTCAATGGAAAAGAGGAAGAAGTAGTAGATATATATGCAAAGGCAGTAGGTGTTAATGGTAAAAGAGGAATGATAATAAATTTAGAAAATACTAATCCAAAAGGTTGGAAAGAACATAAAATTCCTAATTTTTCTCCGATGGATTCAATAATATACGAAATGAATGTTAGAGATTTTACAATAGATTCAAATTCTACTTTAGATAAAAGTTTAAGGGGAAAATATAAAGGATTAGTAGAAGCAGGAGTGACATTGCGGGATAGCTCTATTAAAATAGGCTTTGATCATTTAAAAGAGCTAGGCATAAATACTATACAGCTTATGCCGGTTTTTGATTATAAAACAGTTAATGAAGAAAAATATAGTGAGGAAGAATATAATTGGGGATATGATCCATTAAATTATAATGTACCAGAGGGTTCTTATTCTACTAATCCATATTTAGGAGAGGTTAGAATAAAAGAATTTAAAGAAATGATAATGAAAGCTCATGAAAATGGATTTAAAGTTGTAATGGATGTTGTATATAATCATACTTTTGATACTGAAGAATCAAATTTCAATAAGATTTTTCCAGGATATTATTATAGGCAAAATCAAGATGGAAGTTTTTCAAATGGATCTGGTTGTGGAAATGAATTAGCATCAGAGAGATTTATGGTAAGAAAGTTTATAATAGATTCTGTTAAATATTGGGCAGAAGAGTATAAAATAGATGGCTTTAGATTTGATTTAATGGGACTTCATGATTTAGATACAATGATTGAAATAAGAAAAGAATTAGATAAAATAAATAAAAATATTATAATTTATGGGGAAGGTTGGACAGGTGGCTCATCAACACTAAGTTATGATAAAGCTTCTGTAAAATTTAATATAAATAAAGTAAATGATATGCAAATAGGTGTTTTCAGTGATGACATAAGAGATGCTATAAAAGGAGGAGTCTTTTATGGAAAAGAAGGTGGTTTTATAAATGGCTGGGATAATTATGAAGAAAGTTTGAAATTTGGAATAGTAGCATCAGTAAATCACTTGGATATAGATTATAATAACGTAAAGTATTCAAAATGGCCTTGGGCTAATGAACCCTATCAGGTAATAACTTATACATCAGCACATGACAATTATACATTATGGGATAAGATATGCTTGGTTGAAGAAGGATTAAGTGAAGAAGAAAGAATAAAAATAAACAAACTTGCAGCAGCAATAATATTAACTTCACAAGGAATACCTTTTATTCATTCAGGAGATGAAATCTTAAGAACAAAAAAGGATCGGGATGGCACTATTATAGATAATAGTTATAAGTCTCCTGATTATGTGAATAAAATTGATTGGCAAAGAAAAGAGAAATATATAGATGTGTTTAACTATTATAAGGATTTAATAAACTTAAGAAAAAAACATAGGATATTTAAATTTAACAAAGCATATGAGATAAGAGAAAATATAAAGTTTTTAAGATATGGAAGAGAAATTAATGATAGAAATGTAGTAGCCTATATTGCTAATGGTAATAAAGTTAATGATGATTTAGGAAAAATTGCTGTAATCTTTAATGGAAATAAAAAACCAATAGAAATTAAATTAGATCATTATAAGTTCAAAGTTATATTGGATAAAGATAAAATTGATGAAAATGGCCTATATAATATAGAAGGAAATGTCATTAAGGTAGCTTCTATATCAGCTTTAATTCTTTCCTATATTGAATAAGTAACAAGACTAATTTTTTAATAATTATTATACTGAATTACAAAGAAATGTATGTATTTGAAAGAAACTCCTAGGTATACCTAGGAGTTTCTTTCTTAATTATTCATTTTGAATTGTTTTTGGTGCACCTAGAGGGAATTGAACCCCCGACCACTGGATTCGAAGTCCAACGCTCTATCCAACTGAGCTATAGATGCTTGTTTTAAAGAATGCATAGTATATTATATCATAGTAAATTATTTTTTATCAAATAATGAATTATAACAGGTATATTATG